>NZ_JASF01000005.1:1966117-2293803 GCF_000622405.1 Sulfitobacter donghicola DSW-25 = KCTC 12864 = JCM 14565
AGACCCACCAGCAATAAACCCACCGATCGTAGCTTGGGAGTAGGTGGAGGGGAACATGCGCAACTCTTGGCCGCTTTTTTCCTTTAACTCATCATCGAGTTCTTTGATGACGGCACCTGGTTCGACGACAACGAAACCAGCGCCGATTTCTTTGATTTTGTTCATTTTGGCAACGTGGATCACACAGCCACCAGCCAGCGGCATGGCTTGCCCGTAGTTGCCCGTTCCTCCGCCCCGCATGGTGACGGGAACATCATGGGCGTAGCAGACTTTGAGGATTTCGATGATTTCGTCTTCGGATTTGGCGTTGATGACGAAATCCGCTTCAAGGTGGTCCATCGCGTCCTTTAGAACAGGAGAGTACCAGAAAAAGTCCCGCGATTTGTTGCGGATGGTGGCTGGGTTTTCCTCCATGTCTAGGTGGGAAAGTTTTGCTTTTGCTTCAGCGAAATTGGGGGGCATGGATTAGCTCACAATCGGGTCGAGTTCGGAATAAGAAGGTAATGTGCGATCAATCGGATCACCGTCACGCAGGACGATCCGGTCCGACTGGGGGCGGGCGAAAAACTCGGTCCACGTTCGCGCATTGCACAAGATGAGATCGGCAGAAGCACCAGCGGTTAGGCTTGGTACTTCAAACCCGCAAGCCTGCGCCGGATTGCTAACAAAGGCGGCAGGCCAATCGGTTAAGCCATGGTCTAAATGACAAATCCGCGTGGCCTCGCGCATGACCTCGATCATATCGAGATCCCCGTAGGCATAGAACGGATCACGCGTGTTGTCAGATGCAAACGAGACATTAACACCAGCGGCCCTAAGTTCGTGGGCCATGGTCACACCGCGCCAGCGCGGGGTGCGGCCGGCCTCGCGATCTTGCAAATACATATTGCACATTGGCAGGGACACCACGAACAAGCCCGCCTTGGCGACCAATGCAATGATCTCGGCGGCGACGTCATCGGGCATAACTGAAATTGAACAGCAATGCCCAACTGTAACCTTGTTCTTGAACCCAAGCGCCAAGACGGTTTGGGCGATCGTGCGCAGGGTGTCGGATGTGGGGTCATTGGTTTCATCGACGTGGAAATCCACATCAAGGTTGTAAGCCTGCGCAAAATGGAAAAAGTCGTTCAGTCTCTCTTGTAGATCGGGCACCGGATAGGTCACAGCACCCAGCGTGTGCCCCCCGTCGGCGATGATTTTGGCCGTGTTGGGAAAATCGCCAGTATCGCGAAAAACCTGTTCGATCGCGACCAAACAGGAGGCCTGCAACTCGATCTTGCCCCGCCACTTTTCTCGCATTTTCTCAACGACAGCAAAGGATGACGAGGCTAGGCCATCGCCACTGTCAATATGGGTTCGGATGGCCTTGGTGCCATGCGCAAAAGCGCAGCGCAGGGCGAAATCCATCCGAGGCTCAACATCTTCGGCGGACCAATTTACATGGTCAGCACGCACTGTAGTTAAGGCGCCCGTGAAGGTGCCGTCGGGATTGGATGCGCGGGGCCAGATATGCCCTTTGTCCAAATGCGTGTGCATATCGACAAAACACGGCAGGGCCATTGCGCCTTTCATATCGATTACAGTTTCGG
The DNA here is from genome assembly GCF_000622405.1 of Sulfitobacter donghicola DSW-25 = KCTC 12864 = JCM 14565. Classification (NCBI taxonomy): domain Bacteria; kingdom Pseudomonadati; phylum Pseudomonadota; class Alphaproteobacteria; order Rhodobacterales; family Roseobacteraceae; genus Sulfitobacter; species Sulfitobacter donghicola. The sequence goes on from NZ_JASF01000005.1 coordinate 1,967,710, forward strand.
CCGGTTGCCCAGCGTCCGTTGATGTAATCGCGCCATCTTTGATGGTTATATCTGTGGTAATCAGGTCACCCGTTTGGCCTAAAAAGCAGGCCGGAACCGTGACATTTCGAAGTTTCTTCGCGCCGCTGGGCAAAACGCAAAATTCCATTAATTCTCCCGTTTGATGGCGCTTTCATGCCATTTGTGTAAAAGCGCGTGACTAAGAAGCGAAGCCAATGCAAATATGATGACCCCGGTAACAGCGATCAACAAAAGTGCTGCGAACATGCGCGGAATATTAAGGCGATAGCCCGCTTCGAGGATACGAAATGCGAGGCCTGAGCCAATGCCTCCCGTGCCGGCGACATATTCTGAAACCACAGCGCCGATCAAAGACAACCCCCCCGCAATACGAAGCCCGCCGAGGAAATAAGGCAAGGCTGTTGGCAACTGCAAAAAACGCAGCCTCTGCCACCGTGTCGCACCGTAGATTTTATAAAGGTCGCGCAGGTTATGATCTGTAGAGTTTAATCCAAGCGTCGTGTTGGACAGGATCGGAAAAAACGCAACGATCCATGCGCAAAGCAGCAATCCTGCAAGGCGATTGTCCACGTAAATAAAGATGAGCGGCGCAATGGCGACAACGGGTGTGACCTGTAGGATCACAGCAAAGGGATAAAACGCCATTTCAAAAAAGCGCGACTGTGTGAACAAAACCGCAAGGCCGACACCCCCGGCAACAGCAACGCCAAGCGCCATTAGCGTAATTTTGACCGTTACCCAAAGAGCATCAGACAACATTGCCCAATCATCAATGAGGGTCTGAATGACCAGTCCCGGACGCGGTAGGATATAATGGGGAATGCCGTTCCAGACGACGATCCGGTCCCAAATAGCGATTGCCAGAACCAACATGATTACGGGCAGCGCCCATTTTGCGATGCTTTCACGGCGTTTGGCCTTGGCAAGTTGCTGTTCTTCGGCGTCAACAACGGGAGCGGATTGCATATCGGTAACGCTCATGCGGAGGCCCTTTCGCCGTGTTGGTTCATCGCGCCGTGCAGCGCATCAGAAGCTTTGCGGCAAAGCTCGGCATAATCTGCGGAGGTGCGGAATGCTTCGGTGCGCGGATAGGGGGCATCGACATTCACTTCGGCAGAGACCCGCCCCGGGCGCGCCGCCATCACGACAATACGGTCAGATAGGAACACCGATTCAAATACGGAATGGGTCACAAAAATAACGGTACATTTTAGTTTGTCGCGCAGCTTTAACAGATCGTTGTTGAGTTTGTGGCGGGTTATCTCATCAAGCGCGGCAAAGGGTTCGTCCATCAGGATCAGGCGTGGTTGCGTGACCAGCGCGCGGGCAATCGACACCCGCATTTTCATGCCGCCCGACAATTCACGAGGGTAGGATCTTTGAAAATTTTCCAGCCCCACCATTTTTAGCGCCCACATAATCTCGCCTCGCACTTCGGTCAGGGACTTTCCGCGCAAGCGGTGTGGTAACCAGACGTTTTGTTCTACGGTCGCCCACGGCATCAATGTGGGTTCTTGGAAAACAACGCCCAGATCACCGTCGTTCAATCCGCCATTCCATGCGATCTGTCCGGAGGTCTGGCGCATTAGCCCCGCAATCAGGCGCAATGCTGTCGATTTTCCGCAGCCAGACGGGCCAAGGAGAGAAATGAAATCACCTTGATTTACGGTGAGGTTAAGGTCTTTGAGAGCTTGGACATTGCCATTGAAAACCTTGTCGATATTAGACATCGTTAACAGCTGGTTGCGCTGTCCCAGTGGCGGGATTGATGAGGTATTGGACATCTCAAACTTTCATAAGCAGAGACAAGGGCGAGGGATGCCGCCCTTGTCGTTCTGTTTTGGCAATAGTTACCGAAGGTCCATGCCGTATTTGGCGTTGACGAATTCGGTTGTATAAGCCGCCGAGAAGTCCAGATCGCCTTCGATAACGCCGGCTTCGACCATTTTAGTATAGAAGTCCGTGATCTGCGCATCGGTCATCGCACCAATTCCCAGCTCAAGGGCATCTCCGCTATCCACGATCCCTTCAGACAACATCTTTGAGATCGCGAAATCGATCTTGTCCTGTGTCATGTCTGGATTGGCTTCCATGATCATCGCATTGGCGTCGGCGTTGTCATTGTAGAGGTAGTTATACCAACCCGCGATTGATCCTTCGACAAAACACTTAACCTGTTCGGGGTGTTCGGCGATGGTATCGGCCATGGTTTCGACTGTTGTGGCGTAAGTGGAATACCCTGCATCCGCGATCAAAAAGATATCGGGCACGAAGCCTGCTTCTGTTTCGATCACATAAGGCTCAGAGGATAGGTAACCCTGCATTGCCGCGCCTTCGTCTGCAATGAAGGGGGCAGGGTTAAATGTATAGGGTTGTCGCTGTTCAGCGGTGAACCCGTATTGTGCGATCATCCATTGGTAGTAGGATGCATATCCGTTATCGCCGATGAGAAGGGTCAGATCTGTTAGATCTTCGAATGTTTTAGCCTTGCCTGGATGTGCGATGATCACCTGCGGGTGTTTCTGGAAAGCGGCCATAACAGCAACCACCGGAATGCCCTCTTTGGCGGCGTTGAAAGCCTGCAATAGGTCGCCGCCCATGTGGTAATCGATGCGGCCTGCCAACATCAACGCGCGGTTATTGACCTGCGGGCCACCCGGAAGAATTGTGACGTCTAGCCCGCATTCCGCATAGGTGCCGTCGGCGACAGATTGGTAAAATCCGCCGTGTTCGGCCTGCGCCAACCAGTTGGTGCCAAATGAAACAGGCGTAAGGTCCTGCGCCATCGCGGTGGTCGCGCATATTGCGGTGAGGGACGCAAAAGTTAGGGATTGCTTGAGGGTCATGAAAATCTCCTGAGGTGAACTCCGCAGACGATTCTAATCGGGGTTTTTGAATTGGGGGCAGGGTAGATGTTGAAATTCCATGAACTCCTGCGCGATTTAGCCTATCAAATGGGCGTCCCGCTCTCCGCTGCTTGTAAACTAAGCGCTTACAGACTTATTTGGCCGAAATTTAGGTGCGCATTATGTGTGGATTGACCCGTTATGGCATGCAGGGGTGACTCGAAATTCCTTTTGTGCAGGTCTCCCGTTCATGGCAACAGCTCTCAACCCCATCGGAATCGCGCCGCCATTTGGCGACTATAATCATGGGATCAAAACGGCGCGGTTGGGCCATCTGGTTGTCACGTCAGGGCAGCTTGGGCTTGCCCCAGACGGAACTTGTGCTGTTGAAGTGCGCCAACAAGCAGAGCAGTGTTTTGCCAATATTGACGCAATTCTGACTGAGGCGGGTTGTGGTCGCGGCGATATCGTTCGCCTTAGCGCATTTGTTACAGATCGCGCTTTCTTTGCTGATTATATGGCCGTGCGCGATGAGTGGCTGGCGGGATGTGCGGTTAAGCCTGCATCCACGCTGATCATCGTGAGCGGATTCACCCGAGAGGAGTTCAAGGTCGAAGTGGAAGCGACTGCGGTAATGCAAGGGTGATCAAATAGTATCGCCGCGCTCTTTGCTTGGGCGGCAAAGGGTTCGATTGCTCTGTATGATGCTCGCCTTCTTTAATTGCTTGCTTATTAGGCGGGTCTAGGTCGGGTAGCGATAAAATTGGGCATTCTGGCGCGCTTGCGGCTGTCGTGGCTGTGCCTTGGTGGTTTCACATGCGTGAACCTGCCTATTCAGAAGCTGTGCGCACTGATTTGAAAATACTAGTGGTTGAACCCGACCAAGCGAAAGCAAGCGAGATTTTGGACGCGCTGATGGAGGGTGGCTGGAGCCAAGTCACGGTGATTGCCTCGGCTGCGGATCTTGAGAAAACGCTTGCGCAGCAAAATCCGGATATTGTTCTTGTTAACCTTGCCAACCCTGATCGCGATACGCTGGAACATCTTGGCACAGTGACGAATGCGCATAATCGACCGGTTGCGATGTTTGTCGATCATACGGATGAGGTGATGACGCAGGCGGCTATCTCTGCGGGGGTTAGCGCCTATGTTGTTAATGGATTGCAAAAAGACCGGATCAAACCCGTACTTGAAACGGCCATCGCGCGGTTCAAGATGATTGCGAAAATGCATTCGGAACTGGATGCAGCAAAGCAGGCACTTGCTGATCGTAAAACCATAGATCGGGCAAAGGGGCTTTTGATTGCCGCGCGCAATATTTCCGAAGATGAAGCCTATACCCTTTTGCGTAAAACCGCGATGGATCAGGGGCGGAAAGTGATCGATGTTGCGACGGCTCTGGTAACGGCGGCGGACCTATTGCAATGACACTTACACCTGTTTCTTGTGGCTACCTTCCGCTGGTTGATTGTGCGCCGTTGATTATCGCAAAGGAATTAAAGTTTGCAGCCCAAGAGGGGCTTGACCTTTGTTTGGTGAAGCAGCCTTCGTGGTCGGCCCTGCGGGATATGCTTGCCCTCGGGCATGTCGATTTTGCGCATATGCTTTCCCCGATGCCCGTTGCTATGACGCTTGGGGTTGGGGCAATGCCTGCCCAAATCGATGCGCTGATGGTTTTGTCGGTGAATGGTACGGTTATTGGCGCGTCAGAAAACCTGAGCCGCAAAATGCAGGCCTCTGGGTGGGTAAACAGTTTTGATAATCCTCGGGCTACATCAAAGGCCTTGTTTGAGGTGGCGTCCCAAACCTTGCGGATTGGCGTGCCTTTTCCGTTTTCCATGCATCGAATGTTGCTTGAGACATGGCTGTCGGATGCGCCTGAGTTTTCTGCCGACCGGATCGAGATCGTCACAGTGCCACCATCCAAAATGGCGGATGCGGTAAGAGATGGAACGCTGGACATGTTTTGTGTGGGTGAGCCTTGGGGTTCAGTCGCTGTTCAGCAAAGTGATGCGACGCTGATCTTGCCGGGATCTAGTATCTGGGAATTTGCCCCAGAGAAAGTTTTAGGCGTTCGGCATGGCTGGGCGGGGAAGAACCCTGAGCTGTGCCATGCTATGATCCGTGCTATATATAAGGCGGCAAATTGGCTGGATAAGCCAGAAAGCACACCTTTGGCCGCCGAAATTCTTGCGCGCAGTCACCATTTGGATTTGCCTGATCATGCGATTGACCCCGCGCTTAGCGGTCGGATCGTGACAAGGCAGGGTCACCCCGCCCAGCAATCAGAGCGGTTTTTGCGCTTTCATAAAAACGCGGCCAATTTCCCATGGCGCAGCCAAGCCTGCTGGATTGCGGATATTCTAGCGCGCTGGCATGGGCTTGATCAAAGCGTGGCCCGCAAGGCGGCCTGCGCGACGTTTCGCAGTGATATATACAGAGAAGCTTTGGCGCCGATCGGTGCGGGGATTCCCGCGGCTTCCGAGAAAGTCGAGGGCGAAATGTTGCGGGAAACAGCTGTCGCTTCGACCAAAGGCGAGATGATTCTTGGCCCAGACCGGTTTTTTAATGGCGCGATTTTCGACTTTGGCGGGGGCAGATAGCCACAAATTTAGGCAAATGCCGCTTTGCGGCGAAAAAATGCTGCGTCCGCAAGGGGTGCCACTGGAGCAGAGCCATTAACAAGGCCAAGATAACCTACAAGGCAAAGATGCCTGATCCGGCTGACGATGCTGTCAGCTAACGAATAGAAGAGCAAAGCCGCTCGATTGTGCATGCACCTCCTCCCGCATGTTGCAGTCTTGCGGCTTTTTGCGTTTCCACAGGGAAAGAAAAAATGAAAAAACTAAAATGGCTTATCGCCTCTACAGTCTTTTGCGCCAGCCCCATCATGGCGGATGTTCTGGACCTTGAAAAAGACGAACTGACATTCGGCTTTATCAAACTGACAGATATGGCGCCTTTGGCTGTTGCGTATGAGAATGGGTATTTCGAAGATGAAGGCCTGTTTGTAACGCTGGAAGCACAAGCGAACTGGAAAGTTCTGCTGGATGGTGTGATTGATGGTCAGCTGGACGGCGCGCATATGCTTGCGGGTCAGCCTTTGGCGGCTACCATCGGTTACGGGACCGAAGCCCACATTATCACGCCTTTCTCGATGGATCTGAACGGTAACGGTATCACGGTTTCCAATGATATTTGGGAGCAGATGAAGCCGAACGTTCCAAAGATGGACGATGGCCGCCCACAACACCCGATCAGCGCCGAAGCGCTAAAACCGGTTGTTGAAAAATACAAAGATGACGGTGTTCCGTTTAACATGGGCATGGTTTTCCCTGTTTCTACGCACAACTACGAGCTGCGCTATTGGTTGGCCGCTGGCGGGATCGAGCCGGGTTATTATTCGCCCGAGGATGTGACCGGCCAGATCGGCGCCGATGTTTTCCTTAGTGTAACACCTCCGCCGCAGATGCCTTCCACAATGGAAGCTGGCACCATCTTTGGGTATTGCGTTGGTGAGCCTTGGAACCAGCAGGCCGTGTTCAAAGGCATCGGTGTGCCAGTTGTAACCGATTATGAGCTTTGGAAAAACAACCCAGAGAAAGTATTCGGCATCTCGGCTGAGTTCGCGGAGGAAAACCCGAACACAACGATCGCTTTGACCAAGGCGCTGATCCGCGCTGCGATCTGGTTGGATGAAAACGACAACGCCAACCGCGAAGCGGCTGTGGAAATGCTGGCACGTTCCGAATATGTGGGTGCGGACGCCGAAGTTATCGCCAACTCGATGACAGGGACGTTCGAATACGAAAAAGGCGACGTGCGTGAAGTGCCCGACTTTAACGTGTTCTTCCGCTATAACGCGACATACCCGTTCTATTCCGACGCGATCTGGTATCTCTCCCAGATGCGCCGTTGGGGGCAAATTGCCGAGCCAAAGTCTGATGAGTGGTTCATTGACACGGCTAAATCGGTTTACCGCCCAGACATCTACCTGAATGCGGCACGTATGCTGGTTGATGATGGCATGGCAAACGAAGCGGACTTCCCTTGGGATAGTGACGGTTTCAAAGCGCCAACACCTGCCGAAGATATCATCGACGGCATCCCTTACGATGGCCGCACGCCTAACGCTTACCTCGACAGCCTGCCGATTGGCCTGAAAGGCGAACAAATCGTCTCGGGTTCCGAAATCAAAGGCTAAAACCCTTGCCCATCCCGCATTGCGGGGTGGGTACCTCCCTTTTCAATTCCTCTAGATCACAGGTTTCAACATGACCGCCATCGACCCAGAAACACTTGAATCAGAAGCCCGCCGCGCCCGCCTGTTCACGCGGATTAACAAAGCCGATGCATGGTTTCAGGTGCTGGGGCTGGCGTGGCTCACACCGATACTCAAAGCTGCTGCAGGTGATAACCCGCGTGCGCAAATGTCAGAAATCTGGCGCCTGTTAGGTGTGCCTTTGCTGGCCATTTTGGTTTTCCTTGGCGCATGGGCGACCTTGGCGCCAAAGGTTCAAACATCGCTGGGGGCGATCCCTGGTCCAGCCCAAGTTTGGGAGCAGGCGATCAATTTGAACGCCGATGCGGTGCGGGAACGCGAGAAAGAAGCGGCGTTTTATGTGCGTCAGGATGAGCGCAACGCCAAGCTGATTGCCGAAGGCAAAGAAGATAAGGTAAAACAGCGGATCTATACGGGTAAGCCGACCTATTACCAACAGATCTGGACGTCGATCACGACCGTTTTCTTTGGCTTTTTGATTGGTTCCATCATTGCGATCCCTCTGGGTATTCTCGCGGGTCTGTCGGCCACGGCCAATGCGGCGATCAACCCGATTATCCAGATTTTCAAACCGGTCAGCCCGCTGGCATGGTTGCCGATTGTGACGATGGTTGTTTCGGCTGTTTATGCCACCAATGACGGTATGTTCACCAAGTCGTTTCTTGTGTCGGCCATCACTGTAACGCTTTGTTCTCTATGGCCAACGCTGATTAACACAGCCCTTGGTGTGTCCTCGATTGATAAAGATCTGGTCAGCGTTTCCAAAGTTCTCAAGATGAGCACCTATTCTAAGATTACCAAACTGGTTTTGCCATCCGCTTTGCCTTTGATCTTTACCGGTTTGCGCCTGTCTTTGGGTGTTGGCTGGATGGTTCTGATTGCGGCGGAAATGCTGGCGCAGAACCCGGGCCTTGGGAAGTTTGTCTGGGATGAATTCCAGAACGGTTCTTCGCAATCCCTCGCTAAAATCATGGTCGCGGTCTTTACCATCGGCATCATCGGCTTCCTTTTGGATCGCGTGATGTTTGCGCTGCAATCCATGTTCACCTTCACAGAGAACAGGTAATCCGACATGAGCATTCTCAAGTTCGAAAACGTCTCCAAAGGTTTTGGCCAAGGCACGGCCCGCAACGAGGTCCTGAAAGATATCAACCTAGATATCAAAGAGGGTGAGTTCGTCGCGATCCTTGGGTTCTCGGGGACAGGTAAATCAACGCTGATGAACCTGATCGCCGGCCTTGAAACGCCAGATACAGGCAGCGTTACCTTCAAAGGTGCACCAATTGCCGGCCCTGGCCCCGAGCGGGGTTTGGTTTTCCAAAGCTATTCCTTGATGCCTTGGCTTACTGTTGGTGGAAATGTGGGCCTTGCCGTTGATGCGGTATTCCCCAAGTTGTCAAAAGACGAACGTCAGGCCAAGATCGACCACTATGTCGGCATGGTTGGCCTGTCGCACGCGACATCGCGCCGCCCATCCGAATTGTCTGGCGGGATGCGCCAGCGGGTATCGGTTGCGCGGGCGCTGGCGATGAACCCAGAGATGCTTTTGCTGGATGAGCCGCTCAGCGCGTTAGACGCTCTGACCCGCGCCAATCTAGCGGATGAAATCCTTGATATTTGGGAGACAGACAAAAAGACCTGTATCCTGATCACCAATGATGTGGACGAGGCAATCCTGTTGGCGGACCGCATTATCCCGCTGAACCCTGATGGGACATTGGCCGATCCAGTAACGGTAAACATCCCGCGCCCGCGTGACCGCGCAGCGATGAACAACGACGAAACGTTCAAGGCTTTGCGGATCAAGGTCACCAACTACCTTATGGATGTTGGTATCGCGGCCAAGGTCGAAGACACCCGCATGTTGCCAGACGTGACGCCGATCCACTCGGTCCCTGCGGCGGTCGTCAAAGCACAAGAAGGGGGCATCGAAGAGCGCTACCTGACCTTCTCTCAGCTTCACAAAGTTTACCCGACCCCAAAAGGGCCGCTGACCGTTGTCGAAGACTTTGACCTGAAGGTGAAAAAGGGTGAATTCATCAGCCTCATCGGTCACTCGGGTTGTGGTAAATCCACGGTTCTGACTATGGCTGCTGGCCTGAACCCGATTAGCAAAGGCGCGATCAAGCTGGATGGCTGGAGCGTCGAGGGCGCGGATCCTGAGCGCGCCGTTGTGTTTCAATCGCCCAACTTGTTCCCATGGCTCACAGCCAAGGAAAACGTGGCGATTGGTGTGGATAAGGTTTACCCAAAAGCGTCGCAGGCAGAACGTCAGGACGTCATCGAATATTACCTTGAACGGGTAGGGCTGGCCGACAGCATGGATAAGGAGGCCAGCTCCATGTCTAACGGGATGAAGCAGCGCGTGGGCATCGCGCGGGCCTTTGCTTTGTCCCCAAAACTTTTGCTGCTGGATGAACCCTTCGGGATGCTTGACAGCCTCACCCGTTGGGAGCTGCAGGAAGTGCTGATGGAGGTTTGGTCGCGGACCAAAGTGACCGCTGTCTGTGTAACCCATGATGTGGACGAGGCGATCCTATTGGCTGACCGCGTTGTCATGATGACAAACGGGCCACAAGCAACGATCGGCAAAATCACTGATGTAAAACTGCCCCGCCCGCGTACCCGCAAGGCGCTGCTGGAGCATCCTGATTATTACACCTACCGCGCCGAGGTTCTGGATTTCCTTGAAGAGTACGAGCATGGCGCAAAACCCAAACCGAAACCCAGCAAGATTGCGGCGGAGTAAGACATGACCCAGAAATTGATTGTAATTGGTGCGGGCATGGCCTCTGGCCGTGTGCTGGAACACCTGAACGACGCCGAGGCTGATTTTGATGTCACGTTGTTCAATAGCGAGCCACGCGGCAACTATAACCGGATCATGTTGTCGCCTGTTTTGTCGGGTGAAAAAACCTACGAAGAAATCGTTACGCATGATGATGCGTGGTACGCTGAAAACAAAGTGACTTGCCGGTTCGGGGAAACGATCGCTTCGATTGATCGCGTTGCTAAAACGGTTACGGCTGCGAATGGCGATGTCTTGCCCTATGATAAACTGCTGTTCGGCACAGGCTCTAACCCGTTTATGATCCCGCTGCCCGGTCACGATCTGGAAGGCGTGATTGCCTACCGTGACCTCGAAGATACCCAGCGGATGATGGACCTTGGGCCTGACAACTCTTGTGTTGTGATTGGTGGTGGTTTGTTGGGGCTTGAGGCCGCCGCGGGGATGGCTGCGCGCGGCGTCAACGTGACGGTTGTGCATATCATGGGCCACCTGATGGAACGCCAGCTGGACGAGGCGGCAGGCTATCTGCTGCGCAAGGCACTGGTGGACAAGGGCATCACAGTTAAATGTTCGGCCAACTCCAAGGAAATCTTGGGCGAGAATGGCAAGGTCAAGGCGCTGTTGCTGGATGATGGCACAGAGCTGCCCTGTGATCTGTTGGTTATGGCCGTAGGCATCCGTCCCAATGTTGCGCTGGCCCAAGAGGCGGGTCTAGCCGTGGGCAAGGGCATTCATGTCGACGATCAGATGAACACGTCTGACACCGATATTCTGGCAGTTGGCGAATGTGTGGAACACGACGGGGCGATCTTTGGCCTTGTTGCGCCGCTGTATGATCAGGCCAAAGTTGTCGCTAAAACCCTAATGGGTGAAGAGGCGCAATTCGTTCAAAAAGAACTGTCGACCAAGTTGAAGGTCACGGGTTGTGATCTGTTCAGCGCGGGCGATTTTGCTGAAAGCGAAGGGCGCGAAGATATTGTGTTCCGTGATCCTGCACGTGGCGTTTATCGCCGTTTGGTGCTGGAGGGCGATGTGGTGATTGGCGCGGTCATGTATGGTGACACGGCAGACAGCAACTGGTTCTTCGGGCTGATCCGCGACAAGACAGATATCTCTGATATGCGCGAAACGCTGATCTTTGGACCTGCCTATCAGGGGGGTGCCCCCTCGGACCCGCTCTCAGCCGTTGCAGCCTTACCGCGTGATGCGGAAATCTGTGGGTGTAACGGCATTTGCAAAGGAGAGATCGAGGACGCGATCGCCGCAGGCTCTACGGACCTAGCAGGGATCAAAGCAACAACCAAGGCAAGCGCCTCTTGCGGGACATGTACAGGGTTGGTCGAGCAGGTCTTGGCCGTCACATTGGGAGATGATTTCGTCATCCCCGCCGCAGCCAGCGTCTGTGGTTGCACCGACATGACCCACGAAGACGTGCGCCGCATGATCAAAAGCCAAGAGCTGAAATCAATGCCAGCGGTTTGGCAGGAATGCGGGTGGAAAACATCCTGCGGCTGCCACGTGTGCCGCCCTGCACTGAACTTTTATCTGCTGGCTGACTGGCCAGAAGAGTATCAGGATGATCCGCAGTCGCGTTTTGTCAATGAACGTAAACACGCCAACATCCAAAAGGATGGTACCTTTAGCGTTGTGCCACGCATGTGGGGCGGGATCACCACGCCAGACGAGCTGCGCGCGATTGCGGATGCTGCCGATAAGTTCGACGTGCCAACGGTAAAAGTGACAGGTGGGCAGCGGATTGATCTATTGGGCGTTAAGGGTGAAGATTTACCCGCGATCTGGGATGATCTGAACAAGGCGGGGATGGTTTCTGGACACGCTTATTCAAAAGGTCTGCGTACGGTGAAAACCTGTGTTGGGACCGACCATTGCCGTTTCGGAACCCAAGACAGCACAGGCCTTGGTATTCAATTGGAAAAAATCCTGTGGGGGTCGTGGACGCCGCATAAGCTCAAGTTGGGCGTGTCTGGTTGTCCGCGCAACTGTGCCGAGGCGACCTGTAAGGATATCGGCATCGTCTGTGTGGACAGCGGTTACCAGATTAGCATCGGTGGCGCTGCGGGCATGGACGTGCGCGAGACCGTGCTGCTGTGTCAGGTGCCAACCGAAGCGGAAGTCATCGAGGTGGTCAAAGCCGTCACACAGTCCTATCGCGAAAACGCCAAATACCTTGATCGCATCTACAAGTGGATGGACAAGGTTGGATTGGAATGGATTCAGGAGCAGATGGCTGACCTTGAAACCCGTGCGGCACTTGCTGCCCGTTTTGACCTTTCTCAATCTATCTATCGCAAAGACCCATGGGCCGAACATGTGGCGGAATCTGCGCCATATGAACCTTTGGCTGATCTTACATTGGAGGCCGCAGAATGAGCGACTGGATCAATATCGCCGCGCTGGATGCAGTGCCACAACGCGGGGCACGGCTGATCAAAACAGCGCATGGCTGTGTCGCAGTGTTCCGTACATCAGAAGACAAGGTCTTTGCCCTCGACAATGCCTGCCCCCACAAGAAAGGGCCGTTGGCAGACGGGATTGTTCATGGCTCAGAGGTGACCTGCCCGTTGCACAATTGGGTGATCTCGCTGGAAACCGGCAAAGCGCAGGGGGCGGATGAAGGCCAAGTGGCAACCTATCCTGCACGCGTCGAAGACGGGTGCATCCTGCTGGATGTGGCGTTTCTAAAACAAAGGGCCGTCGCATGAGCCTGACCAAAACAGTTTGCCCATATTGTGGTGTTGGCTGTGGTCTGCTGGCAGGGCCAGATGGTACGATCAAAGGCGATCCGGATCACCCTGCGAATTTCGGGCGTCTTTGTTCAAAAGGGGCGGCGTTGGGGGAAACGATCGGCCTTGAAGGCCGTCTCTTAACGCCAAAAGTCGCTGGGCGCGATGCTGCTTGGGACGATGCGCTAGACTTGGTTGCGCAAAAATTCGGCGATGCAATTCGCGATCATGGGCCTGATAGCGTGGCAATTTATGCTTCGGGGCAGATCCTTACCGAAGACTATTATGTCGCCAACAAGCTTATGAAAGGCTTTGTCGGGTCCGCAAATATCGACACGAATTCGCGCCTTTGCATGGCCTCCTCTGTGGCAGGGCACAAGCGCGCCTTTGGTACCGATACTGTGCCAGCAATTTATGAAGACCTTGAGCAGGCCGATCTTATCGTTCTGGTTGGCTCAAACCTTGCGTGGTGTCACCCAGTATTGCACCAAAGAATTTCGGCGGCCAAGGCGGCACGCCCTGCGCTGAAAATTGTGAATGTTGATCCGCGCAAGACGGCAACAACAGGTTTGGCCGACCAGCATTTGCGCATTCTTCCAGATGGTGACGCGGCGCTTTTCAACGGCCTCCTTGCTCATTTGGCCGATACTGATGCCCTTGATCACGACTATCTGAAACATCATGTAAACGGGCACAGCGAAGCAGTTGAACAGGCGCGTTTGACCAACCCGCTGGATAGTGGCCTCTCACAAGAGGAACTCGACAGTTTCTTTGCACTATGGGCTGGAACAGAGAAGGTTGTGACAGTCTATTCGCAAGGCGTGAACCAATCCGGTTTTGGAACCGACAAGGTGAACGCGATCCTCAACTGCCATCTTGCAACGGGCCGCATCGGCAAGCCTGGGTGCAGCCCATTTTCGGTGACTGGGCAACCCAATGCCATGGGCGGGCGCGAAGTTGGCGGATTGGCCAATATCCTTGCCAATCACCTCGACATTGAAAATCCTGATCACCGCGCAAGCGTTCAAGCCTTTTGGCAAAGCCCGACGATCGCTTCAGAGGCGGGGCTAAAGGCGGTTGACCTGTTTCAAGCCTGCGCAAGTGGCAAGATCAAAGCGCTATGGGTGATCTCAACAAACCCTGCTGTCAGCTTGCCGGACGCTGATGGTGTCGCAGAGGCGATTAAGGCCGTGCCGTTTGTTGCCGTATCTGAAATCAACGCGCGGACCGATACTGGCGATCTCGCTGATGTTTTGCTCCCTGCGGCGGGGTGGGGTGAGAAAAACGGAACGGTTACCAACTCCGAGCGTCGGATGTCGCGCCAACGTGCGTTCATGCCTGCACCCGGTGAGACACGGCCAGATTGGTTGATCATCAGCCAAGTTGCCAGCCGAATGGGGTGGGGGGATGCGTTCAGCTATTCATCCCCTGCCGAAGTTTTTGCCGAGTTTGTCGCGCTGTCAAAAGCCACGCGCGAGTTTGAGCGCGACCTCGATCTGAGCGGTTTTGAAGAAATCGACTATGACAACCTCATCCCCACCCAGTGGCCCAAAAACGGGCAGAGGTTCTTTGCGGACGGGAAATTTTTCCACGCCGATGGAAAAGCAAAGATGTTGCCCATTCGCGCGCCTCAACCTCAGCAACGGGGTACGTTTACGTTTAATACCGGACGCAACCGCGATCAGTGGCATACTATGTCACGCAGCGGCAAAGCGCCCCGCCTTGGGGCGCATTTGGCTGAGCCTTACGCGGAAATCCATCCCGATGATGCGGCACGCCTTTCGGTAGGCGAGGGCGATCTTGTCACTTTGAGCAACCAATATGGCACATCTGTCTTACGTGCTTTGATCACCGATCGTACAGCAAAACAGCAAGTGTTTGCCCCAATGCACTGGACGCGGCAACAAAGCAGCGCGAGTTGGATTAACAACCTCGCCGCACCCGTGGTCGACCCTGTTTCGGGGCAACCTGCCTCCAAGATGAGCCAAGTCACGGTAAAGAAATACTCTGCAAGCTGGTATGGTTTCGCAGCCTCGCTGGATCCGATCCAGCCCCAAGGTGATTATGCTGCGGTCGCGCGCACATTGACGGGGTGGCAGGGCGAGTTTGCGGGGCTTACCCCGCCAGCTGATTGGGAAGAGCTGGTGCGCAGCTTGCTATCCTTGGAAACGGGCAATGCGTCACTCATGCGGGATGAAAGCACCCAACAGACGCGTGTGGCGTTTCATGACGGAGAAAAGCTGGTCGGATTGTTTTATGCCGCTTCAGAGCCTGTGACGCTGGCACGGGCCTATGCGGTGTCTCTCATCGGGACAGACACTTCGGCCCTACAGGCGCTTGCGGGGCGCAGCGGTGCGGATCAAGTAGACCCCGGAGCAACGGTTTGTGCGTGTCTCAATGTGGGCATCAACACCCTGCGCGAAGCGATTGCAGCGGGTGCTGGGAGCATTGAAGCTTTGGGCACGGCCACCTGTGCAGGCACAAGTTGCGGGTCTTGCAAACCTGAATTGGCGCGTTTGTTGGATGAGGCCCGTATTCCGATGGCAGCAGAATGACCCTCGCGCCTTTTGTCCGGATCGTTGCCCAAGGCAAAGGGCGTGCGCGTAGCTTAACGCAGGGCGAAGCCACAGAGGCCATGGGCCTCATCCTTGCCGATAAAGCTGATCCAGAAGCTGTTGGCGCGCTTTTGATGGTGATGCGGCTCCGCGGCGAGACAGATGAGGAAATTGCCGGATTTACTGCGGCTCTGCGCGAGTCGATTGCGCCGCTGCCCAAAGCCGACCTAGATTGGCCTTGTTATGCCGCTGGCCGCACGCGCGGTGCGCCTCTCTTTTTGTTGGCGGCCAAGGTGGTTGCCTTGGCAGGGTATACTGTGGTGATGCACGGTTGGAACTCTCACCAAAGTGCCTCGGCCGATTTGCGTGCTGCGATAAAGGAGGTCGGGCTAGAAGGCGGTGGCCTGACGTATAGGCCCCTCGAAACACTAAGCCCCGCTGCTTTTGGCTTGCTCAGATTGCGTGAGGTGCTGGGCCTTCGCAGTTGCATAAATACGGTTCTTCGCATGTGGAACCCCACGGCGGCTTTGGCTTCGGTGCAGGGGGTGTTTCACCCCAGTTACCGCGGCCTCCAATCACGTGCTGCGGCTCTTTTGGGGGACAGGAATCTGACTGTCATCAAAGGGGGCGGGGGCGAGTTTGAATGCAACCCAGCAAAAGACGCTTTTGTATTTGGGCTACGCAATGGTGTCGAGCTGAACGAGGTTTTCCCTGCGCGGATACAGGAAACACGGCGCTTACATGAGCCCGAAAAGGCAGTTGATCTGGCTGCCCTTTGGGCTGGATTCCAAACAGACAGTTTTGCCGAGGTCACGGTTATTTCAACGGCGGCACTGGCGCTTTGGACGCTTGGGGCTGAAGAAACCCCGATAGCAGCGGCCACGCTGGCATCCGAAATCTGGCACAACCGTCATGTCCACGCGAGGAGAGCAGGATGAAAACCTTCCCGATGTTTTTACAGATGCAGGGCCGCCGCGTTGTTATTGCCGGAGGAGGGGAGCAGGCCGCGCAGAAATGCCGTTTGATCCTAAAAACGGAAGCCGAAATCACCGTGCTTGCGCCCTCTCTTGAGCCTGAGCTGGCGGATCTGCACAAACAAGGAAAGCTGAACTGGCAGGCGGGGCCCATTTGCGCGGCTGACTTTTCTAATGCCGCTCTTGTGTTTATCGCAACGGGGTGTCCTGCGACAGACGCAAGCTTGCACAGTTTGGCCAAAACCGCTGGTGCAACCGTGAATGTGGTTGACCAGCCTCAGCTTTGTGATGCTCTGACCCCCTCCATCGTTGACCGCTCTCCGGTGGTTGTTGCCATCGGCACAGAAGGCACAGCACCTGTTCTAGCGCGCCAGATCAAGACCCGCCTCGAAGAGGCGCTAGAACCACGTTTGGGCGATTTGGCCGCACTGGCTGGCCGGTTGAGGGATCGCGCAGCGATGCGGCTTGGTCCCCGTGCGCGCCGCGATCTATGGCGTTGGGTGTTTGCAGGGCCCGCCCGAGAGGCCCACGCACGCGGCAGCGAACGTCAGGCGGCCCAGATGATCAAACAGGCCATCGATACGGGCGAAATTGGCACTGATCAACAGGGGGCTGTTGCGTTGGTTGGCGCTGGGCCCGGCTCTAAGGATTTGATCACTTTGCGCGGTGTTCAAAGGCTGCAAGAGGCGGATATCATCTTTTACGATCGTTTGATCGACCCCGAAATTCTTGACCTTGCACGCCGCGATGCCGAGCGGGTTTATGTTGGCAAGGCCCCAGGATGCCACCATTGGCCGCAAGATAAAATTTCTGGTGTTCTGGTTGCTGCTGCGCGTCAGGGTAAGCGGGTTGTCCGTTTGAAATGCGGTGATCCAGGTGTTTTTGCACGCGGCTCCGAAGAGGCCGACGCGCTGAACGCCGCTGGTATCGAATATGAAATCGTCCCAGGTGTGACAGCGGCCAGCGCAGCCTCTGCCTCGCTGGGTGGTTTCCTTACCGAACGTGGGACATGCGACACGCTTGTGCTGTCGACGGGGTATTCAGAGAGCCAGACGGCAAACCTTGATTGGATCAACGCGTTGCGTCCGGGAACCCGTGTGGCCATTTATATGGGTGTTGGATCTGCGGCCAAGATCGCAGATGCGCTTGTTGCTGCTGGACTAGAAGATGTGATCTCAATTGATATTGTGTCACGCGCGCAGCAGAAAGATCAGGTAATTTCCAGATGTGATGCATCCAGTTTGGTTGAAACGATCCAATCTGATGCGATCTTGAATCCAGCCATCTTGTTTCTGACGTGGCCGCAAAATGTGACAAAGGCAGATGCGACGACAGATAAGCCATTGCTGGGACAGCTGGGCGGCGCAACTGCGTAAGATAAAAGCTAAGGTAAGCGGTGAAATGGAAAGCGGCCCGCTGACGCGCGAACCGAACGGATTTCGCCTTAGCGGGTCATTCGTTCGTCCACTGTACCTTCAAACTGTCGCTGGGTGGTTTCGTGCTAAGGATTTGGGAAATCTCATCCAGTTGCAGCCGGTGGGAAACAAGGCGATCGATGTCAGGGGCCAAGCCAGCGATGACATCAAGGGATCTTGGGATGTTATGGTTCAGGGAATGCGATCCTGCGAGGGTCAGCTGCCTGCGAAACACCTCAAATGGCGCTACGTCGATTTGCGCATCTGAAGGGCACACCCCAAAGAAAAGCCCCTTACCACCGTTTGCCATATAGTTGGTCAAGCCAGAGGCAACCGCCTGCAGGCCTGTGGCTTCGACCACCAAATCCGCGCGGTGGTGCCAGCCTTGCAGGGCATCCGACCCTGCCGCGATGGCGTCAAATCCAAAGCTGGAGGCGAGTTCAAGGCGGTTTTCCGATATGTCGACGAACACGACATTGGCGACGCCTTCAGCCTTCAATGCCATTCCCATCAACAGGCCCATCGGGCCAGCACCGAAAATCAGCGCCTCTTCCATCCACGGGGCATGCACGGCATCAATGCCGTTCAACACACAGCCCATAGGTTCGGCAAGGGCAGCCTGAAGGTAGCTCATTTTGCCAATCGGATGCACAGCCGAGGCTTTCACAACGCTTAGTTCAGCAAAACCGCCGTGGGTCGTAACCCCGTATGCTCCCAGATTTTCGCAAAGATGCGCCCAGCCGCGTCCGCAGGCCCGACAGGTGCCGCACTCAAGATTGGGATCGACGGCAACCCGATCCCCAACTGTAACGGTGTTCACACCCGCGCCAACTTCGACCACAACGCCAGCATACTCATGGCCCGGAACGACGGGGAAGGCGCCTGTCCCGTAATTGTCTTTTAGCACTTCAAAGTCGGTATGGCAGATGCCGCTTGCCTTGACCTGAATGACGACTTCTCCGGCGCCCGCCTGCGGGTCAGGCAGATCGGTGAATTGGACGTTATTCTTGGCGCCAAAGACAATCGCTTTCATAAGGTGTTCATCCTTGAATGTAAGACCGAAGGGCCGCTTCCAGACCATCTGCCCATATCAGAGCCAGCCAATGTGTAAAGCGGCTTTGGAATGCCGCATCGTCGGCCAGATCGCCGTAGAGGTCGCGTTGGTCAAGCCATACTTGAGGATCACTGCGCGCAGCTTTTGCAGCAAGGGTGAGCGCATCCCAGATCGGATCGTTGGCCTCTATCAAGGCGCCATCCTCGCGTGTGCCTTCGCACATGCGGGCCCAGATCGCTTGGGATAGGGCTAGGCCTTCCATGGCACTACCATTGGCCAGCGCATCGCGCAGGGTCGGCAAGACGAATCCAGTTTGGCGCGATGACCCGTCAAAGGCTACTCTGCGGACAGTGTCGATGATTTCTGGGTTGGAAAAGCGGCTGTCCACCAGTTCGACATAGGCCGCGGGCGTCATGCCGGGCACAGGGTGCACCTGAAGGGCGATCTCGGTCTTTGCGACCTTGCGCACGAAAGCACCGATAAGAGGGTGATCCATGCAATCCGAGATAAACTCGACCGAGAGGACTTCGCCTGCATTTGCAATCAGTTGGTGGCTGCCGTTCAAAAGGCGGATTTTCATCGCCTCAAAAGCATGAACATCATCCGTGAGCGTCGCGCCAACCTTTTCCCAATTTGGGCGGCCTGCGCAAAAATCGTCTTCGATAACCCACTGTCGGAAATTTTCATGGGTCACAGGTGCTGCATCTGCAATGCCAAAGGTTTTAACCAGCTCCAGCTCTTTCGGGCCGGTGGCGGGTACGATGCAATCGACCATTGAATTGGGGAAAGTACAGTTGGCATCGATCCATTCAGCCAGATCGCTATCCGAAAGGCGAGCCAATGAAACCAGTGTTTGGCGCAGGATCGCGCCATTGCCTTGCAAGTTGTCACAGCTTTGCCCCGTGAAAGGCCCCGTGCCATTGGCGCGTCTGTGTTTCAACGCCGCAATCATTGCGCCAAACGCAGTGCGAGGACGTTCGGGATGCGTTGCATCATGCACCATATCGGGATGGGCTGCGTCGAATTCTTTTGTGACAGGGTCGATGTAATATCCCCCTTCGGTCACCGTGAGGGCCACGATACGAATGGCAGGATCCGCCATTTGCGCAATCAGGGCAGCGTTATCTTCCTCGACGGGAACAAAGCCAATCATCGAGCCGACAATCTCGGCCGAGCGGCCCTTTGGGTCCAGCTCAATCAACGTTGTGAGATAGTCCTGCTGCGCCAGTCTTTGGCGTTGGGCCTCGTCGCCGGCGCGAACGCCGGCACCGATGATGCCCCAGTCCATAGCCTCACCCAGTTGCATCAAACGATGCAAATACCACGATTGATGGGCGCGGTGGAAATTGCCAAGACCGATATGTACGATTCCGGGCTCTATAGCCGAACGGCTATAGGTCGGGCCGCGCACTTCGCTTGGCAAATCCATTAATATCGCGTTCGAGAGTGGTCGCATCGTATCTCTCATGAGGTCACACCTATTGCGCCGGTTAGCCCGGCGGTTCCTTGCAGCTGTTACGCTGATTACAGCCGCAGACCATCCGCGCCGAATTTGTGGATCAAATTGGCATCGGGGGTCAGATAGACAGTGTCACCATATTTGACAGTAAAATCTCCGGCGGTCCGTACCGTCAAAGGATCACAGCCATCAATTCCGTGAATGTGAATGAAGGTGTCAGAGCCCAAATGCTCGGCTACACCAACAGTGCCCTTCCACTGACCTTCGGTTGTTGAAATCGCGATATGTTCGGGGCGAATGCCGATGGTATGGGCATCGTGTTTAGCGGCCTCTGGTCCTTCGATCAGGTTCATTTTCGGGCTACCGATAAAGCCCGCGACAAATTTGTTGCGCGGTGTACGGTATAACTCAAGCGGGGAGCCGACCTGTTCGATGACACCTGCCTGAAGCACGACGATTTTGTCAGCCATGGTCATGGCTTCGACCTGATCATGGGTCACGTAGATCATGGTTGTTTCAAGCTTTTTGTGCAGCTCGCCGATCTCCATCCGCATGCCGACACGTAGTGCAGCGTCGAGGTTGGACAGGGGCTCATCAAATAGGAATGCAGCGGGTTCGCGCACAATGGCGCGGCCGATTGCAACCCTCTGACGCTGGCCACCTGATAGTTGGCCAGGCTTGCGATCAAGGTAGTCTGTGAGGTTCAGCGCCTTGGCGGCACTTTCGATCCGGCGCTTTTGCTCATCCTCTGGCATTTTGGCCATTTTCATCGGAAAGGCGATGTTCTTGCGCACCGACATATGCGGATAAAGAGCGTAGGATTGGAACACCATGGCAAGCCCGCGCTTGGCTGGTGGTAAATCCGTGGCGTCTTCGCCGTCGATTTCGATGTTGCCCGCCGTTGTATCCTCAAGCCCAGCGATCAAACGCAGCAATGTGGATTTACCACAGCCAGAGGGGCCGACAAAGACAACGAACTCGCCGTCTTCGATTTCCAGATCGAGCGGCGGAATGACTTCTGTCTCGCCGAACTTTTTCTGTACTTGTTTAAGCTGAATGCGTCCCATGATGTGTTCCTTATTTCACAGCACCGAAGGTCAAGCCCCGGACAAGTTGCTTTTGGCTGAACCAGCCCATGATGAGAATTGGCGCGATGGCCATGATCGAAGCCGCGCTCAGCTTGGCGTAAAACAGACCTTCAGGGCTGGAGTAGCTGGCGATGAATGCCGTAAGCGGCGCAGCCTTGGCCGATGTCAGGTTGAGCGTCCAGAATGCTTCGTTCCAAGCGAGAATAATGTTGAGCAATGCCGTAGAGGCCATGCCGGGGATTGCCATAGGGGTGAGGACATAAAGTACTTCGTCTTTCAGCGAAGCTCCGTCCATCCGCGCAGCCTCAAGGATCTCGCCTGGGATTTCCTTGAAGTAGGTGTAAAGCATCCAAATGATGATCGGTAGGTTGATCATCATCAACACAAAGGTGAGACCGATGCGGGAATCGAGAATTCCGAGGTCACGGAAGATCAGATAGATCGGGATCAAAACGCCAACTGGCGGCAGCATTTTGGTCGATAGCATCCACATCAACACGTCTTTGGTGCGTTTGGCAGGCACAAAGGCCATGGACCAAGCTGCCGGTATGGCAATGATCAGGCCCAACACGGTTGAACCCACCGAGATGATGACCGAGTTCATGAAGAATTTGAAATAGTCTGATCGTGCTTGAACCGCTTCATAGCCTTCTGTTGTCCAGCCACTATTGAACAGGATTTCAAGCGGAGCACGAATGGCATCCTCTTCGGTCTTGAACGACAGGATCAGGATCCACAGGATCGGGAAGAACATGAAGAACCCAAGCGTTCCGGCGATCGCCGTATTTGAGATCTTCTTTCTGGTTGAAATTGCGCGTGCCATATCCGGTCCCCTCAAGCATCCAGATTCTTGCCGATCATCCGCATCAAGAAGAATGCGACGATATTGGCGAGAATGATTGCAACCACACCACCGGCGCTGCCGATGCCCACGTCAAACTGTAGCAGTGATGATACGTAGATCAGGTAGGTGAGGTTGGTTGTCGCTACACCGGGGCCACCGTTTGTGGTCACCAGAATTTCGGCAAAAATCGACAACAAGAAAATGGTCTGGATTAGGATCACAACAGTGATCGCGCGCGCCAGATGCGGCAGCATTATGTACCAGAACCGGCTAGTCCAACGTGCACCGTCCATTTCAGCGGCTTCCAGCTGCTCTTGATCGAGCGATTGAAGGGCCGTTAACAGGATCAGCGTTGCAAAGGGCAGCCACATCCACGAGACGATAAAGATGATAGACGCCATAGGGATTTGCCCAAAGAAGTCGATGGGTTGAAACCCCAGACTGGAAGCGATTTTCCCAAAGATACCGTTGACTGGGTTCATGAACATGTTCTTCCAGACCAAACCAGACACGGTTGGCATCACGAAAAACGGTGCAATAACCATGATGCGGATGATGCCCTGTCCAAACATGGGGCGATCCAGCAAAAGCGCAAAACAAATGCCGCCAATGGTGGTGATGGTTAACACACCCCCAACAAGGACCAGCGTGTTCCACATCGCCGCGCTAAAGCTAGGGTCTGTGAAGAACCAATAGTAGTTTTCCCAACCGACAAAAGGTGCACTGCCGGGTTGTAGCAGATTGTACCGCAAGAATGAGAAGTACAGCGTCATGCCCAGAGGGATGATCATCCAGCCAAGCAGCAGGATCACCGCAGGTGAAATCATCAAACGGGCAGAGTTTCTGGAAGCTTTGGTGGCCATGTTTTCGCCCCCTCGGTAACGAATTGTTTTCAGTCCTCAAGAAAAGACCTGAAGCGGGTCTTTTCCAAAAAACTAGTGAAATTATTGGAGAAAGTTGAAAGCGGGTCGGAGCGCGAAGCCCCGACCCATCAGGATAGGTTACTTGATGTAACCGGCCTTTGTCATTTCGCGTACCGCGAATTTTTGGCTGTTGGCCAAAGCATCTTCTACCGATGTCTGACCGGCAAGAGCGGCAGCAACCTGCTGACCAACATAGTTGCCGATGCCCTGGAATTCTGGGATCGCAACAAACTGAACACCAGTGTATGGCACTGGGTCACGTGTTGGGTCTGCTGGGTCAACTGACAGGATCGCGGAAACCACGGTCTTGGCAAATGGAGCTGCTTCCAGACGACGTGCGTCTTCTTCAACTGATTTACGTGTCCCACTTGGAACCGCAACCCAGCCTTTGGATTCGCCAACCATTTCGAAGTATTCCTTCGAAGTTGCCCACTTCAGGAAGCTCTTGGCAGTGTCTGTTTTCTTGGAGCTTGCAGGAATTGCAAGTGCCCAGGACCAGAACCAGCCTGTGCCCTTGTCAGTTACTTCCTTAGGTGCCTTGAAGAAATCGGTCTTGTCAGCAACGCCGGATGTTTCAGGGTTACGTACGTCACCCGCGGCAGAAGTCGCATCAACCCATGTGGCGCATTTGCCGTCTTTGAACAGGGCACGGTTTTCGTTGTGACCGTTTGCAGAAGCACCTGGAGGGCCCGCGTCGTTCATCAGGTTGACGTAGTAGTTAACCGCGTTGTTCCACTCGGCTGAATCCAGCTGTGGGTTCCACTCTTCGTCGAACCAGCGTGCGCCGAACGCGTTGGCCACTGTGCCAACAAACGCCATGTTCTCACCCCAGCCCGCTTTGCCGCGCTGGCATGTGCCGTAGATACCGTTGTCAGGATCATGCAGCTTTTTCGCCATTTCGGCGAATTCGGTGTAGGTGATCTGCTCGGCAGGAACTTCAACGCCAGCTGCCTCAAAGAGGTCAGTGCGGTAGAAGGTGAACGATGTCTCGGAGTAGAGCGGCAGCGCGTAGAGGTTGCCATTTGCGGACAGACCGTTGCGCACCAGAGGGAAGACATCCTCAAGGTCATAGTCAGCGTCGTCGGCAAAATCGTTCAGCGGCGTGAGCCAGTCTTTGGCGCCCCAAATCGGTGTTTCATAAGCACCGATGAACATAATATCGAAAGAGCCGCCACCTGTGGCGATATCTGTCGTTGTGCGCTGACGCAGCACGTTTTCTTCCAGAACAACCCAGTTGATGGTGTTGCCTGTTTCTTTTTCCCACGCCGGAGCAAGCTCTTGCATGGTGATCATGTCAGCGTTGTTTACAGTTGCGATGGTGATTTCTTCGGCGTTCGCGATACCCGCGGCAAGGCCGAAGCTGACCGCTGAGGTCAGCAGTGTTCTCTTGATAGACATAGTATCCTCCCTTTGTCACATATTAAGGCTATTCTGGGATCGGATCGTGAGTCAAGAATATTTTTACACGCGATAAGTTTTACTTTGGGGTTTGCCGAGTGAAATGGGTCAAGCTGACTCGCGTATTATCAGGGCGCCATCCCGTAGGATTTTAATGCTATCTCCCTGTCGTCCCTCGCGTATGCGTTTTAATAACAGCTCAACGGTGCCCCGTCCAATTTCATTGATTTCTTGCTTAACAGTGGTGACAGCGGGAAAGATAAAGCGGCTTAACGGGTGGTCATCATGGCCCGCAATGCGCAGCGCGCCATGCGTTTTCCCATCTTGGTCAAAGAAAAGCCCATGGGTGTTGGCCGCGCGAATAGCGCCTATTGCAATGCGATCATTGGCGCATAGAATCGTGTCGGTAACATGCCTTCCATGGCTGAAATGATTGCCCATAACCTCTAGCCCGTATTGCTCGAATTCCCAAAGCTCCATGCCCTCCGGCGTTTCGACCAGCCTCGCGTGGTGGCCTTGTTTTTCCATCTGTTGAAAATACGCGTTTTGGCGTTCCAGCGCATTCGAGGTGAGCTGTGGCATGGCTAGAAAAACAGGTGGTTCACCTGTTCTGCATAAGTAGTCTACCATGATTCCAACGCTGCTAGAGTTATCTGTCCCGACAAAATCTGCGGTTGAACTATCTGTTCCAGGGTAAGAATCAGCAAAGATTATTGGGAAATCTTCATTCGCGGCTTTGAATATTTCTAGGTTTTTGTTGCTGCCCAAAGGCGCAATTATCGCCCCGTCTACGTTCATTGATCTGAGTTTGCGAATGGCCTTTTCTTCGGATTCCGCATCGCCATGAGAGCTTTGTGTGATGATGGTGAAACCTGCCGCGCGTGCGGCGGTTTCAATCGATCCGAGCAAGCTTGCGAAGAAGAGATCCTCAAAGTGAGGGACCACGACCCCAATCAAATCTGTTGATTTTCGATTCTGCCGCGTTGCCAAAAAATTGTAAACGTAATCGACTTCGGATAGCCGATCTTTGATCTTTTTCGCGGTCGAAGGCAGCACGCTGGTTTCATCTTCAAAATAGCGGGCCAGCGTTGGCCGTGAGATCGAGATCGCCCTTGAAAGCTCTTTCATGGTGTGGATTTTGGGTTTGGTCATGATTTCACTTTGGCTGAATTGTCCGAGGGGCCGCAGGGTTTGGAAAAGAGTATGTCATATCTTTTGACATGTGTAAAAAAAATAATTAGAGGTTGTCGCAGACAGGAGGAGTCTGCATGCGCCAAAATCCCGTGATCGCAACCGTTGGTGAAATTCTGGTTGAGTTCGTTTCCCATCAAAAAAATTGCGGTCTGAAAACGATTGCCGACTACTCTGGCCCATACCCCAGCGGCGCGCCTGCTATCTTTTTGGATCAGGCCGCAAGGATGGGCGCGCGCACTGAAATGATCGGTGGCGTTGGTGATGACGGGTTTGGCCATGCCGTTTTAGATCGCTTGAACGCGGATGGTGTCGGAACGCGGGGCGTCACTGTGGATGACAGCCGCAGCACTGGCACAGCTTTTGTGTCCTATTACGATGACGGCAGCCGTGACTTCATTTTTCATATGGCGGAAACGGCATCGGATCATTTCAAGGTGCCGCAAGGGCTGTTGGATCTTGGGCAGACCATTTTGCACGTGTCTGCCGCATCACTTGGCAATGCCCGTATGCGCGGCCCGATCTTGGAGACGATGCGTGCGGTGGATGCTGCGGGAGGCAAAATTTGCTGTGATCCGAACGCGCGGCCAGAGCTGATGCGCGATCTTGCTGCACGGGACGCGCTGGAAGAGGCGATGGAGCGCAGCACCTACCTTATGCCATCCACCAGCGATCTGGATTTCTTGTTTCCCGATCTATCCGAAGATGCCGCTATCGAAAAACTGTTGCAGTCCAAGGCCGAAATCATCGTCATCAAACGCGGCGCTGCGGGGGCCACTGTTGTGAGCGGGGCAGAGCGCCATGAATTTAGGGGCCACAAAGTGGAAGAGATCGACCCCACTGGCGCAGGTGATTGTTTTGGCGGAACGTTTATCGCTCTGCTTGCTCAGGGCGCGTCATTGTTCGAGGCCGGCACTATGGCCAATGCCGCCGGAGCGCTTGCCGTCACGCGGCGCGGCCCTATGGAGGGAAATTCCGCCCCTTCGGAGTTGGCCCGTTTTTTAGATGCCAAAAAAAGTGAGAGCGCCACATGAGTCTCGTCCATGATTTGATCGCACGAAATCGTGCAGGCGAAGCTGTCGGGCTGCCGTGTTTTTGTACTGCGAACGAACATGTTCTGCGCGCTGTTCTATCCTATGCCAAAAGGACGGGTTTCCCGACCGTGATCGAAGCGACCTGTAATCAGGTTAATCAATACGGTGGCTACACGGGTATGACGGCCGCTGATTTCATGGCGTGGCTGGGGCAGATGGCGGCGCAGGTTGGTGTGCCTATGGATCAATTGATCCTAGGTGGTGACCATCTGGGGCCGAATGTCTGGAAGGATGAGCCGCTGGACGTGGCCATGGAAAAGTCCCGCGAATTGGTCAAATCCTATGTGCAGGCGGGGTTTACGAAAATCCACCTCGATACCAGCATGGCCTGTGGGGGCGAACCAAACCCGACATTCGCGCAAATCGCAGAACGGGCCGCAGACCTTTGTGCGGTTGCCGAAGCGCACGCGCCAGACCCTGACGCGCTATTCTATATCATCGGCACCGAAGTCCCGATCCCTGGCGGTGAAACCGAAGAGCCAGACGCGCTTGATGTCACCACAGTCGACAGGTTCCACGAGACCATCCAAACCCATCGCGCGGCTTGGGAGGAAAGGGGGCTCGAGGCTGCGTGGTCGCGGATCGTTTCGGTTGTGACACAGCCCGGCGTAGATTTTGGCCATACGCAAATCTATCCGTTTATCCCGCAAAAGGCACAGCCTCTGAGCAAGGCAATCCTTGCGCAAGACGGCCTGACCTATGAGGCGCATTCAACTGATTACCAGACAACGCAAGCGCTGGGCGAGCTGGTAGAAAACCACTTTTTCTTTCTCAAAGTCGGACCAGAGCTAACCTATCGCTTCCGCGAGGCCGTTTGGGCTTTGGCCTCGGTCGAGGCTCAGCTTGATGTAGAAGAGCCCTCAAATATCCGCGCCATTATCGCGGATCAAATGGCCGCTAACCCCGAGTATTGGAAAAGCTACTATAGCGGAAATATGAAAGAGCAGCAGCTGCTTAAGGTCTACAGCTATAGCGATCGGATCAGATATTATTGGAGCGATCCGAAAATTAGCGAAGCCTTGAGCAAGCTGATCCAGACGTTTAAATCAAACCCCGCACCTGAAACGTTGATCTCACAGGCGTTTACAGGTCTTGAGTTTGGCGACATGAGCAACGATCCGGACGTACTCATCGAGGGCCACATCCAACGTTGTATCGCGCGGTATTTCGATGCAGCGGGGCACCGCTCAGCGTAAGGTAAGCGCCTGAAGTGATCCTGCGCTGGAGGGGGCTCTCGATTTTGGTTTTCTTGCCCAAGCACCGCTCTGTTGTCGCGGCATGCCCGAAATTTGGTGGCAGAGGGGCTAGTGCTTTTTGCGCGACATTCTAAACAACAGGATGAAGACAAAGATTGACCCGATTGAGGTGGTAACAATTCCAACAGGGATTTCCTGAGGCGCGAGGACCAATCGGCTTGCGATGTCTGATCCCGTCAGCAATGTCGCGCCTACGACTGCCGCGGTGGGGACAAGATTGCGATGAAGCGGCCCTGCAATGCCTCGGGCAATATGGGGCACCATCAACCCGATAAAACCAATAACACCCGCAACTGACACAAAAACAGCTGTTGCAAGGGCCGCTGCGAAAAACATGCTGAACCGCAGCCTTTGAACCGGCACGCCCAATGTCGCAGCGGTAAGGTCTCCGGTCAGTAAGGCATCGAGCCAACGGTGGCGGTAAAGCGAATATGAAAGAATGAGGATCAATCCGGCGCAAACTAGCGGAAAAGTCTCCCACCGCGCTAATCCCAGACCGCCGAGCATCCAGAAGATGACAGAATGGGCCGCGCGGCTATCGCCAGCAAAGATGAGATAGTTGGTCATCGCCGAAAACAGGAACGAGACGGCCAGCCCCGCAAGGATTAACTTTTCCGGCGCACTGGTGCGCAGCCCGTGAACCAAAGCCAAGACAATGCCAGAGGCGACCAAACCGCCGCAAAACGCAGCCAGTGGGAGGGTCCAGAAACCCAAGATGTCTCCGGTTACGGTTATGACAAAGACGGCTCCGGCTGCCGCACCTGAGGAAAGGCCGAATAGAAAGGGATCTGCTAAATCATTGCGGGTCGTTGTTTGTAACACGACGCCAACAACGCCAAGGCCTGCACCGATGACAGCGGCGAACAAAGCCCGAGGCAGGCGCAGATCAAACACGATCCGATGCATCGGGGACATGTCCCCATCAGCCAAACCGGTGCCGAACAAGACAGCTTGGACAGCGACAGGCGCCGGAATGGCCGTGGTGCCGTAGATCGTAGAGATCAACAAGAGGGCGGTCAAAATAACCGCCCCCATGAAAAAGCTTAGGCCAAGGCGACCCATCTTATTTGAGGCCTGGGTGCATGGCCTGTGCCATCTTTGAGATCGCCTCGATGTTGGCTGGACCAGGTGTTAGTTCTTCGTAGCGCAAACCGATCCAGCGTTCGTTTTTCACGGCATCCGTCAAAGACATGACAGGGTGCTCTTGCAAGAATTTGAACGTATCTGCGGCGCCGTTCCCTGTTTGGTAGTCAAGCAAGACGAGGAACTCAGGGTTTGCAGCCGCAACCGTTTCCCATGAAGTGCGCCCCCAGCTGGTGTCCATGCTGTGGGTGACGTTTTCACCACCTGCGGCGGCGATCATCGCATCGGGGATGGCGAATTTGCCAGCCGTGAATGGTGCATCGGCAGGGCCATCCAACAAGAATACCCGAGGTTTCGCGAGGTCAGCCGTTTGGGTTTCAATTGCTGCCAATTTGTCCTTCCACCCCGCAACAAGGCTTGCAGCTTTTTCTTCGACCTGCATGACTTTGCCCAATCGCAGGACGTCACCGAACAGGAGGTCCATGTTCGCCTCGGGGCGGTCTTTGTTCAAATGCACACAGCTTTCTGTAAGGATCATGGTTTTGATCCCAAAAGGAGCCAGCGTATCTGGTGTCACGTCACCACCTGGTTTCATGCCGTAATACCAACCGGCAAAGAACAGATCAGGCTCTGCCGCGACAAGGTTTTCTAGGGTTGGGTATTTCGGCGCAAGTTCAGGGATGTCGCCGCGCTGGGCGTCAAAGTCAGGGCTGGTTTTATACCAGCCTGTGATCCCTGTGAGGCCGACAATCTTGTCCTGTAGGCCCAAGGCGAAAGCCATATCCGTCATGTTCATGTCGTGAACAACCAGACGCTCTGGGACGCTATCAAAAGCCAGAGGCTCGCCGCAGTTATCGATCTGGATTTCTTCTGCGCTTAGTCCACTTGCAAAGGTGGCAAGCAAGGCCGCGGCCCATATGTTTCTCATTTTGAGAGTTCCCTTATTTTGATTGTATGGTTTTGCGTATGTCCAGCGCCGGAATGATCCGGCCTTCGTGGTGAAAGCTCAGATAGTCGACACCAAAGGTATCTCTGACCTGCTGAGAATTGAGGATGTCCTTCACAGGCCCAAACCCCGTGAGCCGAGCGGATTTCATCAGGGCGACGTGGCTGGCGAATTCAGGGATCATCACAAGGTCATGAAGGATCATAACAACGGTGATATCCAAAGAAGCGACCAGCGACAGCATTTGGCCTTTTGCATCTGGGTCCAGATGGTTTGTCGGTTCATCCAGAAAAAGCAACGATGGGTTTTGCGCCAAAGCGCGCGCGATATGGCTGCGTTGGCGTTCTCCGCCTGACAACATCGCCATCTGTTTGTTGGATAGCCCTGCTAGGCCTGTCAGTTCCAGAATTCGGTCCAGCTCTTTTGCGTGTTCTTCGGCTGAACGGTCAGCTTGGATCGGGATTTGCCCCAAGGCGACGTAATCCCGCAGGATCAGCCGACCGTCTGGAAGCTCTTGTTGGCTCACCACGGCGATCATGCGCGCCCGTTCTTTTGCCGATAGATGTTTGAGGTTTCGCCCTTCTATCCACACTTCGCCATGCTGCAAATCGGAGGCGCCGCAAAGTAGGTTTAGCAGCGTAGTTTTACCCGCCCCGTTTGGCCCCGCGATTGCGAGGATGCTGTTTTCTGCCAGCTCAAAAGACACATCTTGCAGCAAGGCATCATCATTTGGGGCATGAAAGGAGAGGTTGCGAACAACCAGAAAATTTCGATTGTTCATGATCCTGCCTCGGTCTCAAAGCAAGGCAATCGCGCCAAGGTTTTATCTAGCAAAGCGGGCGGGCGTTCAGTTGCGTTGCACCAGCCATTCGGGATGCTGTGGTATTGATGGGCAAAGGCGACTAAGGCATCGACATCCTTGGTGCTGTGGATGTCTCCGAATAAATACTGCGTTTTGTTGGCAGCCTGAAATCCAACGGTCGTTGGATGCGCACAGCCCGCCATACAAGAA
This sequence comes from Sulfitobacter donghicola DSW-25 = KCTC 12864 = JCM 14565, assembly GCF_000622405.1. Lineage (NCBI taxonomy): Bacteria > Pseudomonadati > Pseudomonadota > Alphaproteobacteria > Rhodobacterales > Roseobacteraceae > Sulfitobacter > Sulfitobacter donghicola. The sequence goes on from NZ_JASF01000005.1 coordinate 1,998,686, forward strand.
ACGGTTCGCACGGCAAACCCGACGGGCAGCCTGTCGGCGATCAGGTCCCTGACGTGGCCAGCCCATTGGGTACCCTTGCAGGTTTCGCAAATGGAAATGAAATGATCAGCTGAGTTCGACATAGTCTTCACCGCTAGGTGCAAAGTGTAGACCGGTCGTTTTTATCGTATCGTCGCAGAGTATGCGCGCCATCATAGCCTCCTTACAGGACTCCCCGCCCTGGGTTGGTTAAACATATGATGGCAGGTCTCCTGACTTGCGGGTCATTGCATGGCCATCCTTCCCGACCCTTTGGGCCAGTGGTTGCTTGGCTTAGCTCACCGTTTACAGTTGCGGGGGCAGTTATGGAATGAGCTGCACAAGGCGGCCGCACCATATTCCCTTTTCATCCCTTGGGCTGACCATCGGGAACCATCGAGGGGAGTGATGGCCGAGTTTCTTATGCCCGTCAATGTAGAATTTTAAAGGCATTACTCATCGCGCTTCGCTTGAGGCGCGGTTTTAAGTTGTTGAATATGTGGTAAAATTGACAAAATAGGCAGGGCGCGCGTTGTGTTTTTCTGGGCCTGCGTTCTTTTTGATATATGTCAACTTGACTTAACCAACTAAAATAGTCAGGATAGTGAAAAGTCAAGCTACCCGAATCTGCAAGATGGAAGCCCGACGGTTTTTGCGAGGGATTCTGATGCTAACCAACAAACACCCCCTAGGCAGGTCGCACGACCGATCAAAGCGGAAACGTGGGAAAATGAATCCGCTGGAAACTCGTTTTATCACGGCTGAACACCAAGGCGCGAAAGCGGCTGGGATACAGGATCGCCACCTCTCTACGGAATGGAGACATATATGAGCTATCAATCTACTCCCCCGACACGGTCGGCATCGTCTGCGGTGCCAGCATATTCTGCACGTGATTTGACGCAGGAAGGGGGGCTGGCGCAGATTATTCTTGATGACCAGACCTACACGCTGCGGATTACGCGCGCCGGTAAGTTGATTTTGACAAAATGAGGGGCGCTTTGGAAAAGCGGCCTGGCAAAAGCCGCGGTGGCGCAGCTGTTGGGATGATCGCCGAGCTAGATGGGGTTGAGGCAGCAGCGGTCCTTTATTTTCGTTTGTGGTGTACAGGCTCTGATGCTCAATCGACGGTATTGAGCGATTTTATATCCCTGCTCGGTTCGGTTCAGGGGCGCAAAGCTGCAAAAACGCTTGAGGAGCTGTGTAACCTCTGTGCCCAGCATGGGCGGAGGCCTCTCATGCGGCATTCGATTCATTGCAAATGTTTGGGCGCTGACGAATCCTGTTTTGCGAATTTTGTGGCCGCGGCTGCAACGGGGCAACGTGAAGACGCGATGTTATTCGCAACGCTTATGGTGCGGCCAGATTTTGCTCCGCTGGTAACGGCATTGGCAGCCGATTTTGGACATGCGCTGAGGCGTATGAACCTTGCTGCTCCAAAAGAAATGGTAAGCGGCTCTCCTTCGATTCACGCCCACACATCGACTGTTCATTAAAACCATTTTCGAAATCTGGTCCTCTCGTTGTTTGGGGCGGGGGCAATCAACTGCTTAGCTGTGTTTTGCGGCATAAGTATTTGTTTTGTGGTATTTTCCTATTTTTAGTGTGTTGGCATCTTCGGCGGGTATCGCCGAAGATTTTTCTGGTTTGGGTTCTTGCGCTCTCATTTATGTAATGTTATAACATGTCGATCAAATTTCCAGAAGGCGATGCCCGCCCAGAATGCTCTCTCTCATAAGGATGAAACCATGGCCGAAAAATTACCCGTTACTGTGCTTTCCGGTTTTCTGGGGGCGGGCAAGACGACCCTTCTGAATCGTGTCTTGAACAATCGTGAGGGGCGTCGGGTTGCCGTTATTGTAAATGACATGTCCGAAGTGAATATCGACGCGGATCTGGTGCGTGCAGATACCGAACTGAGCCGCACGGATGAAACTTTGGTTGAAATGTCCAACGGGTGCATCTGCTGTACGTTGCGGGATGATCTATTAGACGAAGTGCGCCGATTGGCTGGCGAGGGGCGTTTTGATTACCTGCTGATCGAATCCACAGGCATCTCTGAACCTCTTCCTGTGGCGGCGACGTTTGATTTCCGCGATGAATACGGAGAGAGCCTATCGGACGTTTCCCGCCTTGATACGATGGTCACGGTTGTGGATGCTGTGAACCTTTTGAAGGACTATTCCAGTCACGATTTCTTGCGCGATCGGGGCGAAACCCTTGGGGAGGAGGACGACCGGACGCTTGTTAACCTGCTAGTCGAGCAGATCGAATTCGCAGACGTTGTTGTTTTGAACAAGGTCGAGGATGCGACGCCCCAGCAGGTTGACGCTGCGCGTGTGATTATTCGCAGCCTGAACGCAGATGCGCGGATTATTGAAACCAGCCATTCGGATGTGCCTGCCGATGCCATTCTGGATACGGGGCTGTTTGATTTCGACAAAGCCCACGAACATCCCATGTGGGCAAAAGAGCTTTATGGTTTTGCGGATCACGTGCCTGAAACCGAAGAGTATGGTGTGGCGTCCTTTGTGTATCGCGCGCGCCAACCTTTTGTGCCTGAAAAGATCATGGAAGTGCTCAATAGCGATTTGCCGGGTGTGATCCGCGCCAAGGGGCATTTTTGGCTGGCCTCCCGACCGGATTGGGTCGCCGAGTTTTCGTTGGCTGGGGCGCTATCTTCGGTCAAACCAATGGGCACATGGTGGGCAACTGTTCCAAAAGACCGTTGGCCAGAAGACCCTGTTGCGCGCGCCTATATGAGCCAGCATTGGGAAGAGCCATGGGGCGACCGTCGGCAGGAAATCGTGTTCATCGGAACAGGGATCGACTGGACCGCGCTAAAGGCGCGCCTTGATGCGGCTCTTGTATCACCAAGTGTTGCAACGTCGATTGATGCCATTCCTGAATACATCGATCCCTTCCCGTTATGGCGCCGAGCAGAGCAAGCGGCATGAACAGGGCGTCACTGATTTCATGATGATACCCTCACTAGGATCCGATTTGGGTTAGAAAAATGAACAAGAACCTTGGGGCAACATCCCTAAAGAAACGGCGGCGATCCGCGAACCCGATGGATGCTTATGACGCTCTGCCAGAGCCATTGCGCCTTTGGCTTGCGGCGGCTGCGCTTCCTTGGTCGCCGCAGTCTTGCAAGCGCATATGGGACAAAGCGCGCAAATCCGGGCAAAGCGTAGAAGAGGCCATTTCAATCTTATCACGTGCCGAGCAGAAGAACCTCGCGCGTGATAAGGTTGGTCTGCTGGGTTAAAACTTCACCGCTTTGGTTTGCTAGCCCGTTGACCTTGGGCAGAAAAAGGCCCTGCAAAAAAGCAGGGCGGGGTGGTAGCGTCAAAGGGAATTCATCTTTGGCGTGTTTTGTCATGTTGCTGTAATGCCTGTGATGGATGAGGTGTTTCAGAGGTCCCAATGCATTTGCGGACTGGATTAGCCATTTTTGGAGATACTGATGAAGTTTCTTAGCCCGTCCATTTTATCCCTTCTTTTTAGTTCCACTTTGCTTACGCCAACAGCATTTGCTGACAGCCTGACACGGGTCGCGACCGTCCCCCTCAAGGCAGAGATCACAGGGCTGTATGAAGTCGGGAATGATCTGTTTTTTAACATTCAGCACCCTTCAAAAGACCTGACAAATGAATATGCAAAAGCATCTGTTGGGGTGATTTCAAATGTTGACTGGAAAGCGGCCGAGCTGGGCGTTGCAACAACCGATGCAGAAAAGGCGACGGTTCGTTCCAGCTTGGGTCAGTTCAAGATTTTGCTGCAAGAAGGTGTTGATGGCGCGGGTGTGATCAAATCAATCGACGGCAAAGAGCTGATCGTTTCTAACGACCCCGATTTTAACGGCTATGTCGAGACGGGCGAAAATCAGGGCCTTCTTTTCACAAACTGGGAAAACCGCCCTGGTGGGATGTCTCGTGCCAAAATTGCGCGCGCTGAAGATGGCACGTGGAGCAAATCATTGGTTGAGATGCTGGATTTCTCTTCGGTGCGCGGCACATGGGTGAACTGTTTTGGCACCATGTCCCCTTGGCAGACGCCATTGTCCTCTGAGGAGCTTTATTTCGATAATACAGCGGATTGGAACAACGCCGAATATAAGTACATCGAGGATAACCAGATGTTGGCCGCGTATTTGGAGGGTACATACCCAAATCCCTATGACTACGGCTATATCCTTGAGATCACAGATCCGGCAGGCGCGGCGACGCCTGTAAAACACTTTGCGCTGGGCCGTTACAGCCACGAAAATGCTGTTGTGATGCCGGATGGGAAAACGGCCTATATGTCTGATGATGGCACAAATGTTGTTTTCTACAAATTCGTAGCTGACAAGGAAAATGACCTGTCTGCGGGTACCTTATATGCCGCGCAAATCCGTCAGGATAGTGAATTTGGCGCAGATGCTGCAACCACGGCATTTGATATCTCGTGGATTGAATTGGCGCATGGCTCTAACGATGAAATCGCCCCGTGGATCCGCGAATATGATGGCATCACTATGGATGATTACGTTGCTGGCCAGACAAATTATATCACCGACGAAGAAGTCGCGATCTGGGCGCGTGGCGAAGCGGCTGACAACCGTGTGGCATTTCTGGAATCCCGCAAGGCCGCGATTGCCAAAGGCGCAACCGGCGAGTTTCGCAAGATGGAAGGCGTGAACATCAACGCCAAAGCCGTCGAAAACGGCCACCCGTTTATGTATATGGCGATGTCCGAAATCGCCAAAGGGATGTCGGATGGCGAGGGAGATATCTCGGTTGCCCAGAATAAATGTGGTGTGGTTTACGAAATGCGTCTTGATGCGAACTTTAACGTATCTCGCATGGAGCCGGTTGTCGCTGGGCACGGCTATGACGGAGCCAAGGACGTAAACGCATGCCCTGTGGATTCCATTTCTAATCCGGATAACCTGATTGTTCTTGCGGATGGGGCTGTTGTGATCGGTGAGGACACTGGCAAACACGAAAACAACGCAATGTGGATCTGGCGCCGTTAAGGTTGATGCATTTGCTATACGGGAAAGGGGCCTTGGGAGGCCCCTTTTTTGTGCGAGAGGTTGCCGCTGTTGAGAAAAAAGCGGGGAGGGAAGTGAAAAACCACTTGCCTGACAAATTTACTCAGGTTAACTCGGGCCCAAGAAAATACCAGATTCCTTTTTGGTGCTTGAACGGGGGTTCGATAGCATTGGGTGAAATATCCCGTTGTATATATCGAGATTTCTTTGAGCATCCGAGGGGATGGGTATCGCCAATTCCTAGGCCAATTTCTTTGTTCAAGTATTGGCTTTTGCACATATATTTTGGGATCATGATATGAAAAAGACACTTCTTTCCTTCTGCTCCATCGCAGCATTATCGACGGCCGCGCAAGCCGCTGATGAGGCCGCTGTTGTGAGCCACTATGGCGACATCGCTTTGGCTGGTTACGAGGATAGCCTGACAACGGCAAAAAGCCTGAAGGCCGCTGTAGACGCATTCGTTTCCGCACCTACGGAGGAGAACCTGGCCGCGGCAAAAACGGCATGGCTTGCTGCGCGTGTGCCGTATCAGCAGACTGAAGCCTTCCGTTTTGGAAACCCGTCTGTTGATGAATGGGAAGGCAAGGTGAACGCTTGGCCGCTCGATGAAGGGTTGATTGACTATGTCGATCCAACTTTTGGTGGTAACGACGAAAACCCTTACTCGCTGGCGAATATCGTTGCGCACCCAACGGTCGAGGTTTCGGGCCAAACATTGGATGCCACCAAAATCACACCAGCGGTTTTGCAGCAGCTGCATGAATTTGACGGCATCGAAGCGAATGTTGCGACGGGCTATCACGCCATCGAATTCCTTCTGTGGGGGCAGGACCTGAACGGAACGGATGCAGGTGCGGGGAAACGTCCAGCTTCTGATTTTGATGTTGAAAATTGCACAGCTGAAAATTGTGATCGCCGTGCAGATTATCTGGTTGCAGCGACCGAACTGCTGATTGCGGATCTGGAAGATGCAATTGCCCTTTGGGTTGAAGGTGGCCAAGCGCGCCAAGATTTGGTTGCGGGCGACGGTATTGTGATGGCCTTCACCGGTATCGGCTCGCTATCTTATGGTGAGCAAGCAGGCGAGCGGATGAAGCTAGGCCTGTTGTTGCACGATCCCGAAGAAGAGCATGATTGCTTTTCCGACAACACACACAACAGCCACTACTACGATGGTTTAGGTATTCGTAACGTTTACACAGGTCGTTACGTGCGCACGGATGGTTCCGTTATCGAGGGCCCATCCTTGTATGACTACGTGGCCGAGCGCGACCAAGGTCTGGCAGACAACCTATTGGCAGATATGGACGCAACGATGAAAAGCCTTGATGCGATCAGAGCATCGGCAGATGCAGGTCAGGCTTATGATCAGCTGTTGGCGTCTGGTAACGATGAAGGCAATGCGCTAATCCAGAAAGCGATTGATGGATTGGTTGCTCAAACACGTAATATCGAGCGGGCAGTCGAGGTTGCAGGCCTTGAAGGTGTAACTGTTGAGGGTTCCGATAGTCTCGACAACACAGCGGCTGTATTTGAATAAAAAGGACGCGCAATGACTATGCGCCATGTAGGGCTATTATCTTTCTTTTTGACCGCCGCTGGATCACCCGTATTCGCGGACGGCTGGGGAGAGCCCCACTTGGACATTGTGCCTAGAACACAGGTTGAGGCGGAGCGTATTTCTAACGCTACCGCCTCAACAGATACCTTTGAAACAGCCGAGAAATTCGAAACGCATCCAGCTGGCAAAGCGACAAAGTTTGGCATCAAAACCAAAGACGCGTTTTCCTTTGCCTCTGCCAATATGACGTTCGAACGCGAACTGGATTTCAAAGTCGGAAACGGGTTCTTTCGCAAGCTTTGGGTCACGGCCCCTGCTTCGACAGTCAGTAGCGATGGTTTGGGCCCCCTGTTTAATGCGCGCGCATGCCAGCGCTGCCACATCAAAGATGGGCGGGGGCATCCGCCAGAGGATCACTCGGACACGGGTGTTTCCATGTTCTTGCGGGTTTCCATTCCAAAGTCGTTCAGTGATCTGGATGACGAAACCTTGAAATATCTGGCAAATGCGCCAGAGCCGACCTACGGCACGCAGCTTCAGGATAAATCCATTGCAGGCATCCCCGCTGAAGGGCGAATGGAGATATCTTACGAAACGGTTTCCGTGACCATGGGCGATGGCAGCACTGTTGATTTGCGCAAACCGACCTATACCTTCACCGACGTGGCATATGGTGACCTGCACCCGCAGACGCAGCTAAGCCCGCGTGTGACGCCTCAGATGATCGGCCTTGGCCTGCTCGAAGCGATCCCAGAGGCCGATATTTTGGCTTTGGCTGATCCCGATGACGCTGACGGTGACGGGATTTCCGGTAAGGCCAATCGTGTTTGGTCGGGCGAGTTTGATCAGTGGATGTTGGGGCGCTTTGGGTTAAAGGCGGGTGCGCCAACGATCAAAGCGCAATCAGCAGGTGCCTTTTCCGGTGATTTGGGGCTGTCGACATCACTGCATCCAGCTGGCTGGGGTGAATGTACTGGCGCTCAGAGCGATTGCCGATTGGCGCCTGATGGTAGCAGCCCAACCGACCAGTTAGAGGTAAGCGACGAAGTGCTGGACCTCGTGACATTTTATTCCCGCAATCTGGCGGTTCCTGCGCGTAGGGATTTAGACGATCCTCAAGTGCTGCGCGGTAAAGAGCTGTTTTATCAAACCGGTTGTGTGTCATGTCACCAGCCGAAATTCGTGACGCACCGCCTTGAAAACCAACCCGAGCAGAGTTTCCAGCTGATCTGGCCCTATAGTGATATGTTGTTGCACGATATGGGCGAAGGATTGGCCGACAACCGCCCAGAGTGGGAGGCGACAGGGCGCGAATGGCGCACCGCACCTCTTTGGGGCATCGGGCTTACGCAAACTGTTAGCGGCCACACAAACTTCCTGCATGACGGCAGGGCGCGCTCGCTTTTGGAGGCCATCCTGTGGCATGGCGGAGAGGCAGAGCCTGCACGTGAAACTGTACGACAAATGAGTGCGGAAGATCGTGACGCGCTTATCACCTATCTGGAGTCTCTCTGACATGATCCGATCTATCCTAGCTGTTGTTGCGACTTTGGCAGCTACCGCGTGTTGGGCGCAGGAAGGTAGCGCGTATAACGAAGAGCTTGGCCTGCCGTATTGGGCGCCGGGGCGGGGTGAGGTAGACCACGAGGCCCTGCGCCGCCGTTCGCTGGCGGTGTTAGAGGGGCAGTATTCTGCTTTTGCAGGGGCAACGAAAGACTTCGCAGAGGCAACACAGGATTATTGCAACGCTGAGATATCTCGCGAAGAAATTATTAATGGGTTTGAAAACGTCTGGCTGACATGGGCGCCGCTGGATAGTTACCAATTCGGCCCTGCCGAGCAAAGCGGCGCGGTTCTTTCGATTAACTTTTGGCCCGACAAAAAGAACTTTGTGGGCCGCGCGTTGAAAAGCATCATGGCGCAACCCTCTGTGGCCCAACGATCTGGACAGGCCGTGGCCTCAGGATCGGCCGCTGGCCAAGGGTTGCCCGCAATCGAGCGCCTTTTGTTTACGGATATCCCCACGTGCCCTGCTATCATTGGGGTTTCTGCGGTTTTGCATCAAACGGCAGAGCAGCTTTATGATGATTGGTTTGACGTGGATGGTTGGGCTGATCTTATCCGTGCTGCGGGGCCGGAAAATCCTGTGTACCTATCCAACGAGGAGTTTACCAAGACCCTTTATACCGCGTTGGATTTCGGCCTGATCCGCATTTCCGAACAACGATTGGGGCGCCCGATGGGCACGTATGACCGGACCTTCCCCAAACGTGCAGAGGCGTGGCGCTCTGGACTGACGGGAAGGATCGTTTCGGCCCAGCTGAACGGGTTTGCCCAGATGATCCGTTCGGGTTTTGCCGGAGATTTGCGAGATCCTGATCGGGCTTGGATTTTGGAACTGGTCGGGCAAGCCGAAGGCCGTCTGGCGGAAATTCCTGTTTCGATTTCCGAAGCTGTGAAAACACCGCAAGGCCGTTTTCGGGTTGAGCTATTGCAGACCAAGATAGATGAAATCCGCCACGCGCTGGCCGAAGATATTGGCCCTGGATTAGGGGTTGATACGGGCTTTAGTCCAGCAGACGGGGATTAAGGTGCTTAGGCGGCAGTTTCTCGCGGCAGGTGCAGCGAGCATGGTTGCGGGGCTGACATGGGCCGATGTCGGCGCGCCGTCGTTTCTGACAGCTGCGATAGATCGCAATAACAACGCATGGCTGATCGGGCTCTCTGGGACAGGTGATAAGCTGTTCCAATTGCCGCTTCCTTCGCGGGGGCATGCCGCCGCTGCTCATCCGACACAGCCAGTCGCCGTTGCCTTTGCGCGCCGTCCAGGGCGGTTTGCGATCATCGTCGATTGCACATCAGGCCAAGAGGTTGCGCGGCTTAACGCGCCAAACGGGCTGCATTTTTACGGACATGGTGCGTTTTCGGCAGATGGTAATCTGTTGCTGACCACCGAGAACGCCTATGAGGAAGGCGTTGGGCGCATCGGTGTTTGGGATGTGCAGGGCGGATGCAAACGAATTGGTGAACTGCCCTCTGGTGGGGTTGGCCCGCATGAGATCATTCGCCTGAACAATGGAAGCTTTGCCGTTGCAAACGGCGGAATACTGACCCACCCAGACAGCGGCCGCAGCAAGCTAAACCTGCCCACAATGCGCTCAAATCTAACCTATCTAAGTGCCCAAGGCGCGATAGAGGCGATCATCGAGCCACCAGAAGAATTCAGGCAAAACTCAATTCGCCATATTGATGCGAACGCGGATCAAAGCATTGCGATCGCGCTACAGTGGCAGGGGGATCCGCGCAAAAACGTACCAGTTGCGGCATTGGCAAAACCGGATGGATCGTTGGCGTTTCTCGATCACCCCGATACGGCCCGTCTAAAGCATTATGGCGGATCGGTTGCGATGTCGTCAGGTGGTGAGGCTTTCTATGTGACAGGCCCCAAGGGCAATTGGGTTTTGACCTTTGATGTGGCAACGGGTGCGCCGATTGCGGGGTTTGAGGTTCCGTTGGCCAGCGGTGTTGCGGCATTAGACGCTGGCGTGGCCATGACCTCAAAATCAGGGTTATCCTATCTGGAGGGCGGGCAGCTTCGCAGCGTTGAAACTGGCGGTGATATGACGTGGGATAATCACTTGGTCCGCTTGACGCATCTATAGACCCTCACAAGGCGGCTTTGTCCATTTTGTACGCTCAACGCGTGCCATTAGCGATTGTTTAGGCTGGTGGCAGAAAACCAATGCCGCTACCGTTCTAGTCCCGAGATGTGGAGTAGTCGCGTGAAAAAGAAACCAAATTTTCTCTATATCATGACGGATCAGCACCGTGCTGACTGGTTAGGCTGTATGGGGCATCCTGTGGTGAAAACACCCCATATTGATGCGCTTGCCGCGAGCGGAACGGTGTTTGACGATTTTCACGTGGCAACGCCAGTTTGTATGCCGAACCGAGCGTCGTTTATGACAGGGCGAATGCCCAGTTTGCACGGGCTGCGCCACAATGGCTGCACGTTACCAATGCGGGCGAACACCTTTGTGGATGTGTTGGCAGCGGGCGGCTATCGCACGGCGAGTATTGGCAAAAGCCACCTGCAACCTTTCTTGGCGCAATCCAGCGGGCGGCCTGATGACCCAGAGGAAAGGATGATCCAAGAGGCATGGAAACCCGAAGAGGGGAACTTTGATCAGGAGCAGCCAGACAATTATGATGATGATCTGCTTTATGAGGTGAAAACCCCCTATTACGGCTTTCAACATGTGGAAACAGTCACCCGTCATGGTGACAAATGCGGTGGCCATTACGAGCAGTGGTTTCGCCAAAACTGCCCTGATTGGCAGGCGAAACATGACCCCTCAAACGAATTGCCCCATGATTATAGCTGCCCTCAGGCATATCGCACTCCGATCCCCGAAGAATATTATCCAACGAGTTGGATTGGTGATCGTGGTGTCGAATACCTAAAGTCGAAAGCGGATCAGGATGATCCGTTCTTTGCTTTTGTGTCCTTTCCAGATCCTCACCATCCCTTTAATCCTCCGGGTAAATATTGGGATATGTATTCCCCAGATCAGTTTGACCCCGATCTTCCCTATTCGGCTCATAAAAACCCGTCCCCGCCGATGGAGTTTTTGACAAAGCGCTGGCAAAACGGAGAGGGGCCAGAGCTGCCGCAAATTGCATTCCGTACAGACCGGCACCACATCCAAGAGGCAATGGCCCTGACTGCAGGCATGATCACGATGATCGACGATCAGGTCGGAAAACTGGTCGCTGCGTTGAAAGAGACAGACCAATACGAAAACACGGTCATCATCTTTAATTCCGATCATGGGGATTACTTGGGCGACTTTGATTTGCTTTTCAAAGGGGCCTTGCCAATGCGGTCGGTCACACGGGTGCCGATGATCTGGTCAGACGCGGGCCAAGATACAATCGCGCGTACCGATGCGATGGCCAACACATTGGATATATCGGCAAGCATTCTGGAACGCGCAGGTCTTGCGCCATATAATGGTATCCAAGGGGAAAGCTTTTTGGAGTGTTTGCACGCAAACACAGCGCACCGGCCGGATTTGTTTCTGGAATATAACGACAGCGGTTCGCGGTTGGGGTTCCAGCCACCTGCGCGGGTGCGTTCGCTAAGGAATAAAGAATGGCGCTTCACCACCTATCAAACCGAAGATTGGGGCGAGTTGTATGATCTGGTCAATGATCCGCGTGAGACAACCAATCTATGGGATGATCCCGCCTATCGGGATATCAAGGCATCCTTGTCCTTAAGGATGATTGATCACCTGACTGATCAAATGGATAAAAGCCCGCTTGCCACCAAACGGGCCTGATCTGCTATTCAAAATAGGTTGCGTTGCGCCCACCGATCACGATGTCAAAATCATAAGCTTCCTCAACATCCGCGGCCCCCACATCGCGCGGCCTGCCAATGTTTCGCTCAAAAGAGTCGCCCATCAAAATAGCCATCGGATCACTGGCGTTGTTCGGCTCATCCGGAAAATACATCTGTGTAATCAGCCGCGATGATCCGCCACTGACCGAGAGGTGGATGTGTTTTGGGCGCCAACGTCCAATGTCAGGCCGCGCCAGATACGCCCCTGGGCTGATCGCCCAAAAACGGTAGTTGCCATTTTCATCCGTTACCACCCGTCCCATCCCCAAATGGTTTTCATCCAGCCGGATGTCAGAGAGGTCTTCAATATGGCGGTAGCGGCCATAGTGATTGGCGCTCCATATTTCCAACAAGGCGTGGCGCAGGGGGGCGCCGCTTTGGGTTCGTACTGTGCCTGTCACTTCGATGGGGACACCATCGGCGCGGGGGCGGTCAGGGGCGGTTCGGGTCATGTCCCATTCATGCGGGTTGGTCGCATAGCGCGCTGGCACAACGGGAACAAAGCTATCCCGCGCGGTCTGGGGAATCCTGCGCAGGGGCTGGCGCGGGGTGCGTTGATCAGAGGTGTTGTCGGTAGGGCCGATGCCCAGAATACGTCCTTTGGGGGTCATGTCTCAGCTCTCCAGATCATCGAAGAAAGGTGTTTCGCCAGCGCCTGCCATGATGATGTCAAAGATATAGACTTCCTCGCCCTTTGCGGTCCGCCCGTCATGCCGCGAGATGAGTTTTGGCGCATCGTCCCCCACAGACAAAAGGACAGGATCAGAGGCATTCATCGTTTGGTTTTCGAAAAACATCTGGGTGACGATGCGGCTGATGCCGTCCGAAAAGATTGTGATCGTGATGTTCGGTGCTCGCCCGTCCGCCGCGCCTGGCATGATCGTGCGGAATTCGTATTCGCCAGATGCCGTTCGTTGGCGGCCGTAGCCGTCGAACCACGGATCAATGTCCTCTTCGCCCATAGTTGCAGGTGTTCGGTAGATGCCTTTGGCATTGGCCTGCCAAAACTCCAAAATTGCGCCATTCGCCAGATCACCATGGCGATCCAGAACACGGCCCCGCAAGATGATCGGCGTTCCCGAGGCTTGGCCCACAATGCCAGCGTCAAATCTGGTCAGGTTCTCCAAAGCAGGCATTTGGAAATAGATTGGGAAATAGGGGCCGCAGGTGTCCTCATTAGTCGGAGGAAGGGAGTTCTTCATTTCCTGTGTCATTGCGGCTCCTGTTTTGCTTGCTCATCACATCAGCTTTCCGATGTTTTGTATATCAAACAGTGTTTTTGCGGAAGGGGCGTAAGCGTAAGTTCAGAGGTGGCGATCAAAGGGTGGGTTGAATTACCGATCGGGATGCGCGGCCATGAACGCCGGATGTTGCGCACAAGCAGCCTCAACGCCAATAATCCTCTTGCAAGAGGCATAATCAGCCCCCCAGCGTTTGGCGTTATAAATCTGAGGCATCAGAACGATGTCCGCCAAACTCGGCTGATCGCCGCAACAATAGGGCGATTGTTCAAATCCATCGAGAAGCGCCTCAAAGGCGGCCATGCGCGGCGCGATGAAATGGCGCATCCAATTGGTGCGCGCAGGCTCTTCACCCTTGGTGGCAAAGCTGGCGACGGACAAGTTGCACACGGGGTGCAGATCAACGGCGATTGCATGGGCAAGGGCCTTTTGGCGAGCACGTTCAAAGGGATCGTTTGGCAGCAGGCCCAAGTTTCGCGTTTGATCGAGGTATTCGAGGATTGCCAAGGACTGCGTTAGGCGGTGACCGTCGATATCCAGCACAGGCACAAAACCTTGTGGATTGCGCGCTAGGTGTTCCGCCCCTAGGTGGTCTTTTGCCAATAGGTCGACAGTCTCGATCCGATAATCAATGCCCGCCATATTCAATGCGATCCGAAGGCGGTAGCTGGCGGATGACTTGGGGTAATCCCACAGAACGACTTCGCTCATTTCGCGGCTTCTAGGGCTTGGGAAATTACGTCTCGATCCCCGATGTGATTGGCCAGCGTGAGGATCAGCCGCGCGTTAAACGCATCGCTTTGCTCTTTGGTCATACCCTCATGGGCGGCAATCAGCTCTTGGTAAAAGCCGTCAGGGTCGGGGATGTTCGGGGTTAGGTTCAGCATGATCAGCCCTTTCCGATTGCGGTTTGGATTGCAGCGGCAATTGCGCCTGCGTCAAAGTTGGCCCAGCGGGCGACCACATGTTGGTCAGGGCGAATGAGGTAAACGGCCTGCGCAGCACCGCCCAAATAGCGTGATTTGAGGGCGCCCGAGGGGCTTGGGATGTTCAGGGCCTTGGCTGTGATGCCGTGGGCGTCTACATCTGTGGCTGCGCATCCGATTGCCAATACGGTAAATCCTCCGCCAAGATGTTCTAGAACAAAACTGTCGCCAAAAGGCGCGTCGGGGCATGTCATGCCGGGTTGAGTGGCTTCAGGCCCGTTCAGGGCGTCCTCTCCAAACAGTGGAAAACCGACATAGTTACAAGGCACCGACAAGCGGCCAGAGTTTACCAAAGGACGTGCAAAGGCGTGCTTGTTGGCCAGCTCTAGTACCGCGTTGCGGAAGGATTTTGAGACCTCAGATTTCGGTGTCAGGAAATCGGTCGCGCGGGTTGAGTTGAGGATGTTCTCATCCGCACCATGCTCGCGTTCGGTGGCATAGGTGTCCAGGAGACTATCGTCAGCCAAACCTTTCAGAACCAAATCCAATTTCCAAGCGAGGTTATCTGTGTCTTGCACGCCTGAGTTCGCGCCGCGCGCCCCAAAGGGGGAAACCTGATGCGCGCTATCGCCTGCAAAGATCACATTGCCATGGCGGAACTTTTCCATCCTGCGGCATTGGAAGGTATAGATGGATGTCCACTCCAACTCGTATTGCGGGACTTCGCCAGCCTGAGAGGCCAGCATCGCGTCGACGCGGGCGCGAATGCGGTCTGGGTCTAGCTCGTGATCGCGGTCAATGTCCCAGCCAAGCTGAAAGTCGATGCGCCAGATGTCGTCGGGTTGTTTGTGCAGCAGGGCGGATTGGCCGCTGCCCTTGAAGGGGGGCTCGAACCAGAACCAGCGTTCGGTGGGGAAGTCGGCCTTCATATGGACGTCAGCGATGAGGAAGTTGTCCTCAAACACCCGCCCGTCAAAGGTAAGGCCCATCATGTCGCGGATCGGTGAACGCGCGCCGTCACAAGCGATGAGATAGTCGGCCTCGATCTGATAAGGGCCGTCAGGTGTGTCAACTGTGAGGGTGCTAAAATCGCCATGGTTCTCAACGGCAGTAACACAGTTGCGGCCCCGAATTTCGATTGGCGCGCCTTTTGCCTGTGCGTCAGTGATCGCATCAACAAAGTATTTTTCAAAATAGGGCTGCTGAAGGTTGATAAAGGCGGGGTTGCGGTGGCCGTCTTCTGGCAGAAGATTGAAATCAAACACCTTACGGTCATCATGAAAAACTTTGCCGACGTTCCAGACAACACCTTTGTCCACCATCGCCTGACCCGCCCCCATGCGGTTGGCAATGTCTAGGGTGCGTTTGGCAAAACAGATCGCCTTCGATCCAAGGCCCGCGCCGTCATGGTCATCCAGCACCAGCGCAGGCGTGCCCTTTAGCCCCAGATCAAGCGCCAGCGCGAGGCCAATAGGGCCGCCACCAACAATCACAACGGGATGGCGAACTGCTGCGCCGTCTTGGGCCTCTACCTTTTTGTAGGGGTAAAGTTTGAAAGCGGTTTGATACCGTGTTGCAACCATTGTGTGTCTCCCTTTCTGTGTTGCCTGCGCATCCGTCAAAATGCGCAGGCATTTCTTGTGTGCGGGCCTTAGCCTTGCAGTGCGGCCCACATTTCCAGATCGCGTTCGGCGGTCCAGATGCGGGGGTGGGTGATGCCGCGTGCTTCGTCATAGGCGCGGGCCACGTTGAACGGCAGGCAGTGTTCATAGATCGCGTAATCTGCGAACTTGGGGTCACATTCTGCGCGCACAGCGTCCCATGCTTGTTTCAGCGTGCCGCCTTGGGCCGCAACACGAGCAGCTGGGGCGTAAGTGGACTCGACGAAATCCCGTGTGCTTTCAATCGCGCGGTTCACGGCCTCTTTGCCGATCAACGCACCACCACGACCCGGCGCGATGGAGTTCACATCATAGGCTTTGATCGCGTCCAATGTGTTGCCCCAATCGGCAAAGTGGCCATCGCCGCAATAGCAGGCAGAATGGTCTTCGACGATGTCACCTGTGAACATGACGTTTTCGTCTGGCACGTGGATCACGATATCTCCGGCAGTGTGCGCACGACCAAGGTGCATCAGGTCAACGCGGCGGTTGCCAAGGTGCACGGTCATACGGTCGTTGAACGTGGTGGTCGGAAAGGTGAGGCCTGGAATGCTCTCGTGGCCCTCAAATAGACGCGGGAAGCGTTGGAATTCGCTGTCCCAATCTTCTTGGCCGCGCTCCATCACCATGCCACGGGCAGCCTCACCCATAATGATTTGCTCGGCGCCATAGGCCGAAGCACCCAAAACGCGCACAGCGTGATAGTGGGTCAACACAACATGGCTGATCGGCTTGTCCGTCACTTCACGCACTTTTTCGATGACTTTGTTGGCAAGGCGCGGGGTTGCCTGCGCCTCGACGATCATCACGCTTTCGTCGCCGATGATCACGCCCGAGTTCGGATCGCCCTCGGCGGTAAACGCCCAGAGGTCGCGGCCGATTTCGTCAAAGGTGATTTTCTTTTCTGTCATGTCCCCTTGGGACGCGAATGCTTTTGCCATTTTCGTGGCTCCTATTGTTGCGCTTGAGGCGTGAAGGCCACAAGCGGCGGATTTCGATGAAATGTTAGGGAAGTTTGACAGAGGGCAGGATGGTACCAACACAATCGCCAAATCCGATTTGGAACCCGTCACCTTTTGCTGCGCCGCGCAGTGTCATGGTGTCGCCGTCTTCGATAAACGTGCGGGTTTCGCCACCTTCAAGCGTGAAGGGTTCACGACCTGCCCATGAAACTTCCATCAACGAGCCGTATTCGGTTTTTGTCGGGCCAGAGATGGTGCCAGAGCCTAGCAGATCACCCGCGTTCATACCGCACCCACCGATGGCGTGGTGGCAGAGCTGCTCGGCAGCGGAATAATACATGCGGCTGTAGTTGGTTTTGCTCAGGCTGGTGGTGGTGTCAGAGCCGTTTGGCTTCATCAGAACTTCAAGCTCGATATCATACAGCCCGTCGATGGTGCTGTTCAGGTAGGGCAGTAGTTCTTTTTCACGTGGTGGTGTGGCTGTGCGAAACGGTTCCAGAGCGGCAGATGTCACGATCCAAGGCGAGATGGATGTGCCAAAGGCTTTGCCTTGGAAAGGCCCAAGCGGCTGGTATTCCCAGCCTTGGATGTCACGTGCGGACCAATCGTTCAGCAGAACGTAGCCAAAGATCATCTTGTCGGCTTCATCAACGGTGATTGGCTGGCCAAATTCGGAAGAGGTGCCAACAATGGCGCCCATTTCCAGCTCGATATCCAAACGTTTGGAGGGGCCAAAGGATGGCATTTCCGCATCAGGCGCCTTGGACTGGCCCAGTGGGCGGTGAATGTCCGTACCAGACACCACAACGGATGACGCGCGCCCGTTGTAACCGATCGGAATGTGCAGCCAGTTTGCGGGCAAATCAGGCGAGCCGCGCAGGATCGCGCCCATGTTCGCAGCGTGCTGACGTCCCGCATAGAAATCGGTGTATTCCGAAACGACCAGCGGCATTTCTAGGCTGGCATCCGCAAGAGGGACCAACAACGCCTCAACAGCGGATTGTTCGGACGCGCCTTCCGCGAGAAGCTGTTGCAAACGGGTACGTAGCGTGGCCCATGCTTCGGGGCCCAGTTCCATCAGGTCGTTCCAATAGGGGACGTCGAAAACAGGTTGATCAGCGATTTCGATCAGGCCTGCTTCTTCGGCGGCGTACATGTCTAGGATCATGTCACCAATCGCAACACCGCAGCGCGGCTCGACACCATCAATGGCGAAAACGCCGTAGGGTAGGTTGTTGAGCGGGAAAGGGGTGTTTGCGCTGTTTGCGCTTTCCACCCAAGATTTCATCAAAGTCATTGTTGTTCCTTAAGTCGTGGTGCCCCTGTGTTGCACCGTTATTCAATCGCCGCCACCGCAACCGCCGTCGCTGCCGCCATCGCTGTCGCCGAAATAGCCTGTGCCGCCGCCAGATTTGGTATTGTGATACCCCCTGCGAAAGCGGGAAGGCTTGTAATAGTCCCAAGCAATCCCGACACCGCAGAAGATGACAAATCCAATGATGGCCAGCGCTACTTCCATTATTTCTTACCCGGAGTGCCGTCGAATTTCTTTTCCAGATCGGTCCAGCAATCGATGTAATCATCCTGCAGTGGCGCTTGGGTCGCTGCAAATTGGGTCAGATGCTGTGGGAAGCGGGTTTCGAACATGAATGACATGGTGTTTTCCAGCTTCTCCGCCTCTAGGTCGGCGTTGGAAGCTCCTTCAAAGGCGGTTTTATCTGGCCCGTGCGGGATCATCATGTTGTGCAGGCTCATGCCACCGGGAATGAACCCTTCGGGTTTGGCGTCATAGATGCCAAAGATATTGCCCATCATCTCGGACATGACGTTTTTGTGGTACCATGGGGGGCGGAAGGTATCTTCGGCCACCATCCAGCGGTCGCGGAACAGAACAAAGTCGATGTTTGCTGTGCCTTCAACGCCAGAGTCTGCCGTCAGAACGGTAAATATGGATGGATCAGGGTGGTCAAACAGGATCGCGCCAACGGGGCAATAGGTGCGTAGGTCGTATTTGCAGGGGGCGTAGTTGCCGTGCCATGCGACCACGTCCAGCGGAGAATGCCCGATCTTTGTCTCGTGGAACTGACCTGCCCATTTGATCACAACAGTAGACGGCGTTTCGCGGTCTTCGAATGCGGCAACGGGCGTTTTGAAATCACGCGGGTTGGCCATGCAGTTAGCGCCGATAGGGCCACGACCAGGCAGGTGGAACTTTTGCCCGTAGTTTTCGCAGACGAAACCGCGCGCCGGCCCTTCCAGAACTTCAACGCGGTAGACGAGGCCACGCGGGATGATCGCAATTTCCTGTGGCTCGATGTCGATCACACCCAGCTCGGTTGCGAAACGCAGGCGGCCTTCCTGAGGGACAACCAGCAATTCGGAATCCGCCGAGTAGAAGTATTCGTCCTTCATAGATTCAGTCACAAGATAGATATGGCTGGCCATGCCAACCTGCGTGTTCACATCACCAGCGGTCGTCATCGTGCGCATCCCCGTCAGCCATGTCAGCGGCTTTTCGGAATGCGGGACGGGATCCCAGCGGTATTGGCCAAGGGAAATGACATCGGGGTCAACGTGTGGGGCGGATTTCCAGAACGGGAGGTCAATTTTTTCGAAACGGTGTGTGTGTTTGACCGATGGGCGAATGCGATAGCACCATGTCCGTTCGTTTTGGTGGCTGGGGGCGGTAAAGGCGGTGCCGCTCAACTGCTCTCCGTAGAGGCCATAGTTTACCCGTTGGGGAGAGTTCATCCCTTGGGGTAACGCGCCGGGTAGGGCCTCGGTTTCGAAATCATTCCCAAAGCCAGGCATATACCCTTCAGTGGTGCCAACAGGTGTGGCGGCAGATTGCAGGCCGTGCGGCGAAAGCTCTTTATTCATGAGAAACCCCTTTTACTGTTCGGGCGTGAATATTAGTTTGATTTGTAACTAACAAGCTGTAAGTTGGCCTGATGTCAGAAAACGAATTCAGCCTAGATCAGTTCCTTCCCTATGCGCTTAACAAGGCCGCAGAGGCGACAAGTGTTGGTTTTCAAAAGAACTATCGGCAAAAATACGGGATGCTGCGCACCGAATGGCGGGTGCTTTTCCATTTAGGTAATTACGGCCCGATGACCGCAAAAATGATTTGCGAACGCGCCAGCTTGCACAAAACCAAAGTCAGCCGCGCGGTCTCGGCATTGGAAAAGAAACGGTATCTGCTGCGGGAAACACAGCCAGAAGACCGCAGGCTAGAGGTTCTATCGCTGACGAAGTTAGGGGCGGGCGTTTACGCAGACCTTTATCAAGCTGCAAAAGCCTATGATGCGGCGCTAGAGGCTCATTTGACAGCTGAGGAGCGTGAAGTCCTGAACCGTTGCTTGGAGAAGATCACAAAATTATAGGCAGGCCGCTTTGCACTGGCCTGCCTATTTTTCGCAACCTTTGGGGCTTGGTATGCCTTAGTCGGTATGCTTCATCGCGCCATGATCATGTTCGCCGCGTTCTTCGATGTTGAACTGTACGGCCAATTCGCCGGCTTTTTCAAAAACCAGCGTTGCGTCCAGTTTTTCGCCTAGGATGAAGGACTTGTTGCCAAGGCCCATGAACATCACGTGCAGGCCGCCAGGCTTTAGGGTGACGGTTTCACCGGCAGGGATCGCGATGCCGTCTTGTTTGATCATGCGCGCAACGCCATTTGCATCGGTTTCGGAAAGGTGAAGCTCGATACGGGGAATATCGGCAACGCGAACGGCGATCAGTTTGTCATCCATGTCGGATGTGTTTTCGATCATCATATAGCCGCCGCCAACTTTGGCATTCTTGGCGGTGGCAAATGTTTTCGGGTGCATCACGCTGAGCGGGCCGACTTTGTAATCATGAGCAAAGGCAGCGGATGCGGTGATGATGGCTGCTGTTGCAGCAATGATGAGGTTTTTCATTGTTAGATATCCTGTAGAAACGCGTGCCAGATTGGCCGCAAAAGTTGACGTGTAAGATGTTTTTGGTGTGTCAGCTTTTTGGGGGCGCGCGTGCAGGATGGGGGTTGCGGATGGCATGGCCCTGCAACAAGGCGATATGCATCAGGGCCTTATTCGACAAAGCAGGCGCCAATGAGGGGCGCAAAACCTTAATCGCTTTCGGGCTGAGCATCGTCGCGGCGATTGTGCAGCTTGCACAGGTGCTGGAAGCCTGCCCTTGGGGATCGCCGCAAAGGTCTGATAGTTGTCCGCCAATCGCGAGGAACTGTGCCATCTCAGCAGAGATAGGTGCAGCAGTAACCTTATGAGCAAAGGGAACGCTGAGCAGCGCCAAGGTTATCAGCGCCAGCACAAACCTGTGCAAAGGGGTATGTCGCATTCTGCTCATCCCTGACCGAATACACTGGCATGTGGCGAGAGACCAGAACCGATGATGCGACATTCGCCCGCGCCAAAGCCCCGATGCTGGGGAAAGGCATCGGGGCTGGGTTCTTTGAGGGGGCAAAGAACGCATCCTGCGCGGATTTTGGAGGTCGCGCAGGAATTTGGTTTAGGCTTTTTGCGGTGCCAACGTGCCGATGGTAACGTCGAGCGTCAGCTCTTTGCCACGCCTCAACACGGTAACATTTGCCTTGTCATCGGGATCTTTGGCGGCAACGGCGCGGGTGAGATCGCGCAGCGCTTCGATTTGGGTTTCATCAAAGCTTAGGATGATATCACCTTTTTTCAGGCCAGCTTCTGCGGCGGGGCTATCTTTGGCGACAACATCAACGACAGCGCCCTTTGATTTCTCAAAGCCGAGCACCTCGGCGACCTCGTCGCTCATCGGGCGGATGCTGACACCTAGCCAGCCACGGGTCACGGTGCCGTCTTGGGCCAAATCCGCGACGACCTCTTGTACAACATCGGAAGGCACCGCAAAGCCGATCCCCACAGACCCGCCACCGGGAGAGATGATCGCGGTATTCACACCAATCACGTCACCATCGTTGTTAAACAGCGGCCCACCCGAATTACCACGGTTGATCGCGGCATCTGTTTGGATGAAGTCGTCATAAGGGCCAGAGTTGATATCGCGCGACTTCGCCGAAATAATGCCACTGGTTACGGTTGAACTAAGGCCAAAGGGATTGCCAACGGCAACAACTTCGTCCCCGACCCGCATGGTCTGGGAAGTGCCAAAGGAAACAAACGGCAGGTCCACCTCGGCGGTGATGGACAGCAATGCGATGTCCGTTGCCGGATCACTGCCCAGAACTTTGGCGTCAAAGGTGCGGCCATCGGCCATGGTCACTTCGACAGATTGCGCGCCCTCGACAACGTGGTGGTTGGTGACGATCTGCCCTTCTTCCGAGATGATAAAGCCAGACCCCAAACCGCCGCGCGGGGTTGCATCGGGGCGCTGTTGCTCAAAACGTCTGCGCAAACCTTTTGGCATATTGTCAGGCAGTTGCGATGTTGTTTCAGCCGTGCCGGTGACTTTGATAAAGACAACAGCGGGAGCTACTTCTTCGACAAGGTCGCCATAGCCGCCAGCGGGTACAGCCCAAGACAGGGCAGGCACCATGGCAAAAGACGCGGCCAGCGCGATGGGAGCGGATTTAGAAAGCAAAGATGTCATATTGGTCCTCGTGCATTTGTTTTGCGATTGAACCAAAGATGGGAGGCAAAGATTACGGGATAGCCCCCCAAGCCTATACAAAACTGTAATCCGCTGTGGGGTGCGATCTCTGGCTGGGAACGCTATATGGGGGTGTATGAAACTACTTGTAATCGAAGATGACAAAACAACGGGGGCCTATATCGCCAAGGGATTGCGCGAAGAAGGGCATGTTGTGGATCTGGTCGAGGATGGCCGCGCGGGGCTTCTTGCTGCGACAAGCGGTGATTATGATGTGATGATCGTGGACCGGATGATGCCGCATCTGGATGGGCTGACCGTTGTCAAAACACTGCGCGGGGCAGGCAACACAACGCCTGTATTGTTCCTGACGGCCATGTCATCAGTCGAGGATCGCATTGGCGGATTAAACGCTGGTGGCGATGACTATCTGGTAAAGCCGTTTGCGTTTGGCGAGTTGTCAGCGCGGGTCGCAGCCCTTGGTCGACGCCCTCAACCTGTTGAGCAAGAGACCGAGTTAAAGGCGGATGACCTGACGCTTGATCTGCTGACGCGAAAGGTCACGCGTGGCGGCGAAGACATCGACCTATTGCCGCGCGAATTTGCGCTGCTTGAATTTTTGCTGCGCCGCAAAGGGCGGGTTCAGACACGGACTATGTTGCTCGAAGGGGTGTGGGATTTATCCTTTGATCCGATGACAAATGTCGTGGAAACCCACGTCAGCCGCTTGCGGGCAAAGGTGGACAAGCCCTTTGCGACCGAGCTGATCAAAACCGTGCGTGGCTCGGGCTACCGGATCGACGGATGAGGCGGCTTTGGCGGTCCATGCAGATGCGGCTGGCATTGATGCTGGTTGTCTTGTTTACAACGGTGAGTTTGCTGAGCCTTGCCGCCAGCTATGCGTTTACGCGCGCCGCGTTTGAGCAATCAATCCGTGATGATCTGGCCCAAGATTTGGCAGGCTTTCGCGCAGCCCCATCGGCCCGTGCGGTGGCCTTGTTGGTGCAGGCTGAATCCGACGAGACCGATCCGGATCGTTTGGTCATCAGCTATGTCACCCGAAACGGCAGGATTTACGGCAACGGCGCTGTCGCGCGCGACGGTGAAGGATTTCACATCATTTCGCTCGAAGAGGGCGCAGCCGAACTAGATGGAGAATATCTGGCCCTGAGTGTCCGCCTGCATGGCGGAGGGCTAACGATTGCGCGCAGCCGCGCTGAGCTCGAAGGGTTACAGCCCGTTTTCCTGAATATCCTCTGGATTAGCCTTTTGCCGACGGTGCTGATTGCGCTTTCGGGGGGGTATATCCTTGCCCGTAGATCAGAGCGCCACGTTGAAGTGATCCGTTCGGCGCTGGAAAAGATCACGGGTGGTGATCTGGCGGCGCGGGTGGTGACGGGATCGCGGTGGTCGGATGATCTGTCTCGGATCGGAGCGGCGGTGAATGGCATGGCTGGCGCGCAAGAGAGGTCTGTCATGGCCTTGCGGCAGGTTTCGTCTGACATTGCCCATGATTTGAAAACACCTGTGCAACGTGTTTCTCTCAGGCTCGAAGAATTGGCGGGCATCGTAGATGATGCTGCCACCAGCAATCTGGTGGATGAAACGCGCGAAGAGGTGGCAGGCATTTCGGCGGTCTTTCAGTCGCTGCTACAACTTGCCCAAGTTGAAAATGGAGCTCTGCGAGAAGGGTTTGAACCCGTTGATCTCGCGCAGCTATGCCAAACGCTGATTGAAGTCTATGAACCCACGGCAATGGAACGGGGGCAGTCCTTGCGCTTTGTGGGGCCAGAATTCGCATCCGTCCAAGGTGAAAAGAACCTACTGGGGCAGGTTGTTGCCAACCTCATTGAAAATGCGCTGGGCCATACGCAGCAAGGGGCGGAAATAACCGTTTCCATCCAAGAGGAGGCAACAGGCGTTTCTTTGATAGTTGAGGATAATGGCCCAGGTATTCCAGAGGATGAAAAGGGGCGGGTAACCCAACGTTTGTACCGTCTGGACCGAAGCCGCAACACGCCGGGCAATGGGCTTGGGCTTAGTTTGGTTGATGGGGTGGCGCGTTTGCATGGTGCGGTGTTGAATCTAGAGGATGCTGACCCGGGCTTGCGGGTGTCCTTGCGTTTTCCGGCTTCTTGATAGGTCAGCTTCTTGCACTTCGCTGACGTGCAGTACAAATTGCGCCGGATCAAATGAAGGGGTGCCATTTAATGCGGGCCATGCAAGTTACCGAACACAATTCGCCACTGGCGCTGCAAACTCTGGACACGCCGATGCCCGCAGCGGGAGAGGTGCAAGTGCAGGTCGCGACCTGTGGGTTGAACTTTGGCGACACGTTGTTGGTAAAGGGCAGTTATCAGGAAAAGCCTGCGCTGCCTTTCACACCGGGTATGGAGCTTGCCGGAACGATCACAGCGGTTGGTGAAGGCGTTGAGGGGCTGGAGATCGGGCAAAGGGTTGTGGCCTATAGCGGTATTGGCGGGCTTGCTGAATATGCGGTTCTGTCGGCCAAGATTTGCGTGCCTCTGCCAGATCAGATGTCTTTCGAAGATGCCGCGGCCTTTTTGATCACCTATGGCACCAGCCATCTGGCGCTGGGCGCAAAAGCGGGGCTGCTGGAGGGCGAGCGCCTTTTGGTTCTTGGCGCGTCGGGGGGTGTTGGGCTAACGGCGGTCGAGTTGGGGCATCTTATGGGCGCCGAAGTCATCGCCTGCGCCCGTGGCGCTGATCGGTTGGCCATTTGCGCGCAAAAAGGTGCCGACCACCTGATCGATTCCGATACGCAAGATATCCGAGAAACGGTAAAGGCGCTGGGCGGTGCCGATGTTGTTTATGACCCCATCGGCGGAGACCAGTTCAAAGCTGCCATGCGCGCCAGCAACCAAGGCGCGCGTCTGCTGCCCTTGGGGTTTGCCAGCGGCGAGGTGCCACAGATACCCGCCAACATCTTGTTGGTGAAGAACATGACGGTTCTAGGTTTTTATCTGGGTGGATTTGCCAAGCTAAACCCAAAGGCCATGACGCAAAGCATCGAGACCCTGATAGGATGGTATGTTGAAGGCAAACTAAAGCCCCATGTCAGCAACGTTCTCCCGTTGGAGAAAGCGAATGAAGGTTTGGACCTTTTGAGAACACGCCAAGCCACGGGAAAAGTTGTGGTGCAAGTCGCCAGCTAGTGACGCCTTGCAACGGGGCGGGGGGTAACCCGTTTGGCTTTAACCCGCTCTCGAAAGAAGACAAACAGGCCCGAGGCAAGGATCAGGGCGATCCCTGTCCAGACCTCCCATGTGGGTAAATCAGAAAACGCAAGGAAGCCCCAAAATACCGCCAAAGGCAGGCCAATATATTCAAACGGGGCAACCGTTGCTGCATCCGCAAGGCGATAGGCCTGACTAAGAGCATAGCCAATCAGCCCGCCGTTAACGCCCAGACCCAAAAGAACCCATTGATCCTGTTGGGAGGGCCAAATCCATGCGCGAAAGAGGAATTGAAGCGACTCATTGGTGACGGTCGCCGCGAATTTCCCATCCCCTGCGATCAAGAAAAAGAACGCCGAAACAAAGACAAACGTAAGTTGGATGTAGATGGCAAGCGCCGAGGCGGGGGCCTTTACACCCAGTTTGCGTGTCATCAACTGGTTGAGCGCATAGGTGAGCGCGCCAAGGACTGGCAGCAACATCACAATGCGTGACACCTCCAAGGTTTCGGAAGGCTCCCACGGGCGCTGCATGATGAGAACGCCAATAAAGCCAACCAAAACAGCCCCAAATCGTATCGGCCCCACCTTTTCGCCCAAGATCGGGATAGACAGGATCGTGATGAAAAGGGGTGCGGCAAAGAATAACGCGGTGGCATCGGCCAAGGGCATCACTGCCAAGGCCAGAAAAAAGGACATGTTGGCGATCACAACCAAAACCCCGCGAAAAACATGTAGCAAAGGCTGTTCTGTGCGCAGTGCAGACAATCCGCCTTCAAATTGAAGAAAGACAAAGCTGACACATAGCGCGATGGCCGAGCGAAAGAAGATAATTTCATGCAACGGATAGCCGTTGGAGAGGCTTTTGATCAGCATATCATTCAGAGAGATGCACAATACTCCAAATAGCACAAAAGCTATAGCGAGGCCGGCGCTGTTGGAACGGGTTGTCATTCTGGTACTTTCATCAAACGCATTGCAGCTGTCTAGAAAAATACATAGCGTGCTTCCTGACCACCTGAGGAGAGCCTACCATGCAAATGTCCGATACACGCCAGATTGCTGCGACACCAGCGCAAGTTTACGCAGCGCTTTTGGATCCGGAAATGCTGAAAGCGTGTGTGCCAGGTGCGACCGAGGTCGAAGGCTCTGCCGAAAGCGGGTTTGTTGCTACGGTGGTGCAAAAGGTTGGGCCGGTAAAGGCAACGTTTAAGGGTGAGGTTTCGATCAGCGATCAAGTGCAGGACGTTTCTTTGCGGATCGAAGGCGCTGGCAAAGGTGGCGCTGCGGGTTTCGCAAAAGGGGGCGCGGATGTTCGATTTGCCCCGAGCGATGATGGCTGCGAGCTAAGCTATGATGTCGAGGCTAAGGTGGGCGGAAAGCTGGCCCAGCTGGGGAGCCGTATCATTGACGGTTTTGCCAAAAAGATGGCCGATCAGTTCTTCACCAACCTTCAGGAAGCGCTGGAAGGTCCGGCAGAAGGCGAAGCCGCGGAAGGTGGTGACGCAGAGGCACCAGCGAAAAAGGGTTGGTTTGGTCGCACCAAAACCTAACCCTTAAAAATTCTTGGTGCTTGGTTGCATTCCAGTCTACCTAGGCCGGACCTAGCGGGAGGTCTATATGACTCATATTCTTGAAATTTCATCTTTGCGCAAAGCCTATGCAGATGGCTTTGAGGCTTTGAAGGGTGTAGACCTGCAAATCAACGAGGGCGAAATTCTTGCCTTGTTGGGGCCCAATGGAGCTGGCAAAACCACTCTTATTTCAACGGCTTGTGGGATTACGACCGCGACATCGGGAACCGTGCGTGTCGGTGGTTTTGATACGGTCGAAAACTTTCGCCAAGCGCGTTCGATCATCGGGTTGGTGCCGCAGGAGATCAATCTGGAACCTTTCGAGAAGGTCATCAATACGGTTAAGTTCTCTCGCGGGTTGTTTGGAAAACCGTCCAATCCGGCGCTGATCGAGAAAATCTTGCGACAGCTGTCTCTATGGGACAAACGCAACAACCAAATTCGCGAATTGTCAGGCGGTATGAAACGTCGCGTCCTGATTGCAAAGGCCCTTAGCCACGAACCAAGGGTGCTGTTTCTGGATGAACCCACAGCCGGAGTGGACGTAGAGCTGCGCCGTGACATGTGGGAAATCGTCGCCGAGCTAAAGCGGGATGGCGTAACGATCATCCTGACAACCCACTACATCGAGGAAGCCGAGGCGATTGCGGATCGTGTCGGGGTTATTGCCTCTGGTGAAATCCTATTGGTCGAAGACAAAGAAAAGCTGATGGCGCGCATGGGCAAGAAAGAGCTGGAAGTACAACTGTCTGCCCCGATCACCGAAGTGCCTGAAAATCTGATGTCGGATGCGCTAAGGCTGTCTGCTGATGGCAGTGCACTGATCTATACCTATGATACCAAAGGCGAACGGACTGGGATCACCCAGCTATTGGCTGATGTTGCCGCAGCTGGATTGGTTTTGCGTGATGTGGTTACACGGCAATCAAGCCTTGAAGATATTTTTGTGGACCTTGTTCACGAAGGAGAGGCGTCATGAATTGGACAGCTATTAAATCTATCTACTTTTTTGAAATGGCACGGTTTTTCCGCACCATCGCGCAAAGCTTTATCTCGCCTGTTTTGTCGACCTCATTGTATTTTGTGGTGTTTGGCGCGGCGATTGGCAGCCGAATACAGGAAGTCGAAGGCGTTTCTTATGCGGCGTTTATTGTGCCGGGTTTGATTATGCTCAGCGTGATCACCCAAGCAATTTCTAACGCAAGTTTTGGTATCTATTTCCCAAAGTTCATCGGAACCATTTTTGAATTGCTCTCGGCACCGGTAAATTTTCTGGAGATCGTGATCGGATATGTCGGTGCTGCGGCGACTAAGGCATTGTTTATTGGTGTCATTATCCTTGCGACGGCCTATCTATTTGTGGATTTTCAAATCCAGCATCCTTTCGCGATGATCGGGTTTCTGGTGCTGACTTGCATCAGTTTTGCGCTGATGGGGTTCATCATAGGCATCTGGGCGGGCAGCTTTGAGCAGCTGCAACTGGTGCCGCTTTTGATCATCACGCCCTTGGTGTTCTTGGGGGGATCTTTTTATTCAATCTCGATGCTTCCGCCTGTTTGGCAGGTGATTTCCCATTTTAACCCAGTGGTTTACCTGATTTCCGGCTTCCGGTGGTCCTTCTTTGGGCAGGCAGATGTTTCCATTGGGCTTAGCTTGTTCGCGATTAGCGCGTTCACGGCCCTATGCCTTGGCGTGATCTGGTGGATCTTCAAGACAGGCTGGCGCATCCGCCAATAATCTCGCGCACCTCCTTGTTGCGGCGCGCGGGGCGCTCTACATGTGAACCATGAAACAATGGCTTCCCTTTATAAAAAGCGACCCAACGGTCGCAGTGATCCGCCTATCCGGTGCGATCGGTTCATCAGGGCGCGGTGCGCTGAATGATGCAACCCTTGCGCCTGTTATCGAAAAAGCGTTTTCGAAAGGCAAACCTGCCGCAGTTGCCTTGGAAGTGAACTCTCCCGGGGGAAGTCCGGTGCAGTCGTCGTTGATCGGTGCGCGCATCCGTCGACTGGCCGAGGAAAAGGAAATTCCGGTTATCGCCTTTGTCGAAGATGTTGCTGCTTCGGGGGGATATTGGCTGGCTGCGGCTGCGGATGAGATTTACGCTGACGCGTCTTCGGTTGTTGGTTCTATCGGCGTTATTTCGGCCAGCTTTGGCTTGCACGAGCTGATGGAGAAAAACGGGGTAGAGCGGCGGGTTTATACTGCGGGAAACTCCAAATCCATGCTGGACCCTTTCCGCCCTGAAAAGGCAGAGGATGTGGCTCGCCTGAAAGAGCTGCTTGAAGATATTCACGTTAATTTCAAAGAGCATGTTGCAAGCCGCCGCCTAGGTAAGCTGGCTGAGGATCGTGATCTGTTTACGGGTGAAATCTGGCTGGCGCGCAAGGCAATCGAGGTCGGGCTGATCGACGGGATTGATCACCTGAAACCTCATCTGACAAAGCGGTTTGGCAAAAAGGTCAAGCTGCGCCGCTATGGTGCGAAAAAAGGGATGCTCGACCGGTTTGGAGCGCGGATTGTCGGTGATGTGCTGCACGGTGTAGAAGAGCGTGCGCAATTTGCGCGATTTGGGTTGTAGTATGATCTTAAAGATAGTTGCTCTGTTTTTGGTTTTTATCGGCGTTTTGGGCTGGTTTGGTAAGATGCATTGGATTGGCGGCAAGGCGCTGACCCAACGCAAATGCCGTTCATGTGGACGTTACCGCATTGGCAAAGGGCCCTGTGCCTGTGGAGGTAAGCGGGGATGATCGCTGCGTGGTTACTATCTGGGCTTGGCTTGCTTATCTTGTTGTTGGCGGGTGATGCGCTGGTCAAAGGTGCCGTTAACCTGAGTTTGCGGATCGGGATTCCCGCGTTGATCGTCAGTTTGACGATTGTTGCCTTTGGGACTTCTGCGCCAGAGCTGCTGATTTCGATCAAAGCGGTTTTGGATGATGTTCCCGGTATCGCATTGGGGAATGTTGTCGGGTCAAACACGGCCAATGTTTTGCTGGTGCTGGGGGTGCCGGCGTTGCTGGCGACGATGCACACGTCTGAATGCAATACGCGCAAGTCCTATAATCATATGATCTCGGCCACGCTGCTGTTCATTGCGCTGGCCTATCGCGGTGTTTTTGACTGGATTGCAGCCCTCGCTTTGTTGGCGGCTCTTGGGGCTATGTTGTTTGATGCGGCTAGCGATGCGCTGGCGCATCAAAAAGATGGGGCTGCCTGTGCTGGGTCCGAAGAGGATGATCTGGAAGGGGTTGATCCTGATATGCCAACTTGGCGGATCGGATTGTTTTTGATCCTTGGGATGATCGGCCTGCCTTTGGGGGCTGGTCTGCTGGTCGACAATGCGACAATCATCGCAAAGGAATTTGGTGTTAGCGATACAGTTATCGGGCTGACCCTCGTCGCAATCGGGACTTCGCTGCCTGAATTGGCGACAACCGTCATGGCCGCGCTGCGCCGACAAGCGGACGTTGCGCTTGGCAATGTTATTGGTTCAAACATGTTTAACCTGCTGGCCATTATCGGTGTTGCCAGCCTTGTCGGGCCTATTCATGTTGATCCCGAGTTTTTGCAATTTGATCTCTGGGTCATGTTGGGGGCATCGCTGTTGCTGGTGCCGTTTGTCTATCTAAAGCAGAACCTGACCCGCCTTTGGGGGATCGTGTTAACGGTATTATATGCCACTTATCTGTTTGTGGTTCTTGCTGGCTAAAGGGCGATCTAATGAAGCGAGCATTGGTAACGGGCGCAGGGCAGCGGCTGGGGCGTGCTATGGCATTGTATCTGGCAGATCGGGGTTTTGATGTGGCGGTGCATTACGCAACTTCAGCAGTTGAGGCGGATGAGGTCGTAAGCCAGATCAAAGGCAAAGGGCGCAATGCCGTTGCGATCAAAGCAGACCTGTTGAATGTCGATGAGATGGAAGAGCTTTTGCCGGCAGCCTCAAAGGCTTTGGGCGGGGTAATCACCTGTCTGGTGAACAATGCATCAATTTTTGAATATGACTCGATATCCAGCGCAACGCGAGAAAGCTGGGACAGGCATCTAAATTCCAACTTGCGCGCGCCTTTGGTTCTGACCCAAGCGATGGCAGCACAAAATCTGGATGCCGCAGTGGATGAGGCCGGAGAAGCGATTGCCACAGGTTTGGTTGTAAATATGGTGGACCAAAGGGTGCGTAAACTCACCCCAGAGTTTATGACCTATTCTTTGGCCAAGATGGGGCTTTGGACGTTGACGCAAACCACCGCTCAGGCCTTGGCGCCGGCCATTCGCGTGAATGCCATAGGGCCGGGACCAACACTTCAGGGCAGCCGTCAATCCAGCGCGCATTTTGCCGCTCAGCGGGGGGCGACAATTCTAAAACGGGGGGCAAATCCAAGTGATGTCACCGCTGCGTTGGGCTATTTTCTGGACGCGCCAAGCGTGACAGGGCAGCTGATTTGTACAGATGGCGGGCAGCATTTAGGGTGGAAAACACCAGATGTTTTGGGTGTGGAATAACGCCATGGGAAAAAAGTTCTGCACGTACCCCTAGAAATGGCACGAATTTGGTACAACCTTTGCCTGTTAAGGGTTGTTTTACATGGGTGAAATAAAAATACTTATTTAAATCAGTTGCTTAAGTGAGCGCCTAATTTTTAACCACGTTAACGAAGTGTTTAGAATTTAAAGAAAAATCAAGGGCGTCCAATACTTATAGACAGAGTTATCCACAGTAAAAGTGGACATGTTTTTGCTTGTATCTATTAGCGTAACGTGGAGAGAAACGGAGAATCGAAGCGAGATGCCTGAAGCTGATAACACCCCTGCCACTGGCCATGAGGTCATTCAGGCATATCTGAAGACGCTGGATGGCTCTCCGGGCGTTTATCGGATGCTCGATAGCGAAAGCCGCGTTCTCTATGTGGGTAAGGCGCGTAATCTCAGAGCGCGGGTAAGTAGCTATGCGCGCCCCACGGGCCACAGTGCGCGGATCGCGCGGATGATCGACAATACAGCGTCGATGATGTTCCTAACGACCAAGACTGAAACCGAAGCTTTGCTGCTAGAACAGAACCTGATCAAACAGTTAAAGCCAAAGTTTAATGTGCTGTTGCGCGACGACAAAAGCTTTCCCAATATTTTGGTGACGGACCGCCACGACTATCCCCAGATCAAAAAACACCGCGGTGCGAAAAAGGAAAAAGGGGCGTATTATGGCCCTTTTGCCAGTGCTGGGGCGGTGAACCGGACGCTTAATCAGTTGCAGCGGGTTTTCTTGTTGCGCGATTGTTCGAACTCGCAATTTGAAACGCGCACACGGCCATGCCTTCAGTATCAGATCAAACGGTGTTCCGCGCCTTGTGTGGGCAAGATCAGCGCCGAGGATTACGCCCAGACTGTCGATGACGCCAAGAAATTCCTATCCGGGAAAAGCACAGGCATCCAAACGCGGCTGGCCGCTGAAATGGGCAAGGCCTCGGATGAGATGGAGTTTGAGCGGGCGGCGGCATTGCGCGACCGGATCAAGGCGTTGACGCAGGTGCAGACAACGCAGGGCATCAACCCCAAAGGTGTTACTGAGGCCGATGTCATCGCTTTGCATATGATCGGTGGGCAGGCTTGTGTTCAGGTGTTCTTTATCCGCTCTAGCCAAAACTGGGGTAATCACGATTATTACCCACGGGTTGGTGCGGATGTGGGTGAGGCAGAGGTGCTTGAGGCGTTTATCGGCCAGTTTTACGATCAACGTGATCCACCGCGCCAGTTGATCCTCAGCAATGAAATCGAAAACCCTGATCTGATGGCCGAGGCTTTGAGTTCCAAAATTGATCGAAAAGTCGAGCTGTTGGTGCCTCAACGCGGTGAAAAGGCCGAGCTGGTGGATGGTGCGCTGCGCAATGCGCGCGAAAGCCTTGCGCGCAAGCTGGCAGAAAGCGCAACACAGGCAAAGCTCCTCAAAGGGCTGGCCGAGGCGTTTGAGCTTCCCAAGACGCCAGAGCGGATTGAAATTTACGACAACTCGCACATTCAGGGGGCTTTCGCCGTTGGGGCGATGGTAGTCGCTGGTGCAGAGGGGATGATCAAAAATCAGTACCGCAAGTTCAACATTCGCGGTGATGAACTCACCCCTGGTGATGATTTTGGCATGATGAAAGAAGTCCTGACACGTCGGTTCAAACGTCTGATCAAAGAGGATCCAGAACGCAAAGAGGGGCATTGGCCGGACCTGTTGTTAATTGATGGGGGCGCAGGGCAGGTGAGTGCGGTGCGCGAAATTATGCGGGAATTCGGTGTCGAAGACATTCCGATGGTTGGTGTGGCCAAAGGGCTGGAGCGCGATGCCGGTAAAGAAGAGTTCCACCGCACAGGCAAACCTGTCATGGCCCTGCGACATAATGATCCAGTGCTGTATTTTGTCCAACGAATGCGCGATGAGGCGCACCGTTTTGCAATTGGCACGCACCGTGCCAAACGGGCCAAAGCGGTGGGCGCGACGCCGTTAGATGATGTACCAGGTGTCGGGGCGACACGAAAACGCGCCCTATTGGCGCATTTCGGATCGGCCAAGGCTGTGAGCAGGGCAAATTTGCATGATCTAAAAGCGGTCGAAGGCGTCTCTGACACATTGGCTGAAACAATCTATGCTTATTTCCACGAGAAAGGATGATGCCAATCTGGCACTTTTGTTTTCACCTTCGTGCTTTTACGTTTTGGAGCTGCGGTGTAGGTTAAAAAGATGAAGTGGAATGTACCGAATATCCTGACCGTCTTGCGGTTGCTCGCGGCCCCCTGTGTGGCCATCATGTTTCTCTATTTTACGCGCCCTTATGCCGATTGGTTCGCGTTGATGTTGTTTATCTCGGCAGCAGCAACGGATTGGATCGACGGCTATCTGGCGCGCGCGTGGAAGCAGGAAACCAAGCTGGGGGCGATGCTGGACCCGATCGCTGACAAGGCGATGGTTGTCATCGCCTTGATGGTGATCATCGGTTTCTCCAGCTGGTCGCCTTGGCTGGTCCTTCCTGCCACGGTGATTTTGTTTCGCGAAGTGTTTGTTTCGGGGCTGCGTGAGTACCTAGGCGATACCGCAGGCACGCTAAAGGTCACCAAGTTGGCCAAATGGAAAACAGCCCTGCAAATGACGGCCATTGCGGTCCTGTTTAGCCAAGGTGTTTTTGAACATTACCTAGGGATGAGCATCTATGGCATGGATAGCGATATGGTTGATGCGATCCTGACGGGGCAGGAAGAAGACGTTCTGGGCCTTGCTTGGAAAGCTGCTGCAATGGAATGGTCTGGCCGGATCGGGCTTTGGATGCTTTGGCTTGCTGCGGCTCTTACGGCCATTACGGGCTGGGATTATTTGATGAAAGCTATGCCGCACCTCAGGGAGGGTCGCTAATGGATGTGTTGTATTTTGCTTGGGTCCGCGAACGGATCGGGATCCCCCGTGAGGTCATCGAAACAGATGCCGCCACGGTGAATGATCTGGTCGCGCAATTGCGCACAAAGGAAGAGCGTTACGCGGTGGCCTTTGAGGATCTTTCAGCCCTGCGTGTTGCGTTGGATCAAGAGCTTGCGGATTTTGATGCGCCCCTTGCTGGTGTCCGCGAAGTTGCGTTTTTCCCACCAATGACGGGTGGCTAAGATGCGTGTATCAGTCCAGAGCGAACCGTTTGATCTAGGGCAGGAAAGCACGACCTTTGCGTCGGGCCACCGGAACATGGGTGCGATCGTTACCTTTACCGGTATTGTCCGCGACCTACCGGATGATCCAATGGACGCGATGGAGATAGAACATTATCCAGGCATGACCGAGAAAGCGATTGCGACCATCACCAAGGAAGCGATAGAGCGGTTTTCCTTAGGGGACGCGCTGGTGATCCATCGGCATGGCCGTTTGCATCCAGGTGAGATGATTATGATGGTTGCAACGGCTGCGCGTCACCGCAAAGACGCCTTTGAGGCTGCAACCTATCTGATGGATTATCTAAAGTCGCGCGCACCTTTCTGGAAGCGGGAATTATCCGCGTCTGGCGCTGCGTGGGTGGCTGCCAAGGATGAAGACGAGGCCGCGTTAGAGCGCTGGTGATCCTGATCGTTGATCCACATCAAGGCAAAAGCGAAACGCCCTGTGGTAATATTTCCGAACTTCCTCAAAGGAGATTGGGAAATGATCACTTCGATTGTTGTTGGCGTTGATGGCTCAAAATCAGCGGGACGGGCATTGCTGATGGCTTGCGAGATGGCAAACCAGTTTGGTGCCGCTTTGCATATTTCACATACGCCACGCGATGAAACAGTCACCCATGCTGTTGAGGCGATTTCAGGATTTTACGTAGGCCCAAATGCTGCACACCAAGAGGTGTTGCAAGAAGCTGCAGAGAAATTGATTGATGGCGCTCGCAAGGTTGCGCTGGATGCAGGGGTTGAGCAGGTTGAGGTAAATGTGGGGCAGGGTGATCCGGCCCGTGATCTGACCGAGATGGCCCAAGCTGTTAACGCCGATCTGATTATTACAGGCAGGCGGGGCTTGGGTGATTTAGGCGCATTTGTTTTGGGCAGCACTTCTCATCAGATCAGCAAACAGGCGAAATGCGCCTGTATGACTGTTCCTTAAACGGGGATTACCCTGCGCGCTGGCTGTCGATGTAGGCGCGCATTTCTTCTGCTTCGTGACGAGCGTCGCGCAGACCATCCATGGCTGCGCGCAGCTCTGCTTCGGTCTGGGATAGCTGATTGGTTAACTCTGCTTCGCGTTGCTGCAGGTAAGTTATCGCTTGGTCGCGGGTTTCTTCTGCTTCATGCAGTTCTTGGCTCATCCGGTCCAGCTGGGCAACGTCGTCTGCTGCAACGCGGGTAAAGCGGTGCAAGAGCCAGTTGGCAAACCAACCCATGCAAAACGCAACAAATAGAATGATGGCAGTCGCGAGGACAAATTCAAATCGGCTCATTCGGATGCGCTTTCTTCAGTGGTCGTATCAGAAGCTGTATCACCGTTTTCTGCGGCGGTTTCCAGCGTTGTTTCATCGGGGGTCGAAGCGGTCTTTGGACGCACCAGTCGGAATTCGATCCGCCGGTTCGCTTCGCGGCCTGCTTCGGTGTCGTTATCCGCGACAGGGCTTTCCTCGCCATAGCCAACCGCCTTGAACGATTTGGTAACGACTCTGCGCGCACGCAACTCGTTCAGAACAGATTCAGCGCGGCTTTGACTCAGGGCGAGGTTCATCTCTTCGCGGCCTTGGCTATCGGTATAGCCTTGGATTTCGAGGCGCAGATCACCGCAGCGTTTCAGTACGGTTGCAATATCATCCATCGTGCCCAAAGCAGAGGAATCGATTGTTGCAGAGCCAGGTTCAAAGTTGATCTTTCCCGCAGCTACAATCGCAGCAACCTCTGCTTCGCACTCATCCGGTGTGGGCAGGCCCAAAACCGGATCAAGTTTCTTTTGGTAGGTGACGTTTACATCAAAGGGCGTGCTGTCCCCCAGTTTGCCTGCCAATAGCGAGGCAATCTCGGTCGAGGCGTCAGGGTTTCCGGTGTTGCCGGATAGAACCAATGTTTCGGGGGTGACTGTAACGGCGCCATTGCTAAGTTGCCCCAGCCCTTCAAGGCCAGCAAGGACACGTGTCGCCCAATCAAGGGGGAGGTCATCAACAACGCGGGTTGCGGAATATACTTTGTCCGAACCAAAGCGGGCCTTTGCAAAGCTGGTGGTGAGTTCGCGCAAGGCGATATCGTTCACGCGGCCACGCAGCTGAACCTGACCTTCAGGGCTGAGGGTGGCGGTGAATTCGGCTGGGCCTGCGTTTGGATCCTGCTTTTCGGGCAGTTTGGACTGTAGCGCAAACAAAGGTGGCAGGCTGTTTTCCAGCTCACCAACAATCTTGTCGAACTCGGACTGGCTGGTGCCAGCGGCCGCAACCAGTGAAATATCGGCATCAGCAATTGTAACAGACCCGCCGCCAAGTTTTGCCAAAGCATCGATTGAAGCGGTGACAGCATCCGCCCAACGTGGGCTAGGAACACCCAGACCTACGGTACAACGTGAATTGATCGCGCCAGCGTTCTGCGCGGCTGTTGTGATTTGCTTGGCGGCTTTTTCTGAATCCGCCGAGCAGGCATCAAAGCTGGCACCGTCTTTTGTGATCTGAAACCGCGTGGTGAAAGGTGTGATAACAGGGCGGGGCGCTGAGATGTCCAAGGTAAGCGAGATTTGATCAGGGGCCATACGATTAAGGTCTTGAACCAGCTGTGCCTTTTCTTGTGCGCTATCTGTGATCGCAGTGATGGAAACACTTTGTGCTTGGACGGATACTTTTGCACGGGGCAGGCTGCTCATCGCGGTGAGGGCAAAGTCCAATGCGCTTTCCCAGCCATCTGGCGCGGGGTAATCGGCGGTTTCCAACAGGTCGGTAACATCGTTTGCCCCAGCAAGGCTGTTGAAGCGGGCGATCACATATTCGCGGTCCGTACTAGAGGGGATTAAACCGATTACCGACAGGCCGCTATCGTTTCGCAAGACCTCGGCAGAAAATTTTGGCGCTGCTAGGGCTTCTTGGGCCGCGACGCCCATGTCGTCGATCACGCGCGCGGCGTCGACAACTGATCCAGCAGTGGTTAGGGCGGCAAATCGGATTGCTTCGGTGGCGGCAACACCAGATAGTGACACCTGAAGGCCATTCGCTTCGACTTCGGCCCATGTCATGCCCTTGGCATCCAGCGCATCACGGACGCTGATTTCGGATGAGTCTTCGATCAATTTTACCGAAAAGTTCGCGGCGACCAATGCAACAACAGCGGCGGCGGCAAACGTCAGGAAAATTGTGAGCATGGAAGAGAGGCGCATAGTCACTTTCGAAATGGTTCAATTATTAGGCATTGGTTTACGCTGCTGCTGGCTGCGGTGCAATCACAGGAGTAGTGCTGCGGCGAAAAAGAGCAGCGGGATTATGCCGGTATCCCTATTAACGCGAAACAGTTGCAACATTTTGGCCGAATTGTGGATGTCCAACCCGCGCAATTGCCACGCCATATGCCATCCCATCGCCCAAGGCCCCAAAATTGCGAGGGCCAGCGCAAAGACCGATCCGTTTGGCAGAACGGCGTAAACAACGGCCAGCCCCATCAATCCCACCGTGGCCATGAGAAAACGGCGCAACCACTGACCAGAGTTTTCGCCAAACAGCCGCGCCGTGGATTTTACCCCGATGAGCGCGTCATCTTCGGTGTCTTGGTGCGCGTAGATCGTATCGTAAAATAGCGTCCACGCTATCCCCGCAAGGTACAACACAACAGCAGGCGCGTCCAAACGCCCCGTATGCGCGGTCCAAGCAAGCAACGCACCCCAGTTGAAAGCAAGGCCCAAGAACATTTGTGGCCACCATGTGAACCGTTTTGCAAAGGGGTAGATCGCAACAGGGACAAGAGCCAGAACGCCAAGGCGGATCGCAGCCGAATTAAGGGTGAGCAAAATAGCAAAGGAGATGACCGCTTGGACCACCATCCAGATTGTTGCGCCTTTTACAGTGACCTGCCCCGAGGGAATAGGGCGCGACCGCGTGCGCGCAACCTGAGCGTCAAATTCGCGGTCAGTAATGTCATTCCATGTACATCCCGCGCCCCGCATCAGAAATGCACCAATAGCGCAGCCAATAAATATCCACAGATCATGCCATGTCGGCTGACCGTCATACAGCATCGCAAGGGTAAGACCCCACCAGCAAGGCAGCAAGAGTAACCATGTCCCGATGGGCCTGTCCGCGCGGCTTAGCCGTAGGTAGGGGCGCGTTGGCGCTGGCGCATATAGGTCGACCCAATTGTCCGAATAGGCATCTGCAACCATTCCATTGTTGCTCGGCTCTGGTGATGGGGCGTTGTCTTGCATATATCCACCCTTATGGACGCGAAAATTAGACTTTATGTAGAGCACCCTTTAGGGGTTGGGCAATCGGTTCCTTTAGATAAGGGGCAGGCACATTACCTTTTTGGGGTCATGCGACAGGCTGTTGGCGGGCAGGTTCTGCTGTTTAATGGCCAAGACGGAGAATGGCGTGCATCGATTGCCAAAGCTGGCAAGCGGGCGGGTGAGCTAATCTGTGAAGAGCAGACGAAACCGTTGCAGATGCCGCCCGACCTTTGGCTGTGCTTTGCGCCGATCAAAAAGGCGCGAACCGATTTTATCGTGGAAAAGGCAGCAGAAATGGGCGCCGCGCGGATTGTGCCGATGCAGACCGAGTTCACCAATTCGGGCCGTATTCAACGCGATCGCTTGCAGGCCCATGCGGTTGAGGCGGCTGAACAATGTGGGGGCACCTACGTTCCCGAAGTGGCTGATATGGTTCGCTTTGATCGGCTGTTGCATGATTGGAACCCCGACAGGCGCATCATGTTTTGTGACGAGACCCTCGCCGCATCCCAAATAGGAAGCCAAATGGATACGGCAGGCCCATGGGCGATTTTTATTGGGCCAGAGGGGGGCTTTTCCCAAAAGGAAGGGGACCGGTTGAGAGCACTGGACTATGCAACTTCGGTTTCTTTGGGGCCTCGTATTTTGCGTGCAGATACCGCAGCAGTTGCCGCGATGACGATTTGGCAGCAGGCCCTAGGGGATTGGGTGTGACCACAGCCGCTCGGTTATTGCGAGAGGTAGGCCCAGACGATGTTGTTGCCTTGGAGGCCTTCCTAGCCCTGCATCCCGAGACGTCGATGTTCCTTCGTGGAAATCTGGCGCAGTACGGGGTGAGGAACAGCGAGCATCGTTATGGGACAACCTATTGGTTAAAAGGATCGCGAGGTGTCGAGGCTGTAGTTGCCTGTAGCAACGGGGGCTATTTGATGTGTCAGGCTCCGGACCAAGGGCCAGAGTTCTGGGATGCTGCCGCGCGTGTTCTGGCAGGGCGATCTGTTGAGGGGATTACAGGTGTACCAGATCAGGTTGATGCTTGGGTCACTGCATTAGGGCTAAAGATCGAGGCCTTTGCCGTTAAAGAAACCGAGCCTTTGTACCGGTTAGACCTTGAAGAACTCCGCAAGCCGAATACCTCGGATTTAACATTGCGCAGGCCAACCCCTTTGGACAGGGGTTTTTTGTGTAAATGGTTTGAGGGCTATTCGCGGGATACAGGTATGAGGCCAACTGACGGGGCGACCAGTGAAGCGGCTGCTGAAACGTTTTCTCAGCATGATGCTGCGCGGATATTGGCGCTGAACGGAGAGCCTGTTGCGATGACATCGCTAAATGCCCGAGTAACTGACACGGTTCAGATCGGCGGCGTCTATGTTCCTGATGTATGGCGAGGCCGCGGGTTTGGAGGCGCCGCCGTGGCGCTTCAACTTGCTGAACTAAAAGCCCAAGGTGTTAAAACCGCCATATTGTTTGCTGCGAATGAAATAGCGGCGAAAGCCTATGAAAGAATTGGTTTTAACCTCATCGGGGAATACGAGATTGCTTTGTTCAAGGCTCCTTTAAAGGTGGAAGGAAACGATGATGTTTTTTAGACCTGAGGCTAAGGCAGCTCTTTGGCAATGGCGCGAAGTTCTGGTTGGGGCTGGGCTTGCCTTGATTGGTATTTGGCTGATCGTGGGGCCGGGATTGTTGCTGTCTGTACCAGGGTGGGCTTTAATCCTAGCGGGCGTTGCTTTGGCTGTGGTCGGAGTGCAACGCGCGCGGTTTCGCGGGGCAGGGGACGGGCCGGGTGCTGTTCAGGTGGATGAAGGGCAGATTGCCTATTTTGGTCCTTTAACCGGCGGTGTTGTCGCGCTAAACGCGCTTGAACGGTTGAGCCTCGATGCAACGTTACGCCCCCCGCATTGGCGGTTAGACGCGCCAGAACAAGATGCGGTTCTTATTCCAGTAAACGCGGCAGGTTCTGACGCCTTGTTTGATGCTTTTGCCACCTTGCCCGGTCTGAAAACCGAAAGGATGCTGCGCGAGCTGCGGTCTGATCGCAACCACGCAGTTGTGATTTGGGAACGCTCCCCCTTGCGTCCGGCCCATGCCTTGCTGCATTGACGAAGTTGAGAATCTCCGCAAGGCTGCGGAACACACTATAGCGGAGCGCATCCATGTCTATTCCCCAATCCGGCGGCGGCCCGATCGAACATTTTGATCAACTGGCCGAGTATCTTTCCGATGGATGTAAGCCCAAAGATCAATGGCGTATCGGCACCGAACACGAGAAGTTCGGCTATTGCAAAGATACGCTTTTGCCGCTGCCCTATGAGGGTGATCGCTCGATCCGCGTGATGCTTGAGGGGCTGCGGGACCGCCACGGCTGGGCCCCTGTCGAAGAGGCAGGCAAGCTGATCGGCCTTGAAAAAGACGGTGCGAATGTGTCGTTGGAACCGGGGGGGCAGCTGGAGCTATCTGGCGCGCCCGTTGAGACAATTCACGAGACATGCGACGAGGTGAACACCCACCTGCGTGAAGTGCAGGACGTCGCCGACGAAATCGGTGTGGGCTGGATTGGCCTTGGTGCCGCGCCTGAATGGACCCATGAGCAAATGGATTTGATGCCCAAGGGGCGTTACAACCTGATGAACGACTATATGACCAAGGTCGGTACAATGGGCCGTGTCATGATGCGCCGGACCTGTACGGTTCAGGTGAACCTTGATTTCGGATCCGAGGCAGACATGGTGCAGAAAATGCGCGTTGCTGTTGCCTTGCAGCCTGTGGCGACGGCTTTGTTTGCGAACTCACCTTTCTTTGAGGGCAAGCTGAACGGCCATAAATCATGGCGTAGCCGCGTGTGGCGTGATCTGGATGATGCGCGCACAGGGATGATCCCCTTTGTCTTTGACGAGGGCTTTGGCTTTGAGGCATGGGTGAACTACGCCCTCGATGTGCCGATGTATTTTGTCTACCGCGACGGTAAATACGTTGACGCGCTGGGCATGAGCTTTCGTGATTTTATGGAAGGCAAACTGCCTGCCCTTCCCGGAGAGACCCCAACCCTGAGCGATTGGGCGGACCATCTGACAACGGCATTCCCCGAAGCGCGGATGAAGAAATTCATTGAGATGCGCGGTGCTGATGGTGGCCCATGGCGGCGTCTTTGTGCCCTACCAGCCTATTGGGTGGGCATGATGTATGATCAATCCGCTTTGGATGGGGCATGGGATTTGGTCAAAGACTGGGATGCGCAAACCCGCGAAGAACTGCGCGTTGCGGCGTCCGTTGAGGGGCTTCAGGCCGAAGTGAACGGCCTAAAGATGATTGATCTGGCGCGCGAAACTGTCGCCTTGTCCGAGGCTGGCCTAAAGGCGCGTGCACGCAGTGGCGCGGGTGGCTTGGTCCCTGACGAGACACATTTCCTGAATGCACTGAAAGAAAGCGTCGAGACAGGCAAGGTCCCAGCGGATGAGCTGATTGACTGCTATAACGGTGAATGGAACGGCGATATCAGCCGCATCTATTCCGATTTCTCTTACTGATTTTTCTTATACTGCCGCGGCGGGTTTCAGAACCTTGCTGCGGTAGTATTCAGAAATTTCGGCCTTGCGCGCGGCTTGCATTTCGGGCGTTACCTCTTTGTCTTTTTCAAACAACAGGGCATAGCCCTGCATGGCCCGTTTGTGCGCATCTATGGTAACAGGTGGCGCTGAGGGGTTGTTCAACGCTGGTTGTTTCGGAGAGCCATGAAGGCCAGATTTGCCGCTGCTTGGCAGTAGGTACATGACAAATAGCGCCAGCCAGCCAACGATCGGAATGAAGCTTATCAAAAGCCAAAATCCCGAAAAGCCTGCGTCGTGCAGACGGCGGATCGACAGGCTTAGTATTGGGACGAAAATAACAAGGGCGATGAGCGGTGAGGCAAAGCTAGCTGCACCCAGTTCAAGAATGGCGTTTTGTCCATGTTGTTGCACCAAAGAAATGAAAGTCAGCGCGTCGAAAACTGTGGCGACAAGATAGATTGTCGTGAACAGTAGGTAGGGCCACCAGAATTCGGACCGTGTGGAACGACCCGAAAAGTTGAAGATATGCACAAATGCCTGAGTGATGGCAGTGAACGGTCCGGTCATTTCTGGCTCCTTTGTTGCGTGTGGGCATTCTGCTGGGGTGGCGTGGCGCAAAAAGGGGAG
Organism: Sulfitobacter donghicola DSW-25 = KCTC 12864 = JCM 14565; assembly: GCF_000622405.1. Classification (NCBI taxonomy): domain Bacteria; kingdom Pseudomonadati; phylum Pseudomonadota; class Alphaproteobacteria; order Rhodobacterales; family Roseobacteraceae; genus Sulfitobacter; species Sulfitobacter donghicola. Next base: position 2,041,927 of record NZ_JASF01000005.1, read on the forward strand.
GATTGTGGAAAATTGAGGGCAGTCACCAAAACAGGCCGACCAAAATGGCCGGCCCGTTGGATTTATCAACTTTTGATCAGGCTGGTTCAGCTACCGGATCTTTGCGTTGATAATCTTGCATAACGGCGCGAAGGGTGCCGACCGCTTGGGTGAAACCCAAACCTAGGCAAAGCGCGGCGAAACCCAGCGCGGCCAGAAAGCCTACCATAGGCGCGTCGTTCAGAAGGGGCAGCACGGCGCCGATCAAAATGACCCCTCCTGCGCCAATCGCTGCGAAACCGGTTGCGATGGTCACTGCGGCGGCGCGGATGGCGGCGCTGCTTTCGGGGCATTGCCCTAGTAAGGTGCCAATGCGCAGGATCATGGCGGCAAGGGCGGTTAAGGCTCCAAAGCCGAGGATGATGTAAAGGACGGCAAGTACAATCATGAGTTCGTTCCTTTTGTTGATTGTGTGTGATGAATTAGAATTTGCGGGGCTTGGCGTAGAAATCGCGGCGTAGTTTTCTGTAGATGAAGCCAAAGAAATACGCCCATGCGGGCCCAAAGATCATGCCAAAGCCAGTATACCAAAGGCCCATGCCGAATAGATCTTCATCGTCTGTGGCCACTGCGACGAGCACCACCAAGAGCATGAAAAAGGAAATGACAATGAAAGCGAGGAAGGCCAAATCGCTAGGCTCTGCATCATGGTGGCGTAGATACCACAGCAAAACGGGTAGCCCGATTACCAGATAAACCGGACCGCCAAAAGCTAGGGCGAAAACGGGTATGAATAACAACCAGAAGGACGTCGCGGTAAACAAAATCGGACCGCCAATCAGTGCGATAAAGAATGCAACCGGATCAACGATATAGCGATGCGGATAGGGGAGCGGCGGAGCGACGATGGGGTTTTGCATGTCAGTTCCTTTCTGTTTTATCATTCATTTCTGTCATAACAGAAATAAGTGGGTAAAAGTTTTAGCTGTCTTTGCCTTTTGGCAAAAAGCGGGCGATGCGACCGCCCAGTTTGATCGCGGCCATCTGTACGGATCGGGGCAGGCGGGTGACATCCGTGTACCAGTTGTCAAACATCTGCATCGTTTCTAGCGTCTCTTTAATGCGGGCCTTTACGGCAGGGGGTGTTGCGTCTTGCTCGGCTTCGCGTTGCACCTCTTCGAGGGCGCGCAGGGTGGGAACATATTCCCGCTCGCGGCGGCTTTCGATGACGGTGGTGGTCAGGTCAAACATGTCGCGGATCGAGGTAAAGTGATCGCGGCGATCCCCCAATTTGCGCTGTGATTTGACCATGCCAAGGCTTTGCAGCTCCTTCAATCCGGTCGAAACGTTTGAGCGGGCCAAGTTCAGTAGATCGCAGATTTCATCCGCACTCAGCGGGTCAGGAGCGATGTGCAGCAGCGCGTGGATTTGTGCCACTGAACGGTTGGTGCCCCATTTGGCGCCCATGTCCCCCCAGTGGAGGATAAAGTTCTGCATGGCTGGTGTCAGGTGCATCGGAGCGACTCGTTCTTTAATTTCTGTATGAACAGAAATACCAGAATTCATCTGAGATGCAAGTAATTTCTGTAATGACAGAAATCTCAGGCAATTGGGTTAGTCCTGCCGGTCCAACCTGAGCTTGAACAGGCCTGATGAAATCTCGATCTTTTGTAAAGATGAACCGTCATAGGTTAATTTCATCTTGGCTGAAGAAATTTTGAGAGGGCTTAGATGACCGGGGCCTTGAACGACTTTGTAAGACATTGAACAGGTTCGGGCGCTTCCGGTGACCGTGTCTCCCGTGGGCTCAAGATGCACAACCCGACGACCATCGTAGAGGTTTAATTTGTCTGGGCAGCCGCCCGCATTGATCAATGATCCTATTGCCTGAACAGGATCGGTGACCTGACCAACGACAAGAGCGGGATCCGAAAGCTCGGTCAGTTCTGCCTGTGGTGTGACCTTGGTCGAAACCGCGCGATTTTTGGCAATGCTGACCTCGACACGGCGCTGTTTGCGCGAAGATTTGCTATCGCCCGTAAACACGCCTTTTTTGCTGGACCCGTGAAAGGTGCCATTGAAAACACCCAATGGCGTGTTGTTAAGCGTGGATTTGAGCGTCTTGGCGCCGCCGTTTTGGGAATAGCTAAGCGTCCCAAGCGTTTTGCCGCCCAAGGAGACATCAAAGCTTTGTGCAGCGAGGGGGGTGGCGAACATAGCCGCGCACATGAGGGCGTAAAATTTCATTTAGATATCTCCACTATCGGCTGACCGTTTCGGTAGGGGATCACCCCTTTTGGCCGATCTTGGGTTCCGTTCCTGCCCGAATGCGCGCGATGTTCTCTCGGTGGCGCCAAATGACGATAATGGTGAGCAGGATACATAGGAAATACCCCATCCCATACCCAAGGAGGATCACAAGAACACTGGAAGACGCCGCCGACACGATCCCCCCCATTGAGGAAACCCGTGTGATTGCAGCGCCAATCAGCCAAGCAATACAGGCGCAAATGCCGACGGGCCATGCGAAGGCCAATAGGATACCCAAAAACGTGGCGACACCTTTGCCACCTTGGAACTTCAACCAAACAGGAAAGCAATGCCCAAACATCGCAGCGAGGGCTGCAATCTGAGCGGCATCTTCTCCGCTGATCTTTCGCGCCAAAAGCAAAACAACAGCGCCCTTTGCAGCATCAAGGATAAGGGTCGCCGCAGCCGCGGGTTTCGATCCCGTGCGCAAAACATTCGTCGCACCGATATTGCCTGATCCGATGTCGCGTAGGTTGCCAAGGCCCATCACCCGCGCAACCACTACGCCAAATGGGATCGAGCCAATCAAATAGCCAAGCACCGCCCAGAGCAGCAAAATCATCAGTGAGTTTTCGATCATCGGCATAAGAGTACTTTCTTATCAGGCGGCGTAAACACAGGTGCCAGCAACATAGGTAGATAAAACCTTACCTTGCATCCGAACACCGTCAAACGGGGTATTTCGCGATTTTGACAGCAGTGTGGCGCGATCCATTACAAATGGCGCATGTGGGTCAAACACCACAAGGTCTGCTGGTGCTCCTTCTGTCAGTCGCCCCGAAGATAGCCCCAGTCGTTGGGCTGGGTTAAATGACATAGCGCGCCACAGCTGGGGGAGGGTGATCATATCCGACAGCCAAAGGCGCAGGGCAGCAGGTAGCAAAGTCTCAAGGCCAACGGCACCAGATGCCGCTTCTTCAAACGGCAGGCGTTTGCTTTCTTCATCTTGTGGCGTGTGCATGGAGCAGACGATATCGATCAACCCATTGGCAACGGCCTCAACCATGGCCACACGGTCTTCTTCGTCGCGCAAAGGCGGCTTTAACTTAAAGAAGGTGCGATAATCGGCTACGTCCAGCGCGTTTAACGTTAGGTGGTGGATGCCGATGCCTGCTGTCACGTCCAGCCCGTTTGCTTTGGCCCGCGCCAAAGGGGGCAGCGCGCGGGATGTGGTGATCTGATCTGCGTGATACCGCGCGCCTGTCATCTCAACCAAGGCCATATCGCGGTCTAACCCCATCCGTTCAGCCATGGGCGAAACCGCCGGAAGGCCGCGCAGAGAGGCGAATTTACCTGATGTGGCTGCGGCACCGCGGCTGAGGGTTGGTTCCTGAGGGTGGGCGATGACCAGCGCGCCAAGGCTGCGGGCATAGGTTAAGGCACGTGAAAAGACCCGCGTGTCGGTCACGACATGATCGCAATCGGTAAAGGCAACAGCGCCTGCATCCATCAAGAACCCGATTTCGGTCATCTCCCGTCCTGCGCGCTCTTTGGTGAGGGCGGCCATTGGCAAAACGTTGACGGGGGCCGCTTCATTTGCGCGGCGGGTGACAAATTCTAGTGTTTCGGGGCTGTCGATTGCAGGGTCTGTATCGGGGCGGGTGATCATTGTGGTCACGCCGCCTTTGGCCGCGGCCAATCCGGCAGAGCGATAGCTTTCTTTATGGCGCTCCCCTGGTTCGCAAACCTTGACCCCCAGATCGACTAAACCAGGGGCAAGGTATTTCCCGCCGCAATCAATGACCTCGCCATCGGGGTTTGCGATGTCACCCGCGGTTACTTTGCTGATGATGCCGTCCTGCACACTCACCGAGCCTGCGAATTCGGTGCCTGCTTCGGGGTCAATCAGCGTCGCGTTGATGAAATGAAGGGTCATGACTTCTCTTTCTGAATTTGCCGCATGAGGTGATACACTTTTTCAGCATCGTCAATGCGTGAGAATTGCGGAGCACGGGTGGGAAAGGGGTGGCGTTTGCTGCGGCCCGCACGCCCGAAGACGACAGTGTGTTCGTGATCTGTGGAAATCTTGGTGTTTTTGGTGATCCGGAATTTGCGCAAACTGCGCCCCCGCCACGGATAGAACAACCCGATGATCGCCCGCTGATTAGTGAGCGTATAATAGCTATAGCGCCGCGCAACGGTGTCTCGGCAGATCGCATAAAGGGCAAGGGCCATCCCAACAGCGAAATGGGGCAGGCCAGCCAGCCACATCAATGCCCCCCCAATCGCCGCAAAGCTCATCCAGAGGAGGGCAAAGGCGCTGAACGTCAGGCCAAAGATCATCGGAATGAAATCGGCCCGAGACATCGCAAACAGAGGTGAGGGGCGGCCCTGCCATAGGATCTCTTCATCGTCGGCCAATATGTCATCCCAAGGGTCATTCATGGTTTTAGACGGGACCGTGCGCTGAGAATTTGTTCTGCGATAGTGGTGGGGTCTTCGACATAGGCGATGCGTAATCGCAGGCTGTTGGTAAGGAAAACAACAACAGTCCAGCCCAGCCGTTTACGCACATCAGCAATATCAGCCAATGGAATACGGGCCTCGCCTTCTGGTCCGTGATGGATCAACGCATCAGAACGCAGGTACCACCGATTTTCACGGGCGGCGCGCCAGCGGGCGGGGTCTTCGAATGCCATGTTATAAGCCACGGCTAGGACAGGCCCCACATACATTGCCTGCCAAAAACCAGTCGCCGCACCAATCGCCCAACCAACAAGGGCCACAACGACAAGGGTGATCAGCCCCACAATCAGGCTGCGGCGCAAAAAGACGCGCAGCTTGGGCGCCCAAGCAGCAAGGGCGTCGCTGCTCATCCCGCCATCCAGACCATGCCGCCTGCAACAGCAAAGGCAACAATGAGGGCGATCATCGCAATACGCCCTGACATTTTCGGGTCAGGTTTGGGTTCGTTCATCGAAAAATCCACCAGATTAGGAATAGAAGAAAGATAGCGCCAAATGCGCCAACTGCGCTGCCTAGTTTTGCACGGCGCGCAGGTTTTGCGGGTTTTGATACGCTGGAATAGGGCGCTGCAGATTTAGCAGCAATTGGCGCGACGGCCATGTCCAGCGGGGGCACCCCATAGGTGCCGATTAATGTCAGGTCGGGCGAGGGCGTAAACGAGATGTCTTTCTGATCGCTGACGCTGGAAAAGAGAAACAGAACGTAACCATCCAGTGCCTCAAGGCGAATGCGGTCACTCTGAACGCTTTTGGCCTCCATACCGTGGCCGTTGATCAGGTAGTCAGGCAGCCCAACGCCCGCGAGATCGGATAGCGCAAAAAGCTCAACATCATTGTCGGCTACAGGGTGCTTTAAAAGAGCCGAGGCCACGCCGGATTTTGAGGCTTGTTTTAACGCACGTGCCATATCCGCCATGGGCCGCGAAATCGCAAAGACGCGGATCACACCATGTTCAGTTTGGCGGATGTTAATCGGGGTCATGACACCCCCGTTTCATTTAAATGAGGCAACAGAGCCTCTGCTGTTTCTATATAGTCAAAGCCGATAGGAGCTGATTTTGCATTTCCATTGTGCAGGAACCCCACGCTGGGCGGCACGGTTTGCCTCAGTGTCGGGGGAGTCATCGCGCTGGGTGGATAGGCTTTGGCGTGGGTTTCGGTTTCGCTCACACGGAAAAACAAGGCCCGTTTGTCCGTTAGCGCGTATCTGGTGGCTTTGTAGGTTTTTAGTTGCTGCAATGTTGCCCTAGCGGGGATGATGATCAGCAACGCGGGGAGGATCAGCAGCCACATATCGCCCTGTGACCCTGTGGTGAAGATAATGAACCAAGCGGCCAATAACCCCGAAGCCGAGAGCGGCGCAGGCCCATAAAGCCGCCAGTTTCGCCAGTGAAGACGAGGTTTCGGGCGACCTGCCCAAAGCAGCTTTTCTTCCGGCTCCAGTACGTTATCCCAAAAGCTTGATGCGTTCATGCGCGGCTTTCTGCACGGTTTCGGGCCAGCAGATCCATCGCGGCCATCCGAACGGCCACACCCATTTCGACCTGATCCTGAATAACGCTTCGGTTGATGTCATCGGCAAGCGTGCCGTCGATTTCAACGCCACGGTTCATCGGGCCAGGGTGCATGACGATCGCGTCGGGTTTGGCGTGGGATAGCTTTTCGGCGTCTAACCCGTAGCGGTGGTAATACTCGCGCTCGCTGGGGATAAATCCGCCATCCATGCGCTCCTTTTGCAGGCGAAGCATCATCACAACATCGACGTCTTTCAGACCTTCTTCCATGTTATCAAAAACCTCGACCCCAAAGTCGCCAATTCCGGAGGGCATCAAGGTAGGCGGTGCAATCAGGCGGATGCGGTTTTCCATTTTACCCAGCAGCATGATGTTTGAACGCGCCACGCGGCTGTGGGCGATATCGCCGCAAATCGCGATGGAAAGGCGATGCAAACGGCCTTTGGCGCGGCGGATGGTCAGCGCATCCAACAAGGCCTGAGTCGGGTGTTCGTGGCGGCCATCACCCGCATTTAGAACCGCGCAATTCACCTTTTGCGCCAGCAGGTCCACAGCACCAGATTGCGGGTGGCGCACAACCAGCAAATCGGGATGCATAGCATTTAATGTCATCGCAGTATCAATCAGGGTCTCGCCCTTTTTGATCGACGAGGCCTGCATTGCCATGTTCATCACATCTGCACCCAGCCGTTTGCCCGCGATTTCAAAGCTGGCTTGCGTGCGTGTCGAGTTCTCAAAGAACATGTTGATTTGCGTCAGCCCCTTTAACGCCGAGCCGTGTTTATCAGGCTTGCGGTTCTGTTCGGCATAGCTATCTGCAAGGTCAAGCAATGTCGTGATTTCTGTGGGGTGCAGCGGCTCTATGCCAAGCAGATGGCGGTGGGCGAAACTCATGGTGAAACCTTACGCTGTTTGGCCCGTTATAGGCACGCAAACCCAGCGCGGCAAGAAGCCGAAGACAGGGCATTTTTATCCGGCATCGGGGGGCGTATGGTGTGGGCATGGAATCAGTGGATTTTCACACGGCGCGTGCGCTTTTGGAGTGGCAGATAGAACTGGGCGCGGATGAGTGCATCAGCGATACGCCTGTTGATCGCTACAAGCTGCCTGAAAGCATCGCCAAGCCGAAAAAGCCTGATGCAAAACCGCATCTGACAAAAGGACCGGTTAAAGCCCAAGAACGTGATCCAGAGGCCGAAGCCGAAATTGCAGCCAAGGCGGCGACCACTTTGGATGAATTACGCGCGGCGATGGGCGCGTTTGATCTGTGCGATTTAAAACGGGGTGCGCGAAATCTGGTCTTTTCTGACGGTATTGCTGGCGCCCCTGTGATGATTGTGGGTGAGGCACCCAGCAAAGAAGAGGACCGCGCGGGCAAGCCGTTTGTCGGTGCGGCGGGGCAGCTGCTGGATAAAATGTTTGCAGCCATTGAGATGGGCCGAAGCAATGAGCGCGCGCCAGTTTACATCACCAGCGCATTGCCATGGCGCCCCCCTCATAACCGTGAGCCGAAACCAGAAGAGCTTGCTATGATGCGACCCTTTCTGCTGCGCCATATCGAATTGGCTGATCCAAAGGTCGTTGTGATCATGGGCAATAGTGCCTGTCAGTCGCTGCTCGCGAAACGCGGTATCACGCGATTGCGGGGGCAATGGGCTAAGGTTGGGGGGAGGCCTGCGTTACCTATGTGCCACCCTGCCTATCTGATGCGCAATCCGGCGGCGAAAAGAGAAGCTTGGGCCGATCTGCTAGATCTGCGGCAGGCTGTGGTTAAATGATCGATCCCCTTACTCTTCTTGCCTTTATCCCCGCCGCTTTGGCGCTGAACGCGACACCTGGCGCGGATATGATGCTGTGTCTGGCGCAGGGGATGCGTTCAGGATCACGTTCTGCTTGGGCCGCAAGCGCGGGGATCAGCGTGGGATCTATGGTGCATGTTATGGTGGCTGGTCTGGGGTTAGGCGCCGTTATCTCGGCCTTTCCTTGGGCGTTTGACGTTATTCGCTGGCTGGGCATTGGGTATCTGTTGTTCCTCGCGTTTCAGGCGTTTCGCGGCGGGGCTACAAAAACTAAAGGTGACGGTATGAACCCATGGCGTGCTTTTCGCGCAGGGTTCTTCACAAACTTGAGTAATTTCAAAGTGATCTGGTTTGTTCTGGCTTTTGTGCCGCAATTCGTTGCACCCGACGCTGGCCCTGTGTTCCTACAGTTCCTGATTTTTGGCGGGTTGATTGCGATCGGCGGATTTTTTGTAAACGGCTTGGTTGGCGTGTTTGCAGGAACTTTGGGGGCAAGGCTGGTTCGTTCTGGCAGGGTGCTGGGTTACGTGACCGGCGGCATTTATACCGCGCTTGCAGCTAGACTAGCCATAATGGAATGACAGATGAGCAGAATTGACGAAGACAAAGAATTTGTAGCGATCCGGATTGCTGTTTTGACGGTTTCGGATACCCGCACCGAACAAGAGGACCGCTCGGGCGATGTTTTGGTCGCAAGGTTAACCGAAGCGGGGCACGAATTAGCGGATCGAAAAATTCTGCGCGATGAGCGCGTTGAAATCGCAAATCAATTGCGGGAATGGTGCGCAAACCCCGATATTGACGTGGTGATTTCCACGGGAGGAACGGGCCTGACTGGCCGCGATGTAACCGTAGAAGCCCACCGCGATGTCTATGAGAAAGAGATCGACGCGTTTGGCACTGTCTTTACCATCGTTTCGATGCAGAAAATCGGCACCAGCGCCGTGCAATCGCGCGCGACTGGCGGGGTGGCAAACGGAACTTATATGTTCGCGCTGCCCGGCAGCCCCGGCGCGTGCAAGGATGCATGGGATGAAATCCTGCTAAAGCAGTTGGATTACCGCCATCGGCCCTGCAATTTTGTAGAAATCTTGCCGCGGTTGGATGAACATTTGCGCAGAAAATAAGGTCTTTCAAATTTTTCTACCAAAAAAGTGACGGAAAACTTGATCTCGCCCGTATATGCTATGCAAGGCAAAAGCCTATATAGCGAAAATACATTCGACCTGAACAAAGCGGATACCCGATGCGGTTTTTAAGACAAAGTATGATTGGCCTGTTTTTGGCGGCCGTTACCTTGGGCCTTTTGGTCTGGGCTGTGCAGATGGTTGGCGGTGCTCTTCAGACGCGCTTGGCTGATAGCCCCAAGGGGCCACCGCCCCGCGAGCGGGTTTTTGCGGTAAACGTTGTATTAGCCGAAACCGGAACGCAAACGCCTGTTTTGGAAAGCTTTGGCGAGATCGCAAGCCGTCGCACGTTAGAGCTTAGGGCCGTTGATGGGGGGCGTGTGATTGCGCTGGCCGATGGTTTCGAAGACGGCGGGGCGGTCAAGGCCGGTGATATCTTGGTCAAGATTGACCCCGCAGATGCACAGTCGGCGATGCTTAGGGCGCAAAATGATCTAGCAGATAGCGAAGCCGAGGTTCGCGATGCGGCACGGGGGCTTGAACTGGCTCGGGATGAGTTATCAGCGGCCGAAGATCAGGCCGAGCTGCAATCCCGCGCAGCGCAACGCCAGATTGATTTAGCAAGCCGCGGCGTTGGGACCACCGCCGCATCCGAAACGGCTGAATTGGCCGCATCCGCTGCGCGGCAGGCTGTTTTGGCACGGCGCCAATCGCTAGCCGTTGCCGAAGCGCGGGTAGATCTGGCAGAGACCCAAACCGCGCGTGTTGTGATTGCCTTGGATGAGGCGCAGCGGCAATTGGACGACACCATTTTGCGCGCACCCTTTGATGGCACCCTAAGCGAAACAACCGTCGTCGAAGGACGTTTAGTGAGTGCGAACGAGCGGTTGGCCGAAATCATTGATCCCTCAGATCTGGAAGTTTCATTTCGCCTTTCAACGGCGCAATACGCGCGGTTGCTTGCCGAAAATGGCGAGATCGTAAAGGCAGAGGTTACAGTCAAACTGGACGTTTCCGGCGTGGATATCAAAGCAAAAGGGCGGGTGACACGCACTTCGGCCGCTGCTGGTGACGGTTTGACTGGGCGTTTGGTTTTTGCGGCTTTGGAGGCACCAATCGGTTTCAAGCCAGGTGATTTTGTGACCGTAAGTGTTCAGGAGCCCACCTTGCACAACGTCATTCGCTTGCCTGCATCTGCCGTTGATGCCTCTGGTGCCGTTTTGCTTTTGGGTGCCGAAAACCGGCTAGAAGAAAAGACTGTCTCGATTTTACGCCGTCAGGGCGATCATGTTTTGGTGCGTGGTGAGATTATAGGCCGCGAAGTGGTCGAGGCACGCTCGCCTCTGTTGGGGGCAGGAATATCTGTAAAACCCATTCGCAGAGGGGCAGAGGCCCCGAAAGGGCCACAGATGTTGGAGATCACAGAAGAGCGCCGCGCCAAGCTGGTTGCCTTTGTCGAGGGGAACCAGCGCATGCCAAAAGAAGCAAAAGCGCGGGTATTGGGCCAATTGGCCAAACCTCAAGTGCCAGCACAAATGGTCGAACGGATCGAAAGCCGGATGGGGGGCTAAACCATGGCGCGTGCAATCCCGAAAACGGCTGGCGGTATTCTTTCGTATTTCACGCGGCATAAAACCGTGGCGAACCTACTGTTGGTTTTGATGCTTGTGGCGGGCATAGGGGCTGCGCCAAACATGCGTGCGCAGTTTTTTCCCGATGTAATCGTCGATAGCGTTTCAGTGTCCACAATTTGGACAGGCGCAGGGGCCGAAGATGTCGATGAAGGGATCAGTCAGGTTCTAGAGGTCGCATTGTTGGCTGTTGAGGGCGTTGAAAGCTCAAGCAGCACTTCCCGTGAGGGCAGCAGCGTTGTTTCGCTGGAATTTGAACCCGGTTGGGATATGGCCCGTGCGGCGGCGGATGTTCAAACGGCTGTTGATGCGATTACTACCCTACCGGAAGAGGCCGAAGACCCGACCGTAAGGCGCGGCGCATGGCGCGATCGTGTAACGGATGTTGTTATTACTGGGCCTGTTGCGCCTGCTCAGCTGGGGCGTTTTGCGGATGAATTTGTAACCCGCCTGTTTGCCGCGGGCGTCACCCGAACCACGATACAAGGGGTCGCTGCCCCGCAGGTTTTGGTTGAGGTGCCTTCGGCAAAGTTGATCGCCTATGACGTCACGATGGCCGAAATTGCCACGGCGATTGCAGAGGAAGTCGATGCAGACCCTGCGGGAGATGTGGATGGCGCAAATGCGCGGGTGCGCACGGGCACAGCTAAACGCACCCCGCAAGAGATTTCCGGAATCACCCTGCGGTCAAGCCCTGATGGTTCAAAACTATTGATCGGGGATGTTGCAACGGTGCGCGCGGAAGGGGTTGACCGTGACCGAAGCTTTTTCGTCGGTGATAGCCCAGCTATGTCCGTGCGGGTTGACCGTTCGGACCGAGGTGATGCGATTGGCATTCAAGGAACTGTTGAAAAGGTCGCCGCCGAGCTGAAATCGAACCTGCCGTCTACTGTGTCGGTTCAATTGATCCGCACAAGGGCCGAAGCCATCTCGAACCGTCTTGATCTGTTGATCGAAAACGGGATGTTGGGGCTTGGGTTGGTCGTGACATTATTGTTCCTCTTCCTGAACGCGCGGACAGCGTTTTGGGTGGCCGCAGGCATTCCTGTTGCGATGGGGGCTGCGATTGCTCTGATGTATATTGGTGGTCTGACCATCAATATGATCTCGTTGTTTGGTTTGATTATCACCTTGGGTATTGTGGTGGATGACGCCATTGTCGTGGGCGAACACGCCGACCACCGCTATCGTTTAGGGGGCATGGATGCTGCGCAAGCTGCCGAAGGGGCGGCACAGCGTATGGCGATGCCCGTCTTTGCGGCAACGTTGACAACCGTCATTGCCTTTTTCGGTCTGACCGCAGTTGGCGGGCGTTTCGGAGACCTGATCCGCGATATTCCCTTTACCGTTATTGCCGTGCTGATCGCTTCGTTGATCGAATGCTTTTTGATCCTGCCCCACCACATGAACCACGCATTAGCCGGCATTGATAAGCGGTCGAAATTTTCGACGGGCAAGCTGATCGTTGGCGCGATTGTTAGCGCCCTTGTTGTGAGCGTTGTTTTATGCGTGATCATATTTGCGGGTAGCTATCTGGTGCTTCGCCTGTCTGGGGGTGAACTTCCTGTTACCTACGAGGGGTATCTTACCTTTGCTGGTGTGGTTCCTTTTGTCATTGCGGCCCTTTTTGTTGGTATGCTGTTGTCACGGCGTGGCGCCGTTGGGCGGGTTGTGAAAATGCTGGGGAAACATGGCATCGATACCCCCTCGGTCGTTGTGAACGCCGGATTTGTCTGGACACGCGAGCGGCTGTTCAGGCCGTTTATGGCGGGTGTCATTGCCGCACGTTATGTTGTTTTGGCAGGTGTGGTTGTGGTCTTGGCCAGTCAGGTTTCGCTGTTTATTCAGGGGGATGTTCAGTGGCGGTTCTTTAATGCGCCTGAACGTGGCTCGGTCACGGGTAACTTTATCATGACCGAAGGGGCATCCCGCGAGGATACCCTAGAGATGATGCATGAAATGCAGCGCGCCACCGATGTTGTTGCAAAGCAAATGCAAGAGAAACACGGCACCAATCCGCTGGATTATGTGATTGCGCAAATCGGTGGGAACTCTGGTCGAGGGCTTTCGGCTGCGGATGGCAAGGATAGCGATCTATTGGGCGGCATTTCGATCGAATTGATCGACGCGGACCTGCGGCCTTATTCCAGTTTCGCCTTTGTCGCTTTGCTTCAGGAAGAAGTCGTGCAGCATCCGATGGCAGAAACAGTATCCTTCAGAGGGTGGCGCTCTGGTCCAGGGGGGGATGCATTGGATGTTCAGTTTTACGGGGCGGATACGCAAACTTTGAAAGATGCCTCCGAGGCTCTGCAAACGGCGCTTTTGCAATATCCAGAGGTCAGCGCGGTTGAAGACAATCTCGCCTATGACAAAGAGGAATTGATCCTTGACCTGACGCCGCAGGGGGCCGCATTGGGCTTTACCATTGACCAACTGGGCAGCGTTCTGCGCAATCGTTTGGGCGGAATCGAAGCGGCGACATATCCAGATGGTCCGCGCTCGGCCGCTATTCGCGTCGAGTTGCCAGTGGGTGAGCTAACGGCAGATTTTCTGGACAGCACGCAGATGCGGACAACCGCGGGCAACTACGTCGCATTGGGCGATATTGTCAGCGTTGAACGCCGTACAGGGTTTAGCACAGTACGACGGGAAAACGGGATCAGATTGATTTCTGTTACAGGTGATATTTCCGAAGATAACGCTGTGCGCGCAACAGAGATCAACACCGCTTTGGCCGAAGATATCCTGCCCACGATCGCTTCGGAAAAGCAGGTGGAATACCGTCTTGCGGGGTTAAACGAACAAGAAGACCAGTTCCTTTCCGATGCTTTAACGGGGCTGGTTTTGTGCCTGACGGGTATCTATCTGGTGCTGGCTTGGGTGTTTGGCAGCTGGACCCGCCCCATGGTTGTAATGGCGATTATTCCATTCGGTTTGGTCGGCACAATTTATGGTCACAACGTTTGGGATGTTCCGCTTAGCATGTTTACGGTTGTCGGTCTGTTGGGGATGACGGGGATCATCATCAACGATTCCATCGTTCTGGTCACCACCATTGACGAATACGCAGCCGAGCGGGGGTTGTTCCCCTCTATCATCGACGGCGCTGCCGACCGCTTGCGGCCTGTTATGCTCACAACACTCACCACTGTTCTGGGCATGGCGCCGCTGTTGTTTGAGCGCAGCCAACAGGCGCAATTTCTCAAGCCTACGGTGATTACGCTGGTTTATGGGCTGGGGTTCGGGATGATCTTGGTTCTGCTGGTTGTGCCTGCACTGGTCGCCGCCCAGCATGATATTGGCCGCCAGATCGCCGCTATGCGTCGCGGGCTGCGGGCCCCTGCGCGCGGGTTGCAGGCGGGGTTGTTTGCGCTTTGGGCTGCTTTGCTGCTCTGGGGAGGGGTGACAATGGGCTATGCGATTGTTCAGGGGCAATTATATGCGCCGCTGGGTCAGGTGTTCCCAGATTTGTTGCTGCTTTCTGCGGTGGTTGGTGGTCTAGCCCTGTTTATAGCTGGCGCCGCGATTATCGCCCTGTTTGGCTATATCGTCGGCGCGCTGACCTTTACCCTGCGCAGCCGCGCAATTGTTAGCGAATAAAGAAATGGTGTTCAGCCTGTTAACCGGCTGAACACCCTTGCAGATCAACCGCGTGGGACGACCCCATCACGGTAAAGCGGATGGCAGAACGATCCAGCGCGAGCGGCCCAGATCCGTTCGGGATCATCTCGGCTTTTGCGACCAGCGTGTTGCCGCTTCGGTTGGTATCCGCTTCAGAGACCCAAACGTCTGGGCGGCCTGCCTCTATCACAACATGCTCGTTTGAGCCGGTTGAGGGCAGCTTGAGGCGGGCGGTGATGTTCATGCCGTCTTCGGATGGCGAAAGCGTGCAAGATACCCCAGCGGCGCCCGCCTCTGCCGCAGAATAAGGGGTTTCGGCCAAGGCCGCAGCGATGACCGGTACAGGCACGCCGTCGGTATTCCCAAGGGTCCCTTTCAGGCTCATCGTGTAGGGCACGCAAATGTCTTTGCAGACGCCGATAGCCATCTTGAGGTTAATCTTGATAGGCTTATTCGCCTGTTTGGCGGCGATAGTGATCGGAAGGGTCACTTGATTAGAGTAGCCAACGGATCGCATGCCGTTTTGTTCAAACACCTTTGGCGTGGGCCAGCTGATCGAAACACCAGCAAGGTTGCGCGAACCGTTCCAGTTGAAATCTGGCGGGATGCCTGCATCACCGGGTGCGCGCCAATAGGTTTTCCAGCCATCAGCCAGTGTGATCTGCACGGCGCTTACACGGGTGCCGTCAGGTTGCTGCCAACCGTCAATCAGTTCTGCGGTGGCCGGAATCCCGACAGGGTCATCTGCCAAGGCGGTGCAGGCGGTGCCGATTAGGGCTGCGGAGCAGAGAATGGTTTTTATCATAGGGTATATGTGGCGACGACAAAGCGGTTTGCCAAGTCACAAGTAGTTTAGCCATGTTTCGCTCATGCCGCTTGCGACTTGGTCAGCAGCGCTTAAAACTATGTTCAGGATCGCTTTTCAGGAGGCTGATATGGATTTAACGGGGCAGGTGCTGATCGCCATGCCGGGGATGAGTGATCCGCGGTTTGTTCGGTCGGTTGTGTTCATCTGTGCCCATTCCGACGAGGGCGCGATGGGGCTGATTGTGAATAAGCCTGCAAAGGACGTGACCCTGAAAGAAGTGCTTTCGCGGCTGGATGTCATGGCCGACGACAGGGCCGAAGACGCGCTGGTCTATATTGGCGGCCCTGTAGAAACCGAACGCGGCTTTGTTTTACATAGAGACGCGCATAGGCTGAATGAAGATACTTTGCCCATTGGTGAAGGTTTTGTCCTGACGGCTACCCAAGATATTTTGGTGGATGTCGCACAGGGTGTGGGGCCGGAAGTTTTCGTTTTTACCTTGGGGTACGCAGGTTGGGCGGCTGGCCAGCTAGAAAGCGAAATTTTGCAAAATGCTTGGCTCACGGCGCCTGCAACACCTGAGCTGATTTTTGAAACTGTTGGCGTGGCCATGTGGGAAACCGCGCTTAGGAGTATCGGGATCAATCCCATCACATTGTCGGGGGCGGCAGGGCGGGCCTAGTCCCGAGGGGCAGCCGCGCGATTAAGACGATCATTTATCGCGCGCCCCAATCCATGCATCGGAATAGGCGCAACAGCGATCGGGCCGCCCATTTTATCCAATTGGTGCAAGTGACCAAAAAGGTTCGCAGCAGCCTCAATCAAATCGCCGTTTTCTGAAAGGTTCAGCACACCTTTTATCGGGCCGAACCCCAGCATCAACTCGCCTTTTTTCGCGCAGGTTGCGTTTAGGCGGACGGCGCCATTGGGGGCGTAATGTGATGTCAGTTGCCCCGGGGCTGTGATGCTATTTGTTTCGGGTAGGGCAAGGCTATAGCCCAAAACAGCTTCTATTTCTTCGGACGGTAAGCCGCCGGCCCGCAGCAAGACGGCTTTGTCGCCTTGCAGGCCGATAATGGTGCTTTCTAATCCTACGTTGCAGGGGCCATCATCCACGACAGCGGCAATGCGCCCATCTAAACCAGATAAAACATGTTGGGCAGTTGTTGGGCTAATTCGACCTGACGGATTGGCCGAAGGTGCAGCGACAGGGCCGCCAAAAGTGGCGAGAAGCTTTTGCGCAGTAGGGTGGGCGGGAACCCTTAGGGCAACAGTGGGCAAACCCGCAGTCACAAGAGGCGAAAGGCTATGCCCTTGGCGCAATGGAAGAACCAGCGTCAGAGGCCCGGGCCAAAAGCTGTGGGCAAGTTGATCGGCTGTATCGCTCCAGTCTACGTAAGTCTTGGCTATTGAAACCTCTGCCAGATGAACGATGAGCGGGTTAAACGAAGGCCGCCCTTTAGCCTCATAAATCGCAGCGACGGACTCGCCTTTACGGGCGTCAGCACCCAACCCGTATACGGTCTCTGTAGGGAAGGAGACGAGTTCACCATCCCTCAAAAGAGCCGCTGCGCGATCAATGTCCGCTGGGGTAGCCGTCAGGTGTTGTGTTGCTGCAGGCATGGCTGCTCCTCATGGACTATGACGTGGCGTTTTGATTGTGTGAACGCGTCGTGTCTAGCATCGTTGGCGCTAACGGCCTTGGCTAGGGTGCTTGGTTGCCTTAACGGAAGGTCGGATTGTTTTGAAAGGCATTAGTATGACGTATCGCGCACCTGTTGAAGACTACAATTTTCTATTTGAGCATGTTGTAGGTTTGCAAGGGCTGCGTGCAACAGAACGTTTTGCAGAAGCAACCGATGATGTCACGGCTGCGATCCTCGGCGAAGCGGGCAAAATGTGCGAAGAAGTGCTGGCGCCGCTCCAACGGGTTGGTGATTTGCAGGGCTCGTATCTGGAGAACGGTGTGGTGCGTACACCTCCGGGATATGCAGAGGGCTTCAAAGCCATCGCCGAGGGAGGTTGGGTAGGTATCGCAGCTGACCCTGAATACGGCGGTATGGGGTTGCCAATGGCATTGACGACAGCCGTTGGCGAGATGATGAGCGGCTCGTGCCTGTCGCTTCAAGTCGCACCGATGCTGTCACAGGGTCATATCGAAGCACTGGAACACCACGCGAGCGATGCGTTGAAAGAAGTGTTTTTACCAAAACTGATCAACGGCGAGTGGATCGGCACGATGAACCTGACCGAACCGCAGGCGGGGTCCGATGTTGGGGCGCTAAGCACCAAGGCCGAAGATAATGGTGATGGCACCTATGCAATCACCGGACAAAAGATTTTCATCACTTGGGGTGATAGCGATTTCAGCAGCAACACCTGCCACCTTGTTCTGGCGCGCCTGCCTGATGCGCCTGCTGGGGTGAAAGGGATCAGCCTGTTTATTGTGCCAAAGCTGCTGCCGGATGAAAACGGTGAACCAGGTGTGCGCAATACGCTGGGTGTTGTCAGTTTGGAGCACAAGATGGGGCTGCACGGCTCACCCACTTGCGTGATGCAGTATGACGGGGCCAAAGGGTGGCTTGTCGGTGAAAAACAGGGCGGCATGGCGGCAATGTTCACAATGATGAACAACGCCCGTTTGGGCGTTGGTGCACAGGGTGTCGGGGTGGCTGAAGCAGCCTATCAACATGCTTATGCCTATGCGCTAGAGCGCAAGCAGGGCAAGACAAGCGCCCACGCAGAGAGCCAATCCATCATCGGCCACGCCGATGTGCGCCGGATGCTGGCCAGCATGAAGGCGGATGTGTTTGCGTCACGTGCGATCTCTGTTTGCAATGCGGTTGCGATTGATATGGCCAATGCAACGGGTGACAAGGCGTGGAAGGCCCGAGCGGCGCTGCTCACTCCGATCTCGAAATCCTTTGGCACGGATACGGGAATCTTGGTGGCTGATACGGGGCTGCAGGTCCACGGTGGTATGGGCTTTATCGAGGAAGCAGGGGCGGCGCAATTCTGCCGCGATGTTCGGATCACCTCAATCTATGAGGGGACAAACGGCATCCAAGCCATGGATCTGGTTGCGCGCAAAATGATGGACGGTGGCGAGGCAGCAATGGCGCTGCTGGACGAAATGGAAGAAGAGATCGAAAAGGCCAAGGAGGTATTTCCGAACCTTGCCAGTGATGTTTGGGAGGCTTGCGAAAGCCTGCGTGAAGCAACCGAATGGATGCTTTCCCAAACCGATATGCAGGATCGCTTTGCCGGTGCTGTGCCCTATCAACGTGCCTTTGCTCGCGTTCTGGGCGGCCATATGCACCTAAAGGCGGCACTAGCCGACCGTGGCGGCGCCCGAGAAAAGCTGGCCCGTTTTTATATCCTGCGTTTGATGCCTGAATATGCTGCCTTGTTGGTGCATGCGCAGGCGGGGGCGGCGGGTCTGTTTGCCCTCACCGATGAAGAGTTGGCAGTATAATGGCTGATGTCGCACCAAAGGGCCTGCGCTATCCGTGGGAAACACCGCCCAGTGGAACCGAAGCGATTGAGGTTGCACCAGGCGTTTTGTGGATGCGTGTGCCTCTGCCGATGAAGCTGGACCATGTGAACATCTACGCATTGGATGAGGGCGATAGCTGGACCATCATTGACACGGGCTTTGCATCCAAAAAGACAAAATCCCAGTGGGAAGAGATCATGGCTGGCCCTTTGGGGGGTAAACCAGTGTCGCGTGTTGTCGTCACGCACCACCACCCCGATCACATTGGGCTGGCGGGTTGGTTCCAAACCGAACATGGTGCCGAATTGGTCACCACACGCACCGCATGGCTCACCGCGCGGATGCTAACGTTAGATGTGCAGGACGTGCCAAACGCAGAATCGCTGGCCTTTTATCGCTCGGCTGGGATGGATCAGGCGATCTATGAAAAACGCGCCACGGATCGCCCCTTTAACTTTGCTGACATTGTTGCGCCGCTTCCGCTTGGGTACACGCGGATCAAACAGGGCGACACCATCCAGATGGGTGGGCGAACGTGGGACGTGCATATGGGGAATGGCCACGCCCCTGAACACGCGACGTTCTGGAGCCGTGACGATAATCTGGTGATCGCTGGTGATCAAATCCTCCCCTCGATCAGTCCGAATGTAGGGGTATACGCAACCGAGCCAATGGCTGACCCCATTGGCGAATGGCTAGAAGCTTGCGAACGGTTGGCGCTTTTGGGGCGCGAGGATCATCTGGTCCTTGGGGGGCATAAACTGCCCTTTACGGGCCTGCCAACGCGGATGCGGCAATTGATCGACAACCACCATGGCGCGTTGAAACGACTGCTGGAATATATCGATACCCCCAAAACCGCTGGTGACGTTTTCCCACCTTTGTTCAAAAGAACGATAGGTGAGGGTGAATATGGCCTTGCACTGGTTGAAGCCTTTGCGCATTTGAGCCACCTTCACCAAGAAGGCCTCGCCACGCGGACAAAACGCGAAGATGGAGCGTGGTTGTATCAGCGTAAGGGGTAAGCCATGGGCGAACAGATCGAAACCGCAGCGGAAGCTATTGAGGCACATGCGTTGCCACGCGTGCACGAAGTACACAGCGATCCCGATGCAAAAAACGCCAAGGACCAGCCTGTTCCCAAAGGTGTAGCCGACAAGCCTGTCGAGCAAAAATCACCTGCGCAATGGGCCTATGAACGCACGGTTTTGTATCTAAAGAAGTTCGAAGAAGGGCTGGATGACGGCCAAGAGATCGCCATGGGTTTTGCAGGCACAGACGCAGGTGTTCTGAAAATCGAAGGGATGGGGTATTTTGACCCTGATGTCGTTACCTTTTACGGCACCGACCCTGCGGGTGGCAAAATGCAACTGGTGCAACATGTCAGCCAGCTAAGCGTTGTTTTCCGCGCAGTACCCAAAGCGGTAGAGACCGAAGAACCTAACCGGATCGGGTTTAAACTGCTCGAAGATCTAGAGACAGGCGAGACATAAGCGCGGCATCTTATACACATTGGGGAAATCTGACGTGACAGGGCGGGTGAAATACCTTACTCCCTGCCCAACACGAAGCGAAATTTGACGAAAGGGACGTTCCCATGGCTGAGCACAAACACGGCACAATGAACACGGAAGCAAACGAAAAAACCTATGAAGGGTTCATCACGTTTGTGACGCGCTCGGTTATTGCGATCCTTGTATTCCTCGTTTTGTTGGCGATTTTCGCCCGCTAAGTGAACGGACAATCTGATGACAAAATCTTTTCTCGCGCTGGCGCTAACAGCAGCTTTGGTTGCTGGCTGCGCGGAAAAAGGTAAGGAATCACCGATCCAAGAGATCGAGGCGCGCGCCTTTGCACATCATGGTCAGCCGAAAATCACGCTGATCACGATGGTGAACAACCGGACCGGTGCAGGTGGGCATAGTGCCTTGTTGGTTCAGGGCTCTCAGTCTGTGATCTTTGATCCGGCTGGCTCGTTCGAGCATGAGAAGGTGCCAGAGCGTGGTGATGTCCTATATGGCATGTCCCCGAAGTGGATCCAGATTTACAAATCGGCCCATGCCCGCAGCAACTTTCACGTTGTCAGCCAAGAGTTCAGTGTAACACCTGCCCAAGCGGCGCGTGCGATGCAATTGGTCCAAAGCAGCGGGCCAGTTCCCAGCGCCTTTTGCGCAAATTCCATATCCGGCTTGTTGCGGCAGGTGCCAGGGTTTGAAACCATCCGCCAAGGGTATTACCCGCTAAAGCTGATGGAACAGGCCGCGGAGCTACCGGGCGTGTCAACGACCCGTTATTATGAGGATGACGAGGGCAATGTCAGCGACGGCATTCCCAAATCAGCCGAGTAGGTAGAGCAACCCGTAAAGCGTTGCCGCGCCGCTTAGGATGGCCAGCAGAACATTTTTGGTAAATAGACCAACGCAAAGGGTTATCGCTGCCGCCGCGGCACGAGGCGTGTCAAACGCGCCCTCTGTTGCCGTCGGCCATACGACCTGTGGCGCGACCAAGGCGGGTAGGATCGCAACTGCGGTATAACGCAGGTGGCGCAGCAGCCACGCAGGCATCGCCCGATCCCCGACCAGCCCTGTAAATACAAACCGCAGGCCAAAGCTGCCGATGCCAAGCAGGATGATAACCGTCCATAATGTGGTTGTGTCGATCATGTCCGCGCTGCCTTTTTCTCAAGCCAAAGTTCGGTTTGGGCACCAGCCATCATGCCAGCGATACCCGCAATAATCAGACCCAGCGAATAAGGTACGCCCGCCGCTAAAAGAGCAACGGCTACCGCGACAAGGGCAGCCGCCACATGGGCCGCTGTGCGAAACATAGGCGCGATCATCGCCAGAAAGGTGATGGGAAGCGCAAAATCCAAGGCCCAGCTTTCGGGTACTTGGGTGCCCAGCAACGCACCGACAAAGGTAAAGCCATACCAAAGCGGCACAATGGGCGTCACAGCGCCAAGGAAATAGGAGACCCGTTCAGGGACGGACATCTTTGGTTCTTCTTCAAATTTGGCGACACCGACAACATAGGATTGATCGACCGTCAGATAGGCGCATAGCGCGCGCTGCCACAAAGGGGCCGCCCCGATATAGGGGGTAAGCGAGGCGGAATACATCGCCATGCGCAGGTTCACCGCAAGTGAGGAGACCAACACAATCACTGTTGGCACATCTTCCTGCATCAGCTGAAGTGCGGTGAATTGGGCCGCCCCTGCAATGACAACGATGGAAAAGGCCAAAGTCTGAATAACATTCAACCCCGCCTCAGTCGCGAGAACACCAAAAAGCGTTGAAAAAGGAATAATCACCAGAATGAACGGGCTGCTATCTATGATCCCTTGGCGATAGTAAGATTTGCTGCTGGTAGAGGTCATATCTTGTCCCTAGATTGTCGCTCATGCGTAACGGGTTGCCGAGGAGGGTGCAATTGGCTGAACTGAATGATCTATCGGAATATTTGATAGCGCCTGACCCGAGCGCGCGGCGCCTGACGCGCCCTGTGATCGGGACAGATCACAATGGCGACGAGCAGCAGATCAATGTGGTCGAAGAGCGGCCGTTGACGATTTACCTCAACAGTCAGGAAATCGTGACCGCGATGACGATTGGTGACTATCCTGATTATCTGGCGCTGGGTTTTTTACGCAATCAGGGCATGCTGAGCAAAGAGGATGAAATCACGGGCGTCGATTTCGACGAAGAGCTGGAAACGGTTGTGGTGCGCACGGCGCGCGAAACCGATTACGAAGACAAGATGCGCCGCAAAACCAGAACAAGCGGTTGTGCGGTGGGAACAGTTTTTGGCGACATGATGGAGGGGCTAGAGAACGTGACCCTGCCCGATACATCTGTGCGCACCTCATGGCTGTATGCGTTGTCATCCAAGATTAATCGCACGCCCAGCCTGTACCTGCAGGCGGGCGCGATCCATGGCACCGTGCTTTGCGCGGGGGACCGCCCTTTGGTCTATATGGAAGACGTTGGCAGACATAATGCGGTGGATAAGATTGCGGGTTGGATGTTGTCCGAAGGCATCCCTGCAGAGGATAAAATTCTTTATACAACGGGCAGGTTAACATCTGAGATGGTGATCAAAACGGCGATGATGGGCATCCCCGTTTTGGCGTCGCGATCCGGTTTTACAGCTTGGGGTGTTGAGATCGCGCAAAAGCTGGGGCTGACTCTGATTGGCCGGATGAAAGGTAAGCGGTTTATGTGTTTGGCCGGAGAACAGCGTCTGCTGCGGGATGCAGACCCAAATGCCATCGCTGATGAACCCAAACGCTCTGGCCGAAAGTCTAGCGAATGAAACGATATGAACTCTCCTATGTGATAACGCCAGAGATGCAAAGCCGTGCAATGTTTGTCTGGGCCAAGCCAAATAAAACCAAGGGCGAAAAATGGCGGCGCGCAGCTATTTTCACGCTTGGTTTTGTGGCCTTGCTGGCGGTGATCGTCACCTTGATGCGGCTTGACGTCTTGACAGTACCGATGTTGTTTTCGGCGCTTGTTGGGTTTTATCTGGGCATTGGTGTTTGGCTTATCTCGCACAGGGTCTCTAGCCAAAAGCTGGTTAAATTCGCGAACTCTATGTTGGATCGGGAAGGTGAGATTCACACTGTGATTTCTTCAGAACAAATCTCGATCCGCTCTGGCGTCTCTGACAGCAATTTATCATGGGATTACTTTGATGAAGCCTTTTCCATGGTCGACGCCACCGTACTAAGGGCAGGGGCGTTGGTTTATACCTTCCCCGATGCCGCGCTGCCCGAAGGGACCTCACCGCAAGAGTTTCGGAAAGATCTGGAAAGCTGGATGGGCGCAAAAACATGAGCAACACCTATGTTCTGAAATTCACGCCAGAGCCAAAGGTACTTTTGTCTGTTCTGCGGCTAAAGCCCCCCGTGCAGCAGGTCAAAGGCATGAAGGCCAGCAATATGTTGCGACTGCTTCATTGCCTGTTGCTGGTCCTTGGGGGGATATCGCTTGGATATTTTGTGACGGATATTTTTACCGATAGGGCAACCATTCTGCATTGGAGCTCTTTGGTCGGGTTGGCGTTGTCATACCTTGCTATTTTCGGGTCTTTGTTGGTCACCTTGCCGACCATGGTGCGGCAGCTGTTGGCAACGCGTGCGAACCAAGGCGAGGTCGAGATGACCATAAATGCGTCGGGCATCACAACCAAAGCGGATCACTTCCAATCCACAATAGAATGGTCCGCGGTTGAGGGGCTTGGGCGTTCCAAGCTGGCATTTGTTTTGTGGTTCGGTGGAAATCGGCCTGCGATCCCATTTGCGGCGTTTGCATCTTCAGAACAGATTGAAGCGTTTGAAATAGATGTGAAAAATTGGGTGGAGACCTCAAGATGAAACAACCTCTTGGCGTGATCCTTGCGGGGGGGCAGGCAACCCGAATGGGCGGTGGCGATAAAGGGCTGCTGGAACTCGGCGGAGAGACGCTTTTGTCACGTGTGCAGGGGCGTCTTGAACCGCAAGTGGCTGATATCGCGCTGAATGCGAATGGTGATGCCGCGCGGTTTGCGCCTTTCGGGATGCCAGTGATTGCTGATAGTTTTGAAGGTTTCGTTGGGCCGTTGGCAGGTGTTTTGGCTGGACTGGACTGGGCGGCAGAGCAAGGGGCTGAAACGATCGTGACGGCTGCGGCTGATACGCCCTTTTTCCCTTGTGATCTGGTGCCCCAGCTTTTGCTGGCCTCGGAAGGGATGGAGCATCCACTGGTTCTGGCCGTTACCCCTGATGAAAAACGCGCGCGCGCGCGCCATCCTACCTTTGGTCTTTGGCCTGTCGCCCTTCGGGAGGATTTGCGCAAGGCTTTGGCGGGGGGGCTGCGAAAGGTGGTTCTATGGACCGATGCGCATAGCGGACGCGAGGCGATGTTCCCGCAAGAAGCTGCATTCTTTAATGTAAACACCCCATTAGATTTGGAAACCGCTGAGGCAATGTTATGAGAGTTTTTGGTGTCGTTGGTTGGAAAAACGCAGGCAAAACAGGGCTGATGGAACGTTTGGTCTCTGAGATCACGACACGTGGGTTTTCTGTCTCTACGGTCAAACATGCCCACCACAGTTTTGATGTGGATCACGCAGGCAAAGATAGCTACCGCCACCGCGAGGCAGGGGCATCGCAGGTGTTGCTGGCATCGCAAAATCGCATAGCATTGATGCACGAATTGCGCGGCGCGCCCGAGCCCTCATTAGAAGAACTATTGGCGCAGCTTTCCCCTGTCGATCTGGTCTTGGTCGAAGGCTATAAGCGGGATGCCCATCCAAAGGTCGAGGCCCATCGTGCCGTTACCGGAAACCCGCTGATCGCGCCAGAAGACCCAACCATTCGGGCAGTGGCCAGTGATACGCCGCTAGACATTGATCGCCTTGTTTTTGATCTGGATGATACGGTCGCTGTGGCGGATTTTATTCTGTCGGAAGTGGGATTGTGATGGGGGGCGTTCAATCTTCCCAAACGCGTTGCCTGTGGCAGAGTGAGCACGAAAGAGATGCGCAATGACTTCAACTCCATCTGCGAAAGCCGCTCCGCTGCGCAATGATTGTTTTGCATTGCCCAAAGGGGTTCATTGGACACCTGTTGAGGAAGCGCTGGCCATGTTGCGGGAAAGGCTGGCCCCCGTCACCTCTTCCGAGGTGGTCCCCCTCGCGCAGGCCTGTGGGCGGATTTCATTTGATGATGTGAAAGCAAAGCGCGCAAACCCGCCGCTGCCGAATACTGCGGTAGATGGGTACGGGTTTTCAGGTGGCAGGCAGGAGGGTGAACACCGGCTTCCTTTGGTCGCAGGGCGTGCAGCCGCAGGGGATGCCCCTGTTTCGGTTCCAGAAGGGCAAGCCATTCGTGTGCTGACGGGGGCGGCGCTGCCTGACGGGGTTGATACCGTTATCTTACAAGAAGATGTTTCTGTGGCTGATGGTCATGTGATTTTTCAGGGGGCGCTAAAGCAGGGTGCCAATACCCGCCGAGCCGGTGAGGACGTCAAAGTTGGTGATGTTGTGCTTGGGCAAGGGCGGCACATCACACCTGCTGATTTGGCGCTATTAGCGGCTGCTGGTGTTTCTGAGGTTGCAGTACGCAATCCTCTGCGCGTGGGTGTTTTGTCTACGGGTGATGAGCTGGTCGAGGTTGGCTCAACCGCAGGAGAGGGGCAGATCTATGATGCGAACCGCCCGATGTTATTGGCCCTTGCTGCGCGTTTGGGACATCGGGCCGTTGATCTGGGCCGTGCGCCTGACCAACGCGAGATGTTGAAGGCGATGCTGGATGCGGCGGCGGAAAAGGTTGATGTCATCATCACCAGCGGCGGAGCCTCGGCGGGGGACGAAGACCACGTGTCGGCCCTGTTAGACAAGGCTGGTGCCATGGCGCTGTGGCGTATCGCAATCAAACCTGGTCGGCCCTTGGCGTTGGGTATGTGGCAGGGCGTTCCGGTTTTTGGCCTGCCGGGTAATCCCGTTGCTGCGCTGGTGTGTACCTTGGTTTTTGCGCGCCCCGCCTTGGCCTTGCTCTCTGGCGGGGATTGGAGCACCCCGCAAGGGTTTGAGGTTCCTGCAGCGTTTGAAAAGAGCAAAAAGGCGGGCCGCCGCGAGTTCTTGCGTGCCCGCATTCGCAACGGGCAAGCCGAGGTTTTTGCCTCGGAGGGGTCTGGGCGGATCAGCGGGTTAAGCTGGGCTGAGGGGCTGGTCGAACTGGAAGAAGAGGGAAGGGATATTCGCATAGGCGATCCTGTGCGGTTTATCCCTTATGCCAGTTTTGGGTATTAAACCCGTCGGGCTTTAGTCAAATGTTCCCGCCACACGGCCCAGCAACATAAACGCGCGCGCTGTGCGTGTGTCCGCCAATGCGGAAATCTCGGTGTCAGAGGCGACTTTTTCGAAATCCGCAAACAGCTTGTCAAAGCGGCGCAAGAAATGGTGCGCAGTATCGCGAAAGATCGGGTCCTGCTTCATCCGCCCAGCCGTCAACGCTAGGGAAGAGCGATCACGGATACCGCCCAGTGCCGCGATGGGGCGGCCACGCTCGCCCTGCCCAAACATCCGCCAGATTTCTGGTCGGGCGCGGTCGGGGCGCAGGTCGTCCATGTAAATGCCGTCTTGGCTCAGCAGCGTCAGGATGTCTTGGGCCGCTTGGATGAGCTGGGCAGCATTGCGATCCTTCATTGCGCGGCGCAAAGCGGCAAAGCCTGCTTCGTCTTCGGCCGTTTCAGGAAAGTTCAAGGCGCGGATCAGGTCATCCCCTTCGACAGGGGGGGCCATGTCAACGCTTTGGGTGCCCAATTCGAGAGCAGGTTGATCCTGAACAGGAGCAGCTTCGGTTGTAGGCAGCGCGGTACGAGGCGTTTCTTCGCGGCGGGTGGAAAACGTCGCAAGCGCCGTTTCGGTTTTGCGGGTGGCTGCTGCAATCTCGTCAAGCTTACGGTTCACCGAGGGTTCGGAGGTGAGCCTACCACCTTGTTGTTGCGCGATATAGGCGTGACGGATTGCATCAATCGCCGCTTGCAGGCGCTGGCTTTCTTCCCGCATGACGCGGCTGGCCCGCGCGGCAGTTGCGGCAACCCAGATCATAGCCACAGGCATAAACACAGCGAGCATGGTCATGAGGAACCGAAGGCCGCCTTGCCCCTCGGCAGCGGGGGCTTGGGGCATGAAAACAAAAAAGATCAGGCAGCCCAACAGCCACACAGCGGAAAGAGCCACCGCGATAATTTCGATGCTGGAAACCCCGTCAGATCGCGCCCTGTCGTAGATGCCCAAAGGCGTCGGGCGCGCAGTCGCAGCTTTGCCTGCGCGCGCTTTCGCGACGCTTGCTGGCGGGCGGGCCGGCTGTTCGGGAAGAGGGGCATCAGACATGTGCTGGGTTCCGATCAGGCATAAACGATTTTTAGAACCTCATAGGATCTAACCCCACCGGGGGTGCGGACCTCGACGCTGTCACCCTCATCCTTACCGATCAACGCACGCGCGATCGGGGATTTGATGTTGAGCAAGCCAGCCTCGATGTTGGCTTCGTATTCGCCAACGATCTGATAGGTTTTCTCTTCGTCGGTATCTTCGTCAACCAAAGTTACTTTGGCACCGAATTTAATTGTGCCGGACAATTTGGCCGGGTCAATCACCTCGGCAAGGGAAATCGCCCCTTCAAGTTCTTTGATGCGCCCTTCGATAAACGACTGCTTTTCCTTGGCCGAGTGGTATTCGGCGTTTTCGGACAGGTCGCCGTGCTCGCGGGCCTCGGCAATCGCTGTGATGATTGCAGGGCGCTCAACGGTTTTGAGGTGCTTCAATTCCGTCTCAAGGGCGGTGTGCCCTCCGCGTGTCATGGGGATCTTTTCCATTGCGTTCGTGTCCGTGATACTAAGGCGCGCCCCGAAACCTATCGGGGCGCGTGTTTGCGTTGGCCATAACCTGACCGAAGTTATACACCAAATGCAAGCAGATAAGGCATTTTTGGTGGCGTGGTTTCGCCGAATGTTAAGGGTTTAGTCGTATTGAACGACTTCGAACTCGATACCGTCAGGGTCATAGAAATAAAAGCGGCGACCGGGTTCATAGTCATAATGCTCACCCATTCGAAACCCTTGGTTGCGAACGGCCTCTTCGACAGCCTCCAAATCGCTGACAACCACTGCGATGTGGTTTAGCCTTGCAATGTTGTTATAGCTTTTGGGCGCGGGGGTCAGATCGCCCTCGGGGCGATAGATTGCAACGTATTGATCGGCGGTGCCGACATGCACGCTATACCCGCCCGAGATGGCCTCGCCCTGCCAGCGGATATGCCAGCCAAAGACGGGCTTCATCCATGCAGCGGTTGCCAAAGGGTCCGAGACGGTCAGATTCACATGTTCTAATTGCGCAGCCATAGTGTTTTCCTTTCGAGGTTATTGGCGTGACGCCCTTTGATGTAATTGCTAAACCTAACTTTAGGTCAAGCAATTTTTTGGAGATATTTATGGCGTTGAACGAAGGATTGACGATTGGTGCATTGGCAACCCGCACAGGCCTCGCTGTATCTGCTATTCGCTATTATGAACGTCAGGGGCTGATTAGCCCGTGGCGAAATGCCGGCGGGCAGCGCCGCTTTGCCCGTGCGGATTTGCGGCGGCTTAGCTTTTTGATGATTGCCCAGAAATTTGGATATACGCTGCCCCAAATCCGCAAGCAGTTGGACCAGCTGCCAAAAGGGCGGGCACCCAGTAAATCGGATTGGAGCAAGATCAGCAGCGGTTTTCGGGATGGTCTGGATGCCCAGATTGCGGCTTTGACAGCGCTGCGCGATAATCTGGACGGTTGCATTGGATGCGGCTGCCTTAGCCTTGAGGCTTGCGCGCTGTATAATCCAAAGGACCTTGCGGCGGAAAACGGGCAGGGGCCGCGGTATTTGATGGGGGATCGCCCCATATCTGCTGACGTTAGCGCTCACTGTGAAAACTTTGGTCAAAAATTCAGTTTAGAATTGTTTTAACGCCTCGTCGTGATTGCAATGGTGCGTGCCACCCGTTACCCCGAATAAAACCGATTTTCACGCGAAGGGAGCGCCTGATATGGCTGATATTGAACGCGAAGCAATGGAATATGACGTTGTCATCGTTGGGGCGGGGCCTGCAGGCCTGTCAGCGGCGATCCGTCTAAAGCAGTTGGATGCTGATTGTAACGTTGTTGTTTTGGAAAAGGGCTCGGAGGTGGGTGCGCACATCCTGTCTGGTGCGGTTCTTGATCCTTGCGGCCTTGATGCGCTGATCCCAGATTGGAAAGAAAAAGGCGCGCCGCTGAACGTGCCCGTGAAAGAAGACAATTTTTACATGCTGGGCGAAGCTGGCGAAGTTCGCGTGCCGAACTTTCCCATGCCGCCATTGATGAACAACCACGGCAACTACATCGTTTCGATGGGTAATGTTTGCCGCTGGATGGCAGAACAAGCCGAAGAAATGGGCGTGGAAATCTTCCCGGGCATGGCGTGCTCGGAAATCGTTTACGGCGACAAAGGCGAAGTCAAAGGCGTGGTTGCTGGCGAGATGGGCCTTGGCGCTGATGGCAAACCTGGCCCCAGCTATGAGCCAGGTATGGAGCTGCACGGGAAATATGTGTTCCTCTCTGAGGGCGTGCGGGGCTCCCTCTCCAAGCAGGTCATCGAAAAATTCGATCTGGCCCAAGGCAAAGAGCCGCAGAAATACGGCGTTGGCATGAAAGAGATCTGGGAAATCGACCCAGCCAAGCACAAAGAAGGCACTGTAACCCACACGATGGGCTGGCCTTTGGGTAAAAAAGCGGGCGGCGGTTCCTTTATTTATCACCTTGATAACAATCAGGTTTACGTCGGCTTTGTTGTTCACCTTGGTTATAAGAACCCGAATGTATTCCCTTATATGGAATTCCAGCAATTCAAACACCACCCAATGGTTGCAGAGCTGCTAAAGGGCGGTAAACGCGTGGCTTATGGTGCCCGTGCGATCACCGAGGGTGGATACCAATCCATGCCGAAAATGGTTGCACCTGGTGTGGCGCTGTTGGGCTGTTCGGTTGGCATGGTCAACGTGCCGCGCATCAAGGGCAACCATAACGCGATGATCTCGGGCAAAGCAGCTGCCGAAGCCGCCTATAGCGCGATCCAAGCAGGCCGCTCGGGTGATGAGCTGCCCGATTACGAAAAAGAAGTACGTGAAGGGGCGATCGGCAAAGACCTGTACAAAGTGCGCAATGTAAAGCCGTTGTGGTCCAAGTTTGGCCTCACCGCGTCGCTTGCCATTGGCGGGTTCGACATGTGGTGCAACACATTGTTCGGCGGTTCGCTGATTGGCACGTTGAAGCACGGCAAATCCGACGCCGAAGCGACTGAGCCTGCGGCAGATCACAAAATGATCGATTACCCCAAACCTGACGGCAAGCTCAGCTTTGACCGCCTGACAAACGTGGCCTTCTCCTTCACCAACCACGAAGAAAGCCAACCAGCGCACCTGACGTTGAAAGACGACACCGTGCCAGTAGGGGTGAACCTAGAGAAATTCGCAGGCCCGTCAGCGCGCTATTGCCCAGCAGGTGTTTACGAATTCGTTGAGGAAGAGGGCAAAGACACGCGTTTTGTCATCAACTTCCAAAACTGCGTTCACTGCAAAACATGTGACATCAAAGATCCTAGCCAGAACATCGTCTGGACCACGCCTCAGGGTGGTGACGGGCCAAACTACCCGAACATGTGATCAACTATTACGGCTTCCCACCTATTCAGGTGGGGGGCCGCCATTGCGCCACGGCGTAAACATGCTAGCCTATCGGTCAAAAGAACGAGGCAAAAGCATATGCGAAATTTCCTGACAACTGTAAGCGCGGCAGCCCTTGGGCTAACCCTTTCTGTGGCTGTTCCCAGCTATTCACACGCACAGTCTTTGGCGGGGTCCTACCTTGCCGGACGCAGCGCCTCGGTCAACAATGACTATGCTTTGGCTGCTCAATATTACGCCTCTGCCTTGGCGCGCGACCCCAAGAATGTTGAGCTGATGGACAATGCTACGCTGTCCTACCTCGCCTTGGGCGATGTGAAGCGGGCAGTGCCGTTGGGCAAGGCGATCATCGCGGCGGGGCAGAACTCGCAAGCGGCGCGTATGGTGATTACGGCTGGCTTGGCCGCCGACGGGAAATTCGAAGAGCTGGCCCAGCAAGAAGTGCAATCAGACGGGATTAGCCCGTGGTTGGATGGGTTGGTCAAGGCATGGGCCTTGATTGGCGCGGATGATGTGGATGCCGCGATGAAGCAATTCGACAGCATTTCAACGGATTCCGGCATGGAAGGGATCATTTCCTTTCACCGTGCTTTGGCCTTGGCAACTGTTGGCCGCTACGCCGAGTCTGAGGCGGTGTTCGATAGCGGTGTTGTTGGCGCAGCGGCACGCACGCGGCGCGGTGTTTTGGCCCGCGCCGAGATCCTTTCGCAGCTTGATCGTAACGAAGAGGCGGTCGCGCTGATCTCAAATACGTTTAATGGCTCTACCGATCCTGAATTGGATATGCTCATCGCGCGCTTTAATGCGGGTGAAAAAGTGCCCTTTACCCATGCGCCAACAGCGCGTGCAGGGCTGGCCGAAGTCTTTTATACATTCGCGGCATTGTTGCGGGCGGAACGGGCCAGCGACTATTACACGTTGCTATACGCGCGCGTCGCGCGGTATCTGCGGCCCGATCACATTGATGCATTGTTGATGTCTGCGGGTCTGCTGGAAGATTTGGGCCAATACGAGTTGGCGATTGATGAATACCGTGGTGTTGGGGCCGAAAACTCTGCCTATCACGTGGCCGAATTGGGCCGTGCGGCTGCGCTGCGTCGTCTGGAAAAGGCAGATCAGGCGATTGAGGTTTTGAACCAGTTGACCCGCACCCACGGCGAGATGGCCGTTGTGCACTCGACTCTCGGGGATACGCTGCGCGCTCAGGACGAAGATCAGGCCGCCATTGCGGCTTATAGCCAAGCGTTAGAGCTCACCAAGGACGGGGATCAGCGCAAGTGGTATCTGCTGTTTAGTCGCGGGATAGCTTTTTCGCAGGATGGCGAGGGTGTCGCGGCCGAGGCAGATTTTCGCGCGGCACTAGAGATCAATCCGGATCAGCCTCAGGTTCTGAATTATCTGGGATATTCGCTCGTTGAGGAAAAGCGCAAGCTGGACGAGGCGCTGGATATGATCGAGCGCGCCGTAAAGGCCAGCCCGAACAGCGGCTATATCGTGGATAGCTTGGGGTGGGTCTATTACCGCCTAGGCCGCTATGACGAAGCCGTCACCCAGATGGAACGCGCGGTTGAGCTGGAGGCAGTGGACCCCGTTGTTAACGATCACTTGGGGGATGTGTATTGGGCTGTTGGCCGCAACCGCGAGGCCCTCTTCCAATGGCGCCGTGCATTGTCCTTTGTCGAGTTCACCAAAACCGATACCGAAGCAGATCCAGATCGTATTCGGCGCAAGCTAGAGGTCGGATTGGACGTTGTGCTGCAAGAAGAAGGCGCTGATCCGCTAAAGGTTGCCAGTGACGAATAATGCCTTCGCGCCGGCCAAGGTGAACCTTTCGCTGCATGTAACGGGGCAGCAGGCGGATGGCTATCATCTGCTGGATAGTCTGGTGGTGTTTGCTGATATTGGCGACAGGCTGTGGTTTGAGAGCGGCCCAGATATGCGGATCGAGGTCTCTGGCCCATTTGCAGATGGTGTACCGACAGATCACCGCAACCTTGTTTGGCAAGCTGCTGAACTGGCAGGGTGGACGGGCAGGATCAATCTGGAAAAGAACCTGCCGCACGGCGCAGGCATTGGCGGTGGATCGGCAGATGCTGCGGCGGTTCTTCGCACCCTTGGGGGGGATGAAGGGGCAGCTAGTCTGGGGGCTGATGTGCCCGTTTGCCTCAGCGCCTCACCCCAGCGGATGCAAGGCATTGGCGATGATCTGGCCAAGTTACCACCGCTCCCTGATATGGATATCCTATTGATCAACCCAAAGGTTGAGGTGCCGACTGGCCCTGTTTTCAATGCCTTGGATTGTAAAGAAAATCAGCCAATGCCCGAGGCGTGGCCAAGGTTTGACTCGCTTGAGGTGTTTTGTGACTGGCTGGCCCAACAGCGTAACGATCTGGAACGTCCTGCGCGCCAAATCGCGCCCCAGATTGATGATGTCTTGGGCGCGCTGAGTGGTGCGCAGCTGGCCCGTATGTCGGGCTCAGGTGCGACGTGTTTTGGCCTGTTTGAAGCAGGTAAAGCGCAGCCAGCGGCAAAGCGTGTTGCGGCAGCGCATCCCGATTGGTGGGTCGCAGCGGGCCGTGTGCTTAGCTGATGCGGCTCACCACGTAATCGGCCAGATCAATCAACATGTCTTTGATGTCATGGGCAGGCAGCGGGGCGAGCGCCGACTTTGCCTTTTGCGCCCACGCCAAAGCATCTGCTTGGGTCGCGGTGAGGGTGCCATGCTTGTTCAGCAGCGCAATCGCATGCTCCAGATCGCCGTCTTCTTGTTTGCCACGCTCGATCGTGCGGGTCCAAAAGGCGCGCTCTTCGTCGTCGGCAAGGGCAACAGCTTTGATCACTGGCAGGGTTAGTTTGCGTTCGCGGAAATCGTCACCGATGTTTTTGCCTGTGGCGTCTTCTTGGCCCTGATAATCCAGTAGGTCGTCCACAATCTGAAACGAGATACCCAGCGCATCGCCGTAATCAAACAGGGCTGTCACGATCTCTTGGGGGGCGTCAGCAATAACTCCGCCGACTTCGGTTGCCGCAGAGAACAAGGCAGCAGTTTTGCCGCGCACAACTTGCAGGTAGACGCTTTCGTCCGTTGCAAGGTTTTGCGCCGCGGTTAGCTGAAGCACTTCGCCTTCGGCGATGGTGGCTGCTGCGTTGGAAAGAATTTGCATGACCCGCATCGAACCCGGTTCGGTCATCAATTGAAAGCTGCGCGCGAAAAGGTAGTCGCCAACCAAGACAGAAGATTGGTTATCCCACAGCAGGTTTGCCGTCGGGCGGCCGCGACGCTGGTTGCTTTCGTCGACAACGTCATCGTGCAGCAAGGTCGCGGTGTGAATGAACTCAACCGTGGTGGCCAGATGGATATGGTATGGCCCGTCATAGCCACACAGAGCAGCAGCAGCGAGGGTCAGCATGGGGCGCAAGCGCTTGCCGCCAGCCTCGACCAAGTGAGCGGTGACCTCTGGGATACGCGGCGCGTGTTCGGAAGACATGCGTTCGCGGATCAAGGCACTCACGGCGGCCATCTCATCGCTGAGGGCAGCTGCAAGGCGATCATGGGGTTTTTGGCTCATTTCAGTGGTCATTTACCGCATCCTAGCGCTCGACAAGGGGGCTGGCCCCAGATTACATCATCGGCATGAAAGAACTCTTGCGCAGCAACGACCCTACGATCATCGCCTTTGCTTCGGCCCTATTGCAGGGCGAGGATATAGACTGCTTTCAGATGGACGTAAATATGAGCATACTCGAAGGTGGCATCGGAATTTTCCCGCGCCGGCTGATGGTGCACCCTGACGATCTTGACGCGGCTGAGCGTGTGATGCGCGATAATGAGATCCCTTTGGGAAAATGAGCATGCCAAACCTCACCCGAGACGCGTTTCTGGGCGGGCTGTTGCATCTGTGGCAACCCCGCGATGGGTATCGTGCGGGGGTTGATCCTGTCTTGCTTGCAGCCACTATACCTGCGGTTTCGGGGCAAAGGGTGCTGGAATTGGGCTGTGGCGTGGGGGCGGCTGTGCTGTGCCTAGGGGCAAGGGTGCCTGATCTGGTGCTGACCGGCGTCGAGAGAGAGCGGCAATACGCTGAACTGGCGGCCCGAAATGGCGCGGGACAACTGGAGGTTGTTCAGGCCGATCTTGCGGAGCTTCCGTTGACTTTACGGCAGCGACAATTTGACCATGTGCTTGCCAATCCCCCTTATTGGCGGCGCGAGGCGTCTGTCTCGGCGCGGAATCCTGTAAAAGAAGCCGCTTTGGGGGAGCAAACTGCGCTTGCGCTGTGGATCCAAGTCGCGGCCAAACGGCTGGCGCCTAAAGGGTATATGCATGTGATTCACCGCGCCGAACGGTTGCCTGACCTACTATCTGCGCTGCCCAGTGACATGGGCAGCATCGAAGTGTTGCCCATCGCTGCACGGGCTGGGCGCTCTGCTGAGCGGGTCATTATGCGCGCGCGCAAGTCTGGCCGAGCAGATTTTCGCCTAAATGCCCCTTTGGTTCTGCATCGCGGCGACCATCATGTAGATGGTGATCAATACAACCCAGAGGTGGGTAAGGCCTTGAGAAGTGGTGCTGCGTTGAGGTTTTGAGCGGTCGTTAACCTGCTCTTAACCACCGTAACAGTTATGCTGCGAGGCGGCGTGACTTCGATCGAAGATCATGCTTCACTGAAATTGCACTTTTAACAACTGGAGGAAGTATGTCCCTTAACGCACATCTCGATACGTTGAAAAAGAAGCACCGCGATATGAGCGAGGCAATTGAGCAAGCCCAAAGAGCGCCGGGTATTGATGGTCTGGAAGTGGCCGACATGAAGAAACAAAAGATGCGACTGAAAGAAGAAATCGCACGTCTGTCAAACTAACTATTTAGAAGAAAAGCTAGCGCGCGCTGCAATCAATGCGCCGCTTGTTATCAGGATCGCCGCCCATAGCAGTGTCATGCTTGGCGCGGCGATACCCGCAACAATCAGCAAAAGCGTGGACAGCAAGGGCGCAGAATAGCTGCTGGTCCCGAGAAGCTGAATATCCCCCCGCTTGCACCCGATGTCCCACACATAAAAAGCAAAACCAACCGGCCCCAGCCCGAGGCCAAGGATGCTTGCCCATCCCAAGGTGGTTGTGGGTAGGATTGTTTCTTCGAACAAAAAGTGGAGCGGCAAGGAAAGCGCAGACGTGGCGAGGCAAAAGACGGCAACGCTTGCCGTTGGGGCATCGCCGACCAAACGCGACAAAACCGAATAGCTGGCCCATGTGAAGGCGGCCAAAAGAGCCAGCAGATAGCCCGGTAGGTATTCAGCGCTCAGGCCAGCGCCCCCGCCGGTTATGATCAGTGCCGCCCCGGCAAAGCCCAAGACGGCGCCGATCACATGACCTGCGCGCAAGGTTTCAGATGGAAGAAGACCCGAAAAGACAACGATCAGCAGGGGCCAAAGATAGGCGATGAGGCCAGCTTCGGCGGCGGGGGCCAGGCGAAGCGCGTAAAAATACAGCAAATGATAGGCAAAAAGCCCAAGCGCGCCAAAGATATAGACGCGCAGTGGCACCGCCCGCATTTGCGCCACGCTGCCCGTGACAACAGCCCAGATCAGCCCGACAATACCACCGATCCCAAAACTGAGGGCATTCAGCAAAAGCGGCGGGGTGGGCGCAGAGCCAACTGTGAATAGCGCCAGCAGCGCCCAAAGCAGAACAGCGATAAAGCCGATACCGGTTGCAGTTGTCTTGTTCATTTCTCGGGCACCTGAAGAATGGTAAGGTTTTCAGTGATATGCGCTACCTTTTCGATTTCGTCCAGTATCCAATCTTTGAATGCGGCTATCTGGGGGCGCGTTTCCATCCCCTTTAAGCAAAGAAAGCTAAATCCTGCATTTATCGATAGGGCGACAGGGAAGGGGGCGACCAACCTGCCTTCATCCAAATCTTTCACGACCATGGCGCGCCGCCCCAGAACAACCCCAGCACCGGCTAACCCTGCATCCAGCGCGTGATCGGCCTGTGAAAACCGCGGCCCCTGAGTCGGCGAAAAGGGCGAGCCCATCGCCTCGAACCATGCAGACCAGCCCAAACTTGGCCCCAGAAAGGTGATCGAGTCATCAAAGATGATCGGCGCGTGATGAAGGCTTTCGACGGTCGGGAATTGTTTTGCCATCACTGGGGTCATCACTGGCATGATCCATTCATGGGCCAGCGGTAGGGCATAAACATCATCAGGTGTGTCGCGCCCAAACCGAATGGCCACGTCAACGTTGTCTCTTTTTAAATCCATGAGCTGCAAAGACGCGGCAAAGCGCAGTTCAATCTCGGGATGGGCCTGCGCAAATTCAAACAGCCTAGGGGCCAGCCATTTAGCCGTAAAAGCAGGCCCTGCGGTGACTGTTAATGTTTGTTTGTCTTGGGTGCGTTTGGCGGCGTGCCATGCGGTGGCAAGGGTTTGAAACCCCTCAGCGGCCCCTGGGGCCAAGGCCTGCCCGGCTTCGGTAAGTTCGACCGCGCGGTTCAGGCGACGAAACAATGGGGCGCCAAGGTGCTCTTCCAAGGATTTGATCTGAAAGGATAAGGCGGCAGGGGTCACGTTTAGCTCTAGCGCCGCTTGGGCAAAGGACATGTGGCGCGCAGCAGCATCAAAGGCGCGTAAGGCGGTTAGGGGAGGGAGCTGATTGGGCATATCACTTAAGTAAAACTAATCTGAGGTGGTGAAAAGTCTCGTTTGTAAGAAGTTTTTGTGGGGTGCATATTGGCATCAATACAGAAAAACTTAGCCAGCCCAGCGATTAGGAGATTTGCGATGATTGAAGCCACAACAAATCCAGCAGCAAGAGCCGCCATGAATTTTGCCCATGCAGAACGGGGCCGGATGATCGCGGCTATGGTCTCGTGGTTAAGTGGCGGTGCGCGCCGCTGACAATTTCCGCTGGCAAGGTGCACCTTGCCTTACGGGATAAAAGAAGGGGCCAGAGGAAAAACCTCTGGCCCCTTTGAATTTCCAAAACCCATCGGGTTTAGCTTTAGACGAAGAACTGACCGCCGTTTGCGGAGATCGTGGAACCGTTGATAAAGCCTGCATCGTCAGCAACAAGGAAGGCTACTGTGCGTGCGATTTCTTCTGGCTCACCCAAACGGCCCGCTGGGATCTGCGCGATGATGCTTTCACGCACTTTCTCAGGAACGGCCATAACCATATCGGTGCCGATATAGCCCGGGCAAATTGCGTTGGCCGTGATGTTGGCGCGTGCGCCTTCCTGTGCCAATGATTTCACGATGCCTAGATCGCCAGCTTTGGTCGCGGCATAGTTTACCTGAGCGAACTGACCTTTTTGACCGTTGATGGATGAGATCACAACGATGCGGCCGAATTTGCGTTCACGCATACCTGGCCAGATCGGGTGAACGGTGTTGAACACGCCGGTCAGGTTGGTGTCGATGACCTGATGCCACTGTTCTGGTGTCATTTTGTGGAACGGCGCGTCACGGGTGATACCCGCGTTTGCAACAACAACTTCGATCGGGCCTAGGTCTGCTTCGACTTGTTCGATACCAGCTTTGGAGCTGTCGTAGTTTGCAACGTCCCATTTGTAGGTCTTGATGCCGGTTTCTGCAGTGAAAGCGGCGGCTGCTTCGTCGTTGCCAGCATATGTTGCAGCGACGGTATAGCCTTTTTCTTTGAGCTCTTTTGAAATGGCTGCGCCGATCCCACGGCTGCCTCCGGTTACAAGTGCGACGCGCGACATATGATTCTCCTACGGGTAATGTTGTTGCGGTGTTTGGCTTGGGCGCGCAATTATCTTGCGCGCCCAATCTCTATTAGGGCCGTTCGAGGCACATGGCAACACCCATACCGCCACCAATGCACAAGGTAGCGAGACCTTTTTTCGCATCACGGCGTTTCATCTCAAACAAAAGGGTGTTGAGGATGCGCGCACCAGAGGCGCCAATCGGGTGGCCAATTGCGATTGCGCCGCCATTTACGTTAACAATTTCAGGGTCCCAACCCATGTCCTTGTTTACCGCACAGGCCTGTGCTGCAAAGGCTTCGTTGGCCTCAACAAGGTCCAGATCCTCTGGTTTCCAGCCTGCTTTTTCCAGTGCCTTGCGTGAGGCATAGATCGGGCCCGCGCCCATGATGGTCGGGTCAAGGCCAACGGTCGCGTAGGAGGCGATACGTGCCAATGGCTCAATGCCGCGTTTTTCAGCATTATCTGCGCTCATCAGCAATGCGCCGGCGGCGCCATCGTTCAGGCCAGATGCGTTTGCAGCCGTGACCGATCCGTCTTTGGTGAAGGCAGGGCGCAGTTTCGCCATGGCATCCATTGTAGCGCCGTGGCGGATGTATTCATCTGCATCAACGATTGTGTCGCCGCGACGACCAGGAACAGTGTAGGCGAAAATTTCGTCGGCAAAACGGCCTGCTTTTTGTGCAGCTTCGGCTTTGTTTTGGGAGGCGACTGCGAATTCATCTTGTTGATCGCGCGAGATTTCCCACTTTGCAGCAACGTTCTCAGCGGTTTGGCCCATATGGTAGCCGTTGAACGCGTCCCACAGGCCGTCTTTGATCATTGTGTCGATCAGCTTCATATCGCCCATTTTCTGGCCCGCGCGCATTGCTTGGGCGTGGGGGGACATGGTCATGTTTTCCTGACCACCTGCCGCGACAATATCGGCATCGCCCAGCTGGATGTGCTGCGCAGCCAAAGCAACGGCACGCAAACCGGAGCCACAAACCTGATTGATGGACCAAGCGGCCGATTCAATAGGCAGGCCAGCGTTAACATGCGCCTGACGTGCGGGGTTCTGGCCCTGAGCAGCGGTTAGAACCTGCCCCAGAATCGTTTCCGAAACTTCAGACGCATCTACACCGGCGCGTGCCACGATTTCTTTTAGCATGGCTGCGCCCAGATCATGGGCTGGGGTATTGGCAAACGAACCGCCAAAGCTGCCTACGGCAGTACGGGCGGCGGATGCGATAACGATATTGGTCATGGAATGTGGTCCTCTCGATATGACGCACGGCAGAGGACATTTTGATTGTTGATGCGAGGTGCCGCATCCTTCCCCCCACCTTGTGATCTTTGGATACCGCATGGGTTGCGGCACGGCAAGAAGGGGAGGTGACGTGCGGCGTTAGGCCCTTTTTTTAGAATTTTTATCAATAAGCCACTCGGGTTGCGTAGTTGGGGCGGCAAAATAATACCCTTGTAAGCAATCAATCCCGATTTGGGTCGCAAGGTTGGCGTCCTGTTCGTTTTCTATCGATTCTGCGATTGTCAGCATTCCGAATTCACGCGCGACAGCGTTCAGCGCACGGGTAATCGCCTGTTGATCAGGTGATCCGGACAGTCCGCGAATGAAACGGCCGTCAATCTTTACAATGTCAAAATCAAACTCGCTGAAGTATTTAATGGCCATCTGCCCAGAGCCAAAGTCATCCAGCGCGAAACAAATGCCTTTCGGCTGTAGGCGTTGAATGAAATCGATGACAAGTTCGGGAACCATCATCGCCGAGCTTTCAGTGATCTCGAGAATAAGGCGCTCTCCGATTTGGGGCGTTTCCCTGAGAAAACGGTTTAAACATCCCATCCATGGACGATAACCGATTGATCGCGCAGACATATTGATCGACAGGCGTAGCTTTGGGTTTGCTTTTAGGCTGCGCAACCCGTGCCGCAAGGCAAGGACATCAATCTCGCGCCCCGTTTCGGTATCTTCGATTCGCCCCATAAATTCTCTGGCAGGCACCACCCGACCAGTTGGGTCAAGAACGCGGATCAAACCCTCGTAAAATCCTATCGTGTCTCGTGAACCGCTTCGCATGACAGGTTGGAATGCAAGCATCGTCTGCCCGTGGCTGATCGCGTCTTTTACAATTTTCATTGTGTCGCTGGATTGGATCGAGACAGCATGGTCAAGCGGGCTCAACCCTCCGACGGGGATATCGGCCATTTGGCGTTTCGTTTTTCCTCTCACGAGAGCATCCTTTGCGTTTCGTGGCTTGGCGCCAGAGTTCGCGCAGACTTTGGGCAATGAGCGCCTAATAAGATGTTAAAGGAAGAATTTTGTGCCAAATGTATCCAAATCGAAAGGATTAAGATCATGACCGCATGTGAATGGGCTGGCCCCGAAAAGATATACATCGACTATCACAACACAGAGTGGGGCGTGCCCGAATACGATAGCCGTGCATTGTGGGAAAAGCTGATCCTTGATGGTTTTCAGGCTGGGTTGAGCTGGATCACGATTTTGAAAAAGCGCGATGCTTTTCGAGAGGCATTTGAAGGGTTTGACCCAAATATCATAGCAGAATGGGGTGAACAGGATGTGCAGCGCCTGCTGGGGAATGCTGGTATTATTCGTCACCGAGGAAAGATCGAGGCGGCCATAACCAATGCAAAAGCTTGGCAGCGGATTGAGGCGGATATCGGCTTTGACAAATTCATGTGGAACTACGTGGGTGGGTCGCCAATTCAAAACAAATTTGAAAAACAATCTGATGTGCCACCAAAGACGGAACTCTCAGAGAAAGTGTCAAAAGACCTGAAGAAGGCAGGATTCAAATTTTGCGGCCCCACAATCGTTTATGCGTGGATGGAGGCCTGCGGGTTGGTGAATGATCATCTTGTTGGTTGTCCACGTCACGCGGTTGTTGCGGGCATGGCACGGGTCGATCCCGCAAAAGAGGCGTGAGGCCCGCGCGCTGGGCGGGGGGCGTGTCTGGATTGAGGGTGTGTCTGGATAGAGGGTATGTCCGGCCAATTTTATTGGCCAGACGATTTGATCGGTTTCTATGAATAAAAATCGATCAGGTTTTCCGAAGTGTCATAGCCAGCCTCTTCAAGAGAGGTTTCCAGCAATGTCCAAACCGAATCCGCCTCTTCTGAGGTTTCATAGGCCTCCACGGCCTCGGTTACGAGGGAAACGATCGTTTCATCGACACTTTCTATGCCGTTAGATGCCTCTGGTGGTGGTCCACCAGCACCGCGTGGGCCACCGCCCCCGCCAGGAGGAGGCCCGCTAGGCCTGCCAGCCCCGCCAACACCTGCCATACTGCCAAGCTCTTTCGCGTCGATCCCTGCATCACTCAACGCGGAGGTGAGGGCAGAGCCCGCATTGATCCCAGCTTCTTCGATTTGGGATACAATGTTCTTCGCGTCATCTTCGGTGAGGTTCTCCGCGTCATATTCCGACAGAATCCCAGTGAGCTGCTGCCCCTGAGTGTCGGATAGTTTTTGCGTCATGAGTTGTGCTGCTCCAGATTGGGAGCTTAGAGAGTTTATCATCATTTTTTTGCTTTCTACATCATCACCGCATCCGGTAAGTATTTGAATGCATGTCTGGTATCGGCGAATCGCGTAAACAAAACCTCAAAAGAAAAAGAGGTGGTTAATATAGGGTTTCAGGTAGAATGCGTCGGGCGGTTAGCTTGCCTGCACGAATTCCTGTTTTCGCGCATTGACTCTGTGCCGATCCCCCGTATAAGCGCGGCTTCTATTGGTGTTGGTGGCCCTCGCAAGAGGATGCCTGTCGGGAGTAATCCAGAGGACAACGCCCTTTAACCGCCCTTCGGGGCCATATGAAGGAGAACAGCCGTGACTAAACGTACAGCTGCCAAGCACAAAATTGACCGCCGCATGGGCGAAAACATCTGGGGCCGTCCAAAGTCTCCAGTAAACCGTCGCGAATATGGCCCAGGCCAGCACGGTCAGCGCCGTAAGGGCAAGATTTCCGATTTCGGTATCCAGCTGCGCGCCAAGCAGAAGCTGAAAGGCTACTACGGCGACCTGACCGAGAAACAGTTCCGTCGCATCTACGGCGAAGCCGAGCGTGTAAAAGGTGATACAGGTGAAAACCTGATCGGCCTGCTCGAGCGCCGCTTGGACGCGGTTGTTTACCGTGCGAAATTCGTTTCCACAGTATTCGCTGCACGTCAGTTCGTGAACCACCGCCACGTGCGCGTGAACGGCAAACTGGTGAACATCCCTTCCTACCGTGTTAAAGAAGGTGACGTGATCGAAGTACGTGACCGTTCCAAGCAGATGGTTGCACTGGTTGAAGCTACTCAGCTGCCAGAGCGTGACGTTCCTGATTACATGGAAGTAGATCACTCCAAAATGACAGCGACATTCGTACGCACACCAGGCCTGTCCGACGTGCCATACCCTGTTGTTATGGAGCCGAACCTGGTTGTTGAATTCTACGCGAAGAACTAATCTTCGCCGCCAGACGTTTCGACTTTTT
The DNA here is from genome assembly GCF_000622405.1 of Sulfitobacter donghicola DSW-25 = KCTC 12864 = JCM 14565. NCBI lineage: Bacteria > Pseudomonadati > Pseudomonadota > Alphaproteobacteria > Rhodobacterales > Roseobacteraceae > Sulfitobacter > Sulfitobacter donghicola. Next base: position 2,085,147 of record NZ_JASF01000005.1, read on the forward strand.
GAACGCCCTGCCGGATCATCCGGCGGGGCGTTTTCTATTTGGGCTTAGGGTCGGCGCGCTGGCGCGCATGCGATACAATTCGCGTCTGGTTGCCGCCCTAAGGATTGGCTAAAAGGAACCAAGCAGGAGAAGGCCGCAAGATGACAAATGCGATTAAACCCCAACCCGGAATTATGGATATTGCCCTATATGAAGGTGGGGCATCCCATGTGGCTGGGCATGATAATGTTCTCAAGCTAAGCTCGAATGAGAACCCATTTGGGCCATCACCCGCAGCACTAAAGGCTTATGAGGCAGCGGGGCGTGCATTGCACCGCTATCCCAGTGCCGATCACGCCGAGCTGCGCGAAGCGATTGGGCAAGTGCACGGTGTGGATCCCGCGCGCGTGATTTGTGGCGCTGGATCGGATGAGATCATTGCGTTCCTGTGTCAGGCCTATGCAGGGCCGAATACCGAAGTGATCCATACAGAACATGGGTTTGCCATGTACCGCATTTCGGCTTTGGCTGCTGGCGCGACACCTGTTGAGGTGAAAGAGCACGAGCGCGTGACCGATGTGGATGCGATCCTAGCAGCCTGCACTGATAAAACGCGCCTCGTCTTTTTGGCCAACCCTAACAACCCAACGGGCACGATGATCTGCCAAGCAGATGTTGCGCGGTTGGCTGATGGGATTCCTGAACAGGCACTGTTGGTTCTTGACGGAGCCTATGCCGAATATGTCGAAGGCTATGACGGCGGCGCGGCTTTGGTTGATGAACGTGACAACGTTGTGATGACCCGCACCTTTTCAAAGATTTACGGCCTTGGTGGTCTGCGTGTGGGCTGGGGCTATGGCCCTGCGCATGTGATCGATGTTCTGAACCGTATTCGCGGCCCCTTCAACGTGAGCGCGGCTGGCTTGGCGGCTGCGCAAGCCGCCGTGTGCGATGTCGCCTATATCGAAAAATGCCGACAGGATAACGCCCGCTGGCGGAGCTGGATGGCGGATGCCTTGGCTGAAATGGGTATCCCGTCAGATGTGTCGATGGCGAACTTCATCCTTGCGCGCTTTGCCTCGCAGGAAGAGGCCGAGGCCTGCGATACCTACCTGCAATCGCAGGGTCTGATCGTACGCCGTGTCGCTGGGTATAACCTGCCGAACGGTTTGCGGATCACTGTCGGTGATGAAAGCGGCTGTCGCCGTGTGGTGCACGCCGTGCGCCAGTTCAAGGAGGGCTAAAGGATGGCTCACGTGTACAACCGCGTCGCCTTGATTGGGCTGGGTTTGATTGCGTCTTCGATGTTTTGGGCGATGAAGCGGGGGGGCTTGGCAGGTGAAGTGACAGGCTATGCGCGCTCGGCTGAAACCCGTGAAACGGCACGCGAAATCGGCCTGTGTGATGTTGTCTATGATGACATTACCCAAGCGGTTGAAGGCGCGGATTTGATTGTGCTTTGCGTTCCTGTTGGCGTTATGGGGCAGGTGATGGAGCAGATCGCAGGCTCGTTGGCGCAAGGGGCAACCGTCACCGATGTGGGGTCCGTCAAACGTGCTGTGATTGATCAGGTCACGCCGCATCTGCCAGAGGGTGTGCATTTTGTTGCAGGTCACCCTCTTGCTGGCACAGAACATTCTGGGCCAAAGGCGGGGTTTGCTGAGCTGTTTGACAACCGGTGGAGCCTGCTGGTGCCCAGCGAGGGAACTGATCCCAAAGCAACCGCAAAGCTGCGTGCGCTGTGGGAAGGTATGGGCGCGAATGTTGAGGAAATGGATGCGGATCACCATGATCTGGTCCTTGCTGTTACCTCTCACGCGCCACACTTGATCGCTTACACGATGGTTGGTGTCGCCGATGATCTAAGGCGTGTAACAGATAGCGAAGTCATCAAATATTCTGCTGCTGGTTTTCGTGATTTTACCCGTATCGCAGCGTCGGACCCCACGATGTGGCGCGATGTGTTCTTGTCCAACAAGGATGCAACGCTAGAAATCCTCGGCCGCTTCACCGAAGAGCTTTTCGCGCTGCAACGCGCGATCAGGCAAGGGGATGGGGACCACCTGTTTGAATACTTTACGCGCACCCGCGCCATTCGCCGCGGTATTATCGAGGCAGGGCAGGACACGGATGCACCAAACTTTGGGCGTGGTGCAGGGAGCAAGACGTGAAACGGCTCACTGTTCTTTTGTGTGTGATGGCAACGGTGTCTTGTGCGGGGCCTGATAACTCAAAACGCCCCGAACTTCGTCCGGGAACGGGCCAGTCAGACGTGGTTGCTGATGGCACAATTGACCGCTCGGCCCATGAGAACAAGCAAGGCGGGTTTTGGAAATCCATGCGGCCTGTCTTTCGCTCTCCCAAAGCGGCCCAACAGCAACGACAAAAGCAATCGGCGCTGGCGGCTGGTTCCGTCTGTGGCGATATCTCGATCCAAGGGACAGCAATCGGGCGTGTGCCGGGTAAGATATCTGGTTGCGGTGTCGAAAACGCGGTTCAGATTTCGTCGATCTCTGGCGTAACGCTTAGCAGTAAATCGACAATGGATTGCGGGACGGCACAGGCGCTGAAAACGTGGGTCGACAAAAGCGCAAAGCCTGCGTTGTCCTCCAAAGGTGGTGGCCTGAGCCAGATCAAAGTCGCGGCGCATTATGCCTGTCGCCGCCGAAACAATGCCAAGACGGGCAAGATATCTGAACATGGCAAGGGTAAAGCCATTGATATTTCAGGCTTTCGACTAGCAGATGGTAGCGAGATCACCGTGCTAAAAGGGTGGAACGCGCGCTCCAGCCGCAAGGCGTTGCGCAAGATGCATGCGGATGCCTGCGGCCCGTTTGGAACGGTGCTGGGGCCAAACGCGAACAAGTTTCACCTCGACCATTTCCATTTTGACACTGCGCGCTATCGATCAGGAAGCTATTGCCGTTAACGCAGGATGATCCGCGGCGCATTGCCCAGCGGAACAAAGCCCATGCGCATTCGGCCCTGATCGATGGTGATCTCGACGTCCAGCGTATCGGCATTTCCCGACAGACCCGCAAGTAGGCCAAGGATGCTCTCTGCCTGCGCACGCATATCAGCATTCATCGCACCACTTGTGGTCGCCACATCCAGCATTCTTTGCCAGTTCTGCGCCTTGAGCGTGAAGGTGCCCGAAGGGATGCCGCCTTGGGCAACCTGCAAATCCGCGCTGGCGAAGATGTTCAAATCAGCCCAAGCCGCGTTGATCTGATCGATCTTGATGGCCGTTGGCTGGGGGCGGGTATGCTCCAATGCGGATTTATCCCAAGGGCGATCAAAGGTTACCGTCATGTCGGCAACCAATGTCTCAAAAGCTGCGGGCCACGAGACAGGCAGGCCTAAACTTTGACGAATAATGCTGCCGGGGGCAAAGCCGTCGGCGGTTAGATCAATGTCATAGGTCTGTTCGTCGGTTGTTTGTAAAACATCAATCTGGATGTCTTCGATCGCCAGAACCCGCCCTTCAACCAGATCAAGGGATACTTGGCTGCTTTCGGCTTTTAACGCCTCTAGCTGCAGCGCGGTTCCGGGGTGCAGGCGCATTGCGGCGGTGGCACCTGATGACGAAAACGTCAGGGTGGCATGGGGCGAGGCAAAGGTGATCGGCGTGGCGGGTAGGGTTATGGTTGCATCACCCGGCCAATAAATCGGGGTGGAAACGGTAACCTTTGGAATATCCACGCGAGAGGCGGTTTGCGGATCGGTTAGCTGCATGTCGGTCAAACTGCTCGCGATTTTGAGCGGAAACCCATGACGTGAGATATCTGCGACCTCGATCTGTAAGCCTTCGGATCTGCGATCCTCTAACCACGCATTCATGCCCGCCACCAATCCGTTTGTCGCAACCCACCACCAAGCGCCCAAAACCACCGCTAGAAACGTCACAATTTTGATAGCTAATCGACCCATGGGCATTGCCCCTCTTTTCATCCGTGTGCCCATGAGGTTTACCTGCACCAACACAGGAGAACCAGATGAGTATGTGGGTGTTTGGATACGGGAGTTTGCTTTGGAATCCCGGTTTTGAAGTAGCAGAAAGCGTTATTGGCACGCTGCCAGAATATGCGCGCTCGTTTTGTATGCGTTCGATCCACCATCGCGGAACGGTTGAACAGCCGGGTTTGGTTCTTGCCCTTGATCAACAAACAGGCGAAGCCTGTGAAGGTGTCGCCCTAAAGGTTGCGGCAGGGCAGGAAGAGCAAACGCTGGCCTATTTGCGCGAACGCGAGCTTGTCTCATCCGCCTATGTTGAAAAAGAGCTGACGGTTCAGTTGCAAGACGGGCGTGAAGTGACGGCGCTGGTCTATGTGATTGACGAAGAGCATGATCAATATTGCGGGGGGCTCCCTTTGGAAGAGCAGGCGCAGATCATGGCGCATGCTGTTGGCGGGCGGGGCCCAAACACGGAATATCTGTTTAATACGGCGGAACACCTCGTGTCGGTTGGGCTGCATGATCCGGCGCTCGAATGGCTGGCGGCGCGGGTGAAAGCGATCACAGCATAAAACCTTTGGAATATAGAATTTTCGGGGTAAGCTAAGCCGAAATAACAATATGGTCAGGAGCAGGAGCGCATGGCGCAACCAGACCGCGAGGCAAAACCGCAGTTCTCTCAACCGGTCCGACAGATCACATTGATGCTGTTGGTGCTGGGTTTATCCGGCTTTGGTGCATTTGTTGCGCTTCCTAGGGTGTTGCCTGTCTTTCAGGCGAACCCCTATCTAAACGGGTTCATCGCATTTGTGTTCCTGATTGGTGTTGTTGCCTGTTTCTATCAGGTTCTTCAATTGATTGGATCGGTCCGCTGGATCGAAAATTTCGCCTCTCATGATGAAACACCTGATGAAACGCCGCCTCAGATGTTGGCGCCTCTGGCTGCTTTGCTACGAACACGTGGCGCACGCATGCAGGTGAGCGCCTCGTCCACGCGCTCCATTCTGGATTCCGTTTCCACCCGTATTGACGAGGCACGTGAAATAACACGCTACATCGTTAATATGCTGATTTTCCTAGGTCTTCTGGGTACTTTCTATGGGTTGGCGACCACCGTTCCTGCCATCGTCGATACCATCCGCAGCCTCGCTCCACAGGATGGCGAGGCGAGCACGGGTGTTTTTAACCGCTTGATGACGGGGCTGGAATCCCAACTGGCGGGCATGGGGGTGGCATTTGCATCCTCCCTTTTGGGTCTTGCAGGGTCATTGATCGTTGGATTGCTGGAGCTATTCGCGGGGCATGGACAAAACCGGTTTTACCAAGAGCTGGAAGATTGGCTCAGCTCGATCACCCGTGTTGGATTTGCGTCGGGGGATGACAGCTCGCCGGAACAGGCTGTTATGGCTGGGCTGGTGGATCACATGGCCGAGCAGATGGAAAACATGCAGGAAATGTTCAACCGCTCTGAGGCTGGGCGCGCAGAGGTTGAGCAGCGCATAGGGAGTTTGACGACCGCGATTGAACGTATGGCGGTTCAATTGGGCGATCAGGGCGGCTCCTCTGATGCGTTGGAGCGTATCGCCCATGGGCAGGAACGTATGATCGCCGCGCTAGAGCAACGCGCAGGTGAGGGGCATGAGGCAGGCGGGCCAGATGCCGAAAGCCGGATGCGTTTGCGCTCAATCGATGTGCAGATGCTGCGCATCCTCGAAGAGATTTCCGCTGGGCGACAGGAAACCATGGCTGAGTTACGCCAAGAGCTGTCTTATCTGACAAAGGCGCTTTCCTCTCCACGCAGTAGCACAGAGCCGCGCCGAATGCGCGCAACCGGTCAGACCGGCGGCGGGGAGCGTTAACCATGGCCTTGTCGCGACGCACCGGCGCGCGGTTTCAGGCGTCTATCTGGCCTGGGTTTGTGGATGCGATGACCGGCCTTTTACTGGTTTTGATGTTTGTTTTGACGATCTTTATGGTCGTGCAATTTGTGCTGACGGAACAAATTTCAGGGCAAGAGACCGAGCTGGATGTGCTTTCAACCGAGGTTGCGGCGCTGGCTCAGGCATTGGGCTTAGAACAACAAACCAGCGCGGATTTGGAAACGCGGGTGGGCGAGCTGCGCAGCTCATTGAGCGATGCGCAGAGCCAAGCGAACGAGCAGGCAGCGCTGATCGCGTCGCTACAATCTGAACGCGCCAGCCAAGCGGACGCATTGGATGCAGCGCAATCACGGATCACCAGTTTTGAGGCGCAGGTTGCGGCGCTGATCGCGGATCGGGACGCTGCGAGAGGGCAAATCACGGATCTGGAAACCCGTGAGGCTGCCCTGCTGAGCGAACAAGAAGCCCTTAATCTGGCCTTGGCAAGCAGCCGTGATGAGGTGAGCGCACAGGAAGAAGCTGCGCGTTTGGCAGCGGCACGGCGAGAGGCTCTTGAGGCGTTGATGGCTGATTTGCGATCCAGAAACGCTGCTGCCCAAGATGAAATTGATACGCTAACCGCAGAAGTCGGGGCCGCACAGGAGGCGCTTACTGCGCAGGAGGCTAAGAAACTAGCGGATGCCGCGGCGGCAGAGGCATTGCGCGAGAGGTTGCAAAATGCCGATACCGAACTGACGGCAATGACCCTATCGTTAGAGGCGCAACGCAAACGGGCTGAGGAAACTTTGACACTCTTGGCGGCTGCGCGCGCCGCCGAGGAAGAGCTGGACCTAAGGTTGGCAACTGCGTTGAGCGATGCTCAGGGCAGCGAAGAGACATTGAAAACCAGCCTGCAAGAGGCACAGGAACGGATTGCCGCGCTTGAATCCCAGTTGGGGGATACGGAAACCGAAACCAGTAACCAGATCGAAGATCTTCGTACACGTTTGGCAGTTGCTCTGGCGGCAAAGCTGGCGGCAGAGGGCAACATTGACGAAACCCAGTCCGAGGCAGAGCGCAAGGCAAACCTATTGGCACAGGCCGAGGCGGATTTAGCCAAAGAACAGGAAACATCTGCACAAGCACAACGCCAGACGGAACTGTTAAACCAACAGGTCGCGGCATTGCGCACGCAACTTAGCAGTTTGCAGGGCTTGTTGGATCAGGCTATCGCCGAGGATTCGGCCCGCGAAGTAGAGCTTCAATCCTTAGGGTCGCAGTTGAACACGGCCCTTGCACGGGTGGCGGCAGAGGAACGGCGCCGCGCCGAGCTGGAAGAGGCCGAGCGCAAGCGATTGGAAGAAGAAACCAAAAACCTTGAGCAGTATCGCTCGGAGTTTTTCGGCCAGCTTCGCAGTGTACTTGGCGCGCAAGAAGGGGTGCGGATTGAAGGGGATCGGTTTGTCTTTAGTTCCGAGGTTCTCTTCCCCCCCGGCGGTGCAGACCTATCGCGTGCGGGAACCCGCGAAATTGCCAAAGTTGCGGATATTCTGCGTAATGTCGCTGCGGATATTCCAGATGGGATCGATTGGGTGATCCGCGTGGACGGGCACACAGATGATGTTCCCCTGTCAGGTTTGGGCGAATTTGCTGATAACTGGGAGCTTAGTCAGGCGCGGGCGCTGTCGGTTGTGAAATACATGGCGAATTTCCTTTCCATCCCGCCCAGCCGCCTGTCTGCGAATGGTTTCGGGCAATATCAACCCGTCGATACTGCTGATACGGATGAGGCCCGTGCCCGCAACAGGCGGATCGAATTGAAGTTTACGGAAAAATAACCCTAAGGCAGCGTGAGCGTCAGCTTTTGACTGTCGATCACCACATCGCCCCGTTTCAAAATAGCCTCGCCCGAATACTCACCCGCTGGCCAACGATCTGTCTTTAGCTTTTTGCCAATGGCGCGGAAGGATTGTGCTTGGGCCTTTTTGAATTTGGTATCGCGCTGCGCGACTGCGCCGTCGGGACCGTTAAGAGAAAGGCTGATGATATCGCCTTTCTGTGTGCCAAAAAGAAAGGCGTATAGAACCAAAGCGGGGCTATCATCGGTAACCGGGGGCACGGTGTTTGCGCGAATTTCCGAAAACTCGGGGATATCCGCGCTGGTCCCGATGCTGACGATCCCGCCTGCTTGGTAGGTTGGTTTTTCCTGCCAAAGCGTGTCTGTCTCAACCTCACCGCAGGTGATTGTGCCGTCAGGATCAAAGGGATCGATCACCTTGCCCTCGTGGCGGACCGAGAGGTGAAGGTGGGGGAATTCGGCCCGACCTGACATGCCAACCTGACCCAGCACATCACCTGCCTCCAGCTTTTGCCCTTTGGTGACGGATATGGACCCTTGGCGCAGGTGGCAATATTGGGTTTCCCACCCATCCGCATGGCGCAGAACAACGCCATTACCGCATTCGCGGCCTTCAACCTCTGCAGCGTTCGCGTCAGAGAATTTTTCGTCTTTCATACCATCGCGCAGACCGGCCACAGTTCCCGCTGCCGCCGCCAGAACATCAACGCCCGTTTCGATCATATCATAGGTGGGCAGCGCAAAATCGGTCCCCTTATGGCCATCATAACTTAGCCCTGAACATGTGAAATCCGATGCTTTGTCCGATGGATCATGGTCAACATATTGCTGGATATAACAAGGCCCGTCCAAATCACAGTCGATCGGGGAGCTTAAGGACAAATCCCCCGCTGTGGCTGGCACAGCGAGGGACAAAAGGGCAAGAAAGCCATATCGCATTAATCTGCAGTCAACAAAGGTGGTTTGTCACCAGAGATCCGCGGATTGTCAGGGCCTTCGACGGTGATGTCCAATTCGCCCTTCTTAACGCCGACCTTTACAATGCCACCTTTCGCGAGTTTGCCAAACAGCAGCTCTTCGGACAGAGGCTTTTTGATGTGCTCCTGAATGACACGGCCCAGAGGGCGTGCCCCCATTTTGTCATCATAGCCTTTGTCAGCCAGCCATTCCGCTGCCTTTTTGCTCAGCTCGATGGTCACGTTACGATCCATCAGTTGCGCTTCGAGTTGTAGAACGAATTTCTCAACAACCTGCATGATGACTTCTTTTGGCAGCGCGCCAAAGGAGATCACAGCATCCAGACGGTTGCGGAACTCGGGCGTAAAGGTGCGCTCAATAGCTGCAGTATCTTCGCCTGTGCGGCGGTCGCGGCCAAATCCAACGGCCTCTTTCGCCTGCTCAGAAGCGCCCGCATTCGAGGTCATGATCAAGACAACGTTGCGGAAATCTACCGTGCGGCCGTTGTGATCGGTCAATCTGCCGTTATCCATGACCTGCAAGAGGATGTTGTAAACATCCGGATGCGCTTTTTCCATTTCGTCCAGCAACAGAACGCAATGGGGGTCTTGGTCCACGCCATCGGTCAACAAACCACCCTGATCAAAACCAACATAGCCAGGAGGTGCACCGATCAGGCGGCTCACGGCGTGTTTCTCCATGTATTCCGACATGTCAAAACGCAACAGTTTCACACCCAAAGTGTCTGCCAGTTGTTTGGCGACTTCGGTTTTACCTACACCAGTTGGGCCTGCGAACAGGTAGTTACCGATTGGTTTCTCAGGTTCACGCAGTCCAGCACGGGCCAGTTTGATCGCTGATGACAGCGCCTCAATCGCGGCATCCTGCCCAAAGACAACCCGCTTGAGCGAGGCCTCCAGATCACGCAGCACCACAACATCGTCCTTCGAGACGTTCTTTGGCGGGATGCGCGCGATTTTTGCGACCACCGCTTCAACCTCTTTTGTGCCGATGGTTTTGCGGCGCTTGGAGGCTGCGATCAGATGTTGCGCGGCACCTGCTTCGTCGATCACATCAATCGCCGAGTCTGGCAGCTTGCGGTCGTTGATGTACCGCGCGGCCAGCTCGACCGAGGTTTTGATCGCGTCAGCGGTGTATTTTACGCCATGGTGATCCTCAAAATAGGGTTTGATCCCTTTGAGGATTTTCTGGGCGTCTTCAACAGACGGTTCCGCCACGTCGATCTTTTGGAAACGACGGCTCAGCGCGCGGTCTTTTTCAAAATGCTGACGGAACTCTTTATATGTGGTCGAGCCCATGGTCCGCAGTTTACCCCCCGCCAATGCAGGTTTCAGCAGGTTCGAGGCGTCCATCGCACCGCCAGAGGTGGCGCCAGCGCCAATCACCGTGTGGATTTCATCGATGAACAGAACGGCGTCATCATGCTCTTCCAATTCGGTTACAACGGCCTTCAGGCGCTCTTCGAAATCGCCGCGGTAACGTGTGCCCGCCAGCAACGCACCCATGTCGAGAGAGAAGATCGTCGTGTTTTCCAGAACCTCGGGCGTTTCACCCGCAACGATTTTACGGGCAAGACCCTCGGCAATGGCGGTTTTACCAACACCCGGATCACCGACCAGCAGCGGGTTGTTTTTGCGGCGACGGCACAGAACCTGAATGCACCGCTCAACCTCGGAGTCGCGGCCGATCAGCGGATCAACATCGCCATCGCGGGCTTTCTTGTTCAAGTCTACGCAGTATTTCTCCAGCGCGGACTCTTTCTTTTCACCATCGGTGACGCCTTGCGCTTCTTCTTCGTGCTCGGGCGCGCCGCTAACAGGGCGGGCCTCGCCGAATGCGGGGTCTTTTGCCACGCCATGCGCGATGAAGTTCACCGCATCATAGCGGGTCATATCCTGTTCTTGCAGGAAGTAGGCCGCGTTGCTTTCGCGTTCGGCAAAGATCGCGACCAAAACGTTTGCACCCGTCACTTCGGTGCGGCCAGAGGATTGTACGTGGATTGCTGCACGTTGAATAACCCTCTGGAACGCAGCCGTAGGCACCGCTTCCGAGCCCTCTACATCTGTGACAAGGTTGCTGAGGTCTTCGTCGATGAATTCGACAAGCGTTTCGCGCAGTTCTTCCAAGTTTACTGAACAGGCTTTCATAACCTGAACGGCATCAGGTTCGTCCAAGAGCGACAGCAAAAGATGCTCCAGCGTGGCAAATTCATGTTTGCGTGTATTCGCCAGCGCAAGCGCGGCGTGAATGGATTGCTCAAGTGTGGTCGAGAATGAAGGCACGCGTGTGCTCCTTTTCGAAAGGGGTCGGGAGAGGGCAAGAAGGGTATCCTCACCTGCCATCCAACCATGGCCTGTATATATTAGATTTTGGTTGATCGACGGCCAGCTTCAAGTCTTTTTTGAAATAAAATCGCAACATTGAACGATTTATGCTGATTGTCGAAGGATTTCACGGATTTCGGTGTCTGCTCTGAACCAGATATGTATGCCTTTGCCCCTAGTGTAACCCCATGTGAGAAAATTATCCCCAGCAGGGCGCCGCTTTGATCGGGGTGTGGGGGACACAGACCCGCGTTAAAATTGATCTTTGCGGGTTCGCACTTCTTTGAAAGCCTCTGCATCAGTTGCATTTGGCATGTCCAGTGCAGTGCGCAGGGCAATATCAGCGGATCGCAGATAGGGGTTCGTTGCGCGTTCTAACGCCATCGTTGAGGGAACGGTGAATTGGCCTGCATCGCGCGCGGATTTGGTATCTTTGATGCGTTGTTGAAGGGCTGGGTTGTCTGGATCAACGGTAATGGCAAAGGCAAGGTTTGCGCTTGTATATTCATGCCCTGAACAAATTAGCGTGTCGTCCGGCCAGTCAGCGAGTTTTTCAAAACTTGCGTGCATTTGTTCTGGCGTGCCTTCAAACAACCGCCCGCAACCGCCAGCCATAAGGCTGTCTGCAGTGAACGCCACACCCGCGCTGGGTGCAAAATAGGCGATATGGCCGATGGTGTGGCCAGATACGTCCAGAATCTCAACTTGGGTTTCGCCAAGGTTGAAATGATCGCCTTCGTTTAGGGCGAAATCCAATTCGGGCAGGCGATGTGCATCGGCAGCGGCGCCGTACACAGGCGCAGGAAAGTCATCCAACACATCGGCTAACCCGTCGATGTGATCATAATGATGGTGTGTGATCCAGATCTGGTTCAGGATCCAGCCGCGCTCGGCCAGTTCCGTTTTGATAGGTCCGGCCTCTGGGATGTCGATCAAAGCCACCGAACCCGTCTTCTTTTCTCGCAGCAAATAGGCATAGTTATCCGAGAGGCAGGCAATAGTCACCAGAATATGGCTGTCGGTTTCGATTGTCTCGGAAGGCATGGGCAAGGTTCCTTTGCTGCGCTAGAGTAGCCTAGAATGGCGTAAAGAGAGGCCCTGTCAATGCATCTTGATGTGCAGGATTTGCGCAACTTTTATTATCGCAGCACGCTGGGGCGTGCGGCGCAAAAATCTTTGCGCAATCGGATGCTCGAACTTTGGCCAGAAGCCAAGGGGCAGACGGTTGTCGGTTTTGGCTTTGCCGCCCCTCTATTGCGCCCCTATCTAAAGGAAGCGCGCCGTGTGGTGACCCTGATGCCTGGACCTCAGGGCGTGATGCCGTGGCCTCCGGGTATGGCGAATACCTCGGTGCTGACCGAAGAGACCCTTTGGCCAATTGAAACGGGGCATGTGGACAAGCTGGTTTTGATGCACGGTTTGGAAACATCCGAACGCGCGTCGGATTTGCTAGAGGAATGTTGGCGCGTTTTGGGGCCAGGGGGCAAGGCGCTGTTTATCGTGCCGAACCGCGCAGGCCTTTGGGCGCGCCGTGATGGCACTCCGTTTGGCTTTGGGCGCCCCTATTCCCCCAGTCAGCTGGACGCGCAATTGCGCAAACACCAGTTCCTGCCCGAAAGACATTTGGGCGCGCTGTACCAATTCCCGTCCCACAAGCGGATGTGGCTGAAATCGGCAGGGATATTTGAGCGGGTCGGGCGCAACGTACCCACCATCATGGCTGGCGGTGCGTTTATGGTTGAGGCCACCAAACTGGTTTATCCCCCCAAAGGGCGGGTGGCGCGCAAACGGGTTCTCGGCCCCATCGGCGTGATGGAGCCGCAGGCCAAGCCAGTTTAACCCTCACCTAGCCAGAAATAACATCATCTCCCGCGGTGCCGCCGATTACGCCAGAGGTCGTATTGCCGCGTTCCAACTCTGCGAGGGTAAAGCCAAGGCTCTCTTCGCTGATGCCTGTCACGCCTTCAAGGCGCAAGGTGCCAGAGAGAGAAGCACCGTTGACGTTGTTCGCAACCGTATAGCGGACATCCGTAAAGCCGCCTTCGCTGTCTTCCGTCAGGCTCAGCTCCTGTGTTAGGGGCGTGCCTGCGCCACTGGAAATGGGGCCCGTGTCGATAAGGATGATATCCTCATCGGGGGTGAAATCGGTGACTTGCGCCACGATGACAAAGTCATTCTCGCCTGACAGGTCAGAAAAGGCACTGGAGATTGCGACCGTATCGGCCCCTTCGCCGGTGATGAAGGTATCGACTGTCTCAAAACCCGCCGAGGTGAACAGCTCGGTGATCAACAGGTCATCCCCTGTGCCGCCGTCCAAGGTAGTGGGGTTACTGAATTCCACCTCGCTGGCAAGGATTGTATCGTTGCCAGCCCCGCCCTCAAGGACAATGGCCCCCGCATCATCGACAGGCTCTTGCGTCAACAAATCGTCTCCGCCAAGCCCGCTCAACGTGTCTTCACCGCGACCGCCAAGGTCGACATCGGTTGAGCGCAGCGTATCGTCCCCTTCAGTCCCTTCGATCAATTCGCGCCCATCCGAGACAGTGAACTGGTCATCCCCAAGGCCAGCCACCCCTTCCAGCCGCACCGTTCCAATCAGGTCATCGGAATCCTCGTCGGTAAAGGTGACGTTGAGATCGGTATAGCTGCCGTCTTCGGCGATCTCTTGGGTTACTTCTGCAAATTCAAAAGGGCTGCCGCCGAAAGTATTGATCACAAGCTCAAGCTGTTCTTGTCCGGGGGCGAAATCCGTCACGGTCACCAGCGGGATATCAACGCCTTCGGTGGACGAGCGCGTCACGTCGAGGGCGACTGAAAAGCTGTCAGTGCCTGCTCCCCCAGTTAACACTTGGGTTTCTTCGGTTAGATCAGGAAAGCCGACAGGCACATTCGTGAGGATAGTATCATCTCCAGCACCCCCGTCCAGATTGGCGGCCAACCCGTCGATGGATGAGGTGAGCGTATCATCCCCTGCGCCCCCAATCACGGTTGGGGATTCTTCGGTCGCGAAAAGGTCGTCGCCGGTTTCAACAGGGTCGGCTACGGCATCTTCGTCAGTGGTATCAACCTCTGGCGTAGGGGCGGCCAGCACTGTTGGATCGTCTGTGTCTTCGGGCTGGTCGGTTTCGGATGTATCGGTTTCGTCATTGTCGATATCGCTGTCTGCGGTGTCGTTGTCCACGAAGATCGGTAGAAACGCGGCTAAGCCAAGTAATGCAAGAATCCCTATCGGTGTCATAATGCTGTTCCCTCCCACTGAGAAATCCTTAAAATTATTCTGTTTTTTCAAAGTCGTGTCAATGATTGCAGGGTTTTAAGGGGAGCTTGCGCAACTTGAGCGGGAAGTCTGGGGCTATTGGTTCCGAACTGGAAACAATGACCCATGGGGCTGCTGCGAAACGATTCAAGAGGGGGGTAATTTGGCCGTTACGTCACCTACAAATGTGTTACAGAATCGTTGAAATACGCAATTATGCTGCAAGTGCACAAAATTTAGGCACCTGTCAAAAGGACGCATTCTGGCCAAGTCCTTGAAAATAAAGGTTCTGGAACAATTGCGCCCTTTCCGTAGTGTATTGCGGCAATCAAAACGGTCTGTTACATCGCCACTGATTTAATCGCTTGGGGATGTTCTCCAAGCCGCGCCAACACACCGGTCTCGCTATTCTGGCGGTTCTGGTGAAGACGTATGAGAGGATGGACGTGTCCGAACCAGCTTCGATCTCCACAGGCATCGCGCAACGATATGCGACTGCCGTTTTCGAATTGGCCAAAGAGGCCAAAAAAGTCAAAGCCGTTGAAACGGATTTAACTTCCCTGCAAGATCTGATGAGCAGCAGCGACAACTTTCGCGCTCTGATCAACTCGCCGATCTATTCGCGAGAAGAGCAAGCAGGCGCAATTGCTGCAATTGCCAAAAAGATGAAGCTGTCGCCAACCATGGCGAACACGCTGGCCCTGATGGCGCAAAAGCGCCGTCTATTTGTCCTGCCGCAGCTGGTGCAAACCCTGCGCGACATCATCGCCGAAGACAAAGGCGAAGTCATTGCAGACGTTACGTCGGCAAAGGCTTTGACCAAGACACAGGCCGATAAACTGGCTGCGTCACTTAAGAAGACGACCGGTAAAACCGTAACACTACAGCAAACTGTTGATGAAAGCCTCATCGGTGGTTTGATTGTTAAAGTAGGCTCCAAGATGATCGACACATCGGTCCGCTCGAAGCTTAATTCCCTCCAGAACGTAATGAAAGAGGTCGGATAAATGGGTATCCAAGCTGCAGAAATTTCTGCGATCCTGAAGGACCAGATCAAGAACTTTGGTCAAGAAGCAGAAGTGGCCGAAGTTGGCCGCGTGCTCTCCGTTGGTGACGGTATTGCGCGTGTATACGGTTTGGACAATGTCCAAGCTGGTGAGATGGTTGAATTCCCTGGTGGTATTCAAGGCATGGCGCTGAACCTCGAAGCGGACAACGTTGGTGTTGTTATCTTCGGTTCCGACCGCGACATTAAAGAAGGCGACACAGTTAAGCGTACCAACTCTATTGTTGACGTTCCAACTGGTGACGAACTGCTGGGCCGCGTTGTTGACGGCTTGGGCAACCCGATTGATGGCAAAGGTCCATTGGGCACCAAAAAGCGCGGCTTGGCCGAAGTTAAGGCGCCGGGCATTATCCCACGTAAATCGGTTCACGAACCAATGGCAACGGGCCTGAAATCCGTTGACGCGATGATCCCAGTTGGCCGTGGCCAGCGCGAATTGATCATTGGTGACCGTCAGACCGGTAAAACAGCTGTTGCGCTTGACGCGATGCTGAACCAAGCACAGGTTAACGCTGCTGCGGGCGACGACGAGAGCAAGAAAATGTACTGTGTGTACGTTGCGATCGGCCAAAAACGCTCCACTGTTGCTCAGCTGGTTAAAAAGCTCGAAGAAACAGGCGCGATTGAATATTCCATCGTTGTTGCCGCAACCGCGTCCGAGCCTGCACCAATGCAGTTCCTCGCACCTTACTCTGCAACAGCTATGGCCGAGCACTTCCGCGACAATGGCCGCCACGCTCTGATCGTTTATGATGATCTGTCCAAGCAAGCGGTTTCTTATCGCCAGATGTCCCTGCTGCTGCGTCGTCCACCCGGGCGTGAAGCTTACCCAGGTGACGTTTTCTATCTTCACTCCCGTCTGCTTGAGCGTTCCGCGAAGCTGGGTGATGATGCAGGCAACGGCTCTTTGACAGCTCTGCCAATCATTGAAACCCAAGGTGGTGACGTTTCCGCGTTTATTCCGACCAACGTGATTTCCATCACCGACGGTCAGATCTTCCTTGAGACCGAATTGTTCTACCAAGGCATCCGCCCTGCTGTGAACACCGGTCTGTCGGTTTCGCGTGTTGGCTCCTCTGCTCAGACCAAAGCGATGTCTTCGGTTGCTGGCCCAGTGAAACTGTCCTTGGCTCAGTACCGCGAAATGGCGGCCTTTGCTCAGTTCGGTTCCGATCTGGATGCCTCCACCCAGCAGCTGCTGGCCCGTGGTGCGCGCCTGACCGAGCTGATGAAACAGCCGCAGTACAACCCGCTGACCAACGCCGAAATCGTTTGCGTAATCTACGCAGGCACAAACGGCTATCTGGACAAGGTAGAAGTGACAGACGTTGGCCGCTTTGAAGCTGCTCTTCTGACACACCTGCGCAGCAAAAACGCTGACCTTCTGGAAGATATCACCAACAATGACCGCAAGGTTAAAGGTGAGCTGGAAGACAAAATCAAAGCGGCTCTCGACGCGTTCGCTGCTGACTTCGCTTAAGGAGAGATAGGCAATGCCCAATCTCAAGGACCTTAAAAACCGGATCGCGAGTGTGAAAAACACTCGTAAGATCACTAAGGCCATGCAAATGGTTGCCGCGGCGAAACTTCGCCGCGCGCAGGAAGCTGCCGAAGCCTCCCGTCCTTACGCGGAGCGTTTCAACGCTGTTATGTCGTCGCTTGCAGCTTCTGTAGGCGGTGCCGACACGGCGCCCAAACTGCTAAGCGGTACGGGCAAGGATAAAGTGCATCTGCTGATCGTTATGACAGCGGAGAAGGGTCTGTGTGGTGGATTTAATTCCAACATCGCAAAGAAAGCCCGCGCTCACGCCTTGGACCTGATCGCAGACGGTAAGGAAGTCAAAATCCTGACCGTAGGCAAAAAGGGCCGTGACCAGATCAATCGCGAACTGGGGCAGTATTTTGTGGGCCACGTGGACCTGACCGAAGTCAAACGTATCGGGTTCTCCGATGCGCAGGGCATCGCAAAGGACGTGCTGATCCGCTTTGACGAAGGCGAATTCGATGTCGCCACTCTGTTTTATTCAGAATTCGTTAACGTGGTTAGCCAAATCCCTACGGCTTTGCAGATTATCCCAGCCAAATTCGACGCGGCTGAGGGTGATGCACCTGACACGTTGTTCGATTACGAGCCTTCCGAGGAAGCGATCCTTGTGGACCTTCTGCCGCGCGGGGTGGCAACTGCCATCTTCTCGGCACTGTTGGAAAACGGCGCATCGGAGCAGGGCGCACGCATGTCCGCTATGGATAACGCAACGCGCAACGCTGGCGAGATGATCGATGACTTGACCATCGAATATAACCGTTCACGTCAGGCCGTCATCACCAACGAGCTGATCGAAATCATTTCCGGCGCGGAAGCGCTGTAAGATATTGGAGTAACACGACATGGCAAAAGCAGTCGGTAAAATCACCCAAGTCATCGGCGCTGTCGTTGACGTACAATTCGAGGATAGCCTGCCGGAAATCCTTAACGCTTTGACAACAGAGAACCAGGGCAAAGACCTGATCCTTGAAGTTGCTCAGCACCTTGGCGAAAACACAGTACGCACCATTGCGATGGACGGGACCGAAGGTCTGGTTCGTGGTCAAGCGGTTACAGATAACGGCACGCCGATTTCTGTTCCTGTTGGCAACGCAACATTGGGCCGCATCATGAACGTCGTAGGCGAGCCTATCGATGAACAGGGCCCTGTTGAAGCAGATGAAAAGCGTTCCATCCACGCGGACGCACCTGAGTTCTCTGCACAGGCGACAACATCCGAAGTTCTGGAAACAGGCATCAAAGTTATCGACCTTCTGGCGCCATACGCCAAAGGTGGTAAAATTGGTCTGTTCGGTGGTGCTGGTGTTGGTAAAACCGTTCTGATCATGGAACTGATCAACAACATCGCCAAAGTGCACTCTGGCTTCTCCGTATTCGCGGGTGTTGGTGAGCGTACACGTGAAGGTAACGACCTTTACCACGAGATGATCGAATCCAACGTTATTGTTCCTGACAACCTCACAGAGTCCAAAGTGGCCCTGGTTTACGGTCAGATGAACGAGCCTCCAGGTGCGCGTATGCGTGTTGCTCTGACAGGTCTGACATTGGCCGAGCAGTTCCGTGACCAATCCGGTACAGACGTTCTGTTCTTTGTGGACAACATCTTCCGCTTCACACAGGCCGGTTCCGAAGTTTCCGCTCTGTTGGGTCGTATTCCTTCTGCGGTTGGCTACCAGCCAACACTCGCAACCGACATGGGCGCGATGCAGGAGCGTATTACCTCCACGAAGTCTGGCTCCATTACGTCCGTTCAGGCCGTATATGTTCCTGCGGATGACCTTACCGACCCTGCGCCTGCGACATCCTTTGCGCACCTCGATGCGACAACGGTTCTGGATCGTTCGATCTCGGAAAAAGGTATCTACCCTGCGGTTGACCCACTGGGCTCCACCTCGCGTCTGCTCGATCCACTCGTGATCGGTGAAGAGCACTATAAAGTCGCGACAGACGTTCAGCAGGTTCTGCAGCGTTACAAATCCTTGCAGGACATCATTGCCATTCTCGGCATGGATGAACTCTCCGAGGACGACAAACTGACCGTGGCACGTGCGCGTAAAATCGAGCGCTTCTTGTCCCAGCCGTTTGACGTTGCGAAAGTGTTCACCGGCGCAGACGGTAAGCAGGTTCCACTAGCGGAAACTGTTGAATCGTTCAAAGCGGTTGTTGCTGGCGAGTATGACCACCTTCCAGAAGGTGCGTTCTACATGGTAGGCGGCATCGAAGAAGTGAAGGCGAAAGCCGAGAAAATGGCAGCTGACGCAGCCTAAGGGAGCACTGAGCAATGGCAGACACGATGCAATTCGATCTGGTGTCGCCTGAGCGGCGCCTTGCCTCGGCACAAGTTGTCTCGGTGCAGATTCCGGGTACGGATGGCGAGTTGACGGCAATGCCCGGCCACTCGGCAACCATTACCACCCTGCGCCCAGGTATCCTGACGGTGGATGGCCCTGACGGGCCGTCCGAATATGTGGTCACCGGCGGTTTCGCCGAGATCACAGCCAAAGGTGTGTCCGTTCTGGCAGAACGTGCGATTGCAAAATCGGACATGACGCAAGAAACCATGGACGAGATCATGGAAGAGGCAAAAAACACCTATAGCAAGGTGAAAGAAGAGTTCGAAAACGAAGCTGGCCCAGTGGATGACGCTGCCAGATTGTTGTCGGACATGGTTGCTATGGGTGCGCACATGGGCCTTACGGCCGAAGAGTGAACCTGGGATAAATCCTTCAGAAGGCCTCGCAATTTGCGGGGCCTTTTGTATTTTGCGGCCTCGCTTTCGCCACAAATTTCAGGCAATCTAGGGTTTAGTTATGCCTCGGGACACAAACGAACGATGAAGAAGTTACGCAGTTTAATTGTTGGAGTGGACAGCGGCGATGTTGTCCTCTTTGAAGACTTTGAAGATGGCGGCGAAATGTGGACGGGCCGCGGCCAGCGTGAGCGCCGCCGCCGGATCAAATTCTCCGAAAAATACCTTAGCGAACCAACGGTACAGTTATCGATTTCATTGTGGGATATGGATGCGGGCAGTGTGCTGCGCGCGGATGTGGCCGCAGAGGCTGTCACCGAAAAGGGCTTTGATATGGTGTTTCGCACATGGGGCGATACACGGGTTGCGCGCGCGCGCATCGCATGGACAGCGTTTGGAGAGCTGGAAGATTCTGATGCATGGGATGTTGGCTGAACAAATGTGTTTCGCCATAGGTGATCCCACCCAAAGGTGAGATCACATTTTCTGGATAGACCTTTGCCGCTTTGGGCTTAGTCGTCTACGTACATTCCGTCATAGATCGGCCCAAGGGTCTCTTGCTCGAACAGGGACGACACAGAGGTGCCGTTCCAGATGTTGAGGATCGCCTGAGCAAACATCGGCGCTGTTGGTACGATACGGATGTTTGGCGCGTTCTTAACCGCATCTGTGGGCTGGATGCTGTCAGTGATGACCAGCGATTTCATCACCGAATTGGTCACACGTTCAACAGCAGGCCCAGACATAACGCCGTGGCTGATATAGGCGTGAACCTCTTTTGCACCATTCTCCAGCAGCACTTCGGCAGCTTTACACAGCGTGCCTGCGGTGTCGCAGATGTCGTCGATAATCAGGCAGGTCTTGCCCTTCACGTCACCAATCACGGTCATCTCCGAGACTTCGCCAGCTTTCTCGCGGCGTTTGTCAACGATGGCTAGCGGTGCGTTTAGACGTTTGGCTAATTCACGCGCACGGGCCACGCCGCCTACGTCAGGCGAGATGATGAGCAGGTCATCCATCTGATCTTTAAACGCGTGTTTGATATCCAACGCAAAAACAGGGGAGGCGTAAAGGTTATCAACGGGAATATCAAAGAAACCCTGAATTTGTGCCGCGTGCAGGTCCATCGTCAGGATGCGTTCAATGCCGGTCCCTACCAACATATTCGCGACCAGCTTTGCGGTGATCGGTGTGCGTGCCTTTGTGCGGCGGTCTTGGCGGGCATAACCGAAATAGGGCAGAACAGCTGTAATGCGTTTCGCCGAAGAGCGGCGCAGCGCGTCCGCCATGATCAGCAGTTCCATCAGGTTGTCGTTTGCAGGGTTCGACGTGGGTTGGATAATGAACATATCCTCACCGCGGACGTTTTCGAACACTTCGACAAAAACTTCGCTGTCGTTGAAACGTTCAACGCGGGCGTTAACCAAATCTGTGTTTACCCCCCGATGTAGCGACATGCGTCTTGCAATAGCTTTGGCTAGCGGCATGTTGGCATTGCCGGAAATCAGTTTTGGCTCTGGGGTATTTGGCATTTGGGGGAGGCTCCGTGGCAGCGGTATACAGAATCGTCTCTGGAACACCGATTAACATGTGCCTAGGGTTAGGCAAAGCAGACACATCTTAATGGAGCTCCAAATGACTCAGATCGACTACTATTTTGCAACGCTATCTCCTTATTGCTACCTAAGCGGGACTCGGCTGGAGGAGGTTGCGGCGAAACACGGGGCAACCATCAATTACAAGCCGTTCGACATCATACAGGGCTTTGGCCGTACCGGTGGTACACCGCCCAAAGACCGCCACATCAGCCGCATCGAATACCGCGCCCAAGAACTACCGCGTCAGGCGAAAAAACTGGGCATGCCCTTTAACCTGAAACCAGCGCATTGGCCCACAAATGGCGCACCTGCGGCTTATGCGTTTATCGCAGCGCAGAATGCGGGTGGTGGTGATTTGGGGCTGTTGGCCCATGTCATTACACGTGCTGTCTGGGCCGAAGAAAAAGACATCGCGCAGGACGACGTTATTCGTGCCTGCCTGACCGAAGCAGGCTTTGACCCGAACCTTGCCGATAGCGGTTTGTTGGAAGGCGCGGAAACCTATGCGCGCAATCTGGAAGACGCCGTAGAGGCAGGCGCATTTGGCGCGCCGTTCTATGTGATTGGCGATCAACGGTTCTGGGGGCAAGACCGGATCGAAGACGTTGACCTCTATCTACAAGGTAAACTGTGACGCTAGGCGTCCACACCCACCTTTTTGAAGGCGCGGACAGACGCGGATTGGCCATTCACTGTACGCTTGGCCAATCCGGTGCGTGGCGCGGCGTGGCGGCGGCATTGAAGGATGATATCAGCCTTCTGGCTTTTGATCTGCCAAGCCACGGTAAATCGGAAGAGTGGGACCGTAGCGGCGACATCCATGATGTGTCGACTGATATGGCGCGCGGGTTGATCACAGAGCCGATGGATCTGATCGGTCATTCCTTCGGGGCGACCATCGCTTTGCGGATCGCCGTAGAAACACCCGAGCTGGTGCGCAGCCTCACCATGATCGAACCCGTCTATTTCGCGGCCGTTCTTGCGGATCATCCAGAGCTGTTAGAGCAGTTCGAGGAAGATAGCGCCGCGATGAATGCAGCCTTTGATGCGGGCGATGAACGCGAAGCAGCGCGGATTTTCAACCGTGATTGGGGGGATGGCACGCCGTGGGACAAATTCCCGAAACGGATGCAAGACCACATGACGCGGCTGATCCACTTTGTCCCCGAAAGCTATGCGTTTTTGCACCTCGACAGCGGCGGGTTGCTAGATCCGGGGCGGATGGAGGGCGCAACGATGCCTTCCTTGCTGATCGAGGGTGATCAATCGCCCAAGATGAGCGGGCAGATCGCAACCTCCCTTGAGGCGCGTTTACCCAATGTCACGCGCGCCGTTGTAAAAGGGGCAGGGCATATGCTGCCCGTCACCCACCCTGAAGAGGTGGCCAAGCCCATCAGGGCGTTGTTGGCGCGCAGCTAGAGGTCAGAAATGGCTCAAAAACTGGTCGATGAGAGCATCTGTCATCGACCAGTCACAGACCAGTCGCGCGCCCAGTATCTCATCCGCGGGGCCTGTGGCAACATCACCATCCAGAACATAGTATTTCGCCCCATCGGCCTGTAGCTTTTGGTGAACCGCGCGCGGAAAACGGGTGAAGATCATGTTCGCTTGCGGCGTGTGGATCATTTCCGCCCCCGCTTTTACCAGCCCCTCGGCCAGTCGGGCGCAGGCCGCATTGGCGCTGCGCGCCAGATCTTGCCACAGGTCATCTTGCAAATAGGCCGCCATTTGGGCCGACAGGTAGCGGTGTTTGGAAAACAGATGTGCTCCGCGTTTGCGCCGCAGTTCAAACTCCCACGCCTTGGCGGGGTCGAAAAAGATCACCGCCTCAACGCCCATGCAGCCGTTTTTCGTCCCGCCAAAGCTGACAACATCCACGCCAGACTTCCACGTCATCTCGGCCGGTGTACAGTCCAACGCAACCAAGGCATTGGCAAACCGCGCGCCATCCAGATGAACGGGCAGGTTAGCGGCCTTTGCCACGGCAGTCAGCGCGCGCAGTTCTTCCAGCGTATGCACCGCGCCAAACTCAGTGACCTGAGTGATAGATACAGGGCCAGCCTGTGCCATATGCACATTGCTATTGGCAGGGCGGCGGGCGATCGCAGAGGCCAGATCGGCAGGGGCCATCTTATCCTCAGTCGGGATTTTAGTGAGCTTGGCACCCCCTGCATAAAACTCAGGAGCGTTGCATTCGTCTTCTTCTATATGGCTGTGTTGTGCGCAGAAAATCGTTTGCCACGGTTGGGTGTAACAGGCGAGGGCCAGCGAATTGGCGGCTGTGCCTGTGGCAACCAGATAGACAGCCGCATCGGGGGCCTCAAACTGGGCGCGGATGCTTGCGCGCACTTCTTCCATGATCTCGTCATTGCCATAGGGCATGGCATAGCCCGTGTTGGCCTCGGCCATGCGCTGCATGATCTTTGGGTGAACAGGGCCGGAATTGTCTGAAGCAAAAAACATCTAGATAGGCTCCTCGATGATGTGGTCTTCCCAGTCTTCGAATTCTGTTTCCCATTCGCTGACGGTACGGTGGCGCATCGACACGCCCGCCTTGTGAACGGAGTCTTGGGTGCCTGTGATCAGCGGATGCCATTTTGGCAGCGCCTCACCGCTCCAAAGCAGGCGATAGGCGCAGGTCTGGGGCATCCAATAGGCGTGATCGTCGATGTTTTCGGGGGTCATGACGATGCAATCAGGCACAAACTGGTGGCGGATTTCATATTGCGAACAATGGCAGGTCGCATCGTCCAACAGGCGGCAGGCAACATTGGTGAGGGCTACTTCGCCGCTGTCCTCATCTTCCAGCTTGTTCAGGCAGCATTTGCCACAGCCATCGCACAGGGCTTCCCATTCCTTTTTGTTCAGGGATTTCAGCGGCTTTCGCTCCCAGAACAGTTTGGACAGGCCATCGCGCTCGATCTGGTCGCTCATAGCGCGGCCAGAATTTTTCGCGCTTGCAGGCTGTCGGCATCCATCTGGGCGATCAGCGCATCAAGGCTGTCAAATTTCTCTTCGCCGCGCAGGTGTTCGACCAATGCAACGGAAAGGGGCGTGCCATAAAGATCCCCTTTGAAGTCAAAGACGAAGGTTTCAAGGTTGGGTTTGTTTTCGCCAAACATCGGGCGAATACCCATCGAGGCGACACCGCGATAGCTGCCAGCATGTGGCCCTTCCAGAACATCCACAAGTACCGCATAAACGCCAAAGGCAGGCGGGTGCAGACCGTCGATAGACATATTTGCGGTTGGATAGCCCAGTTCGCGACCGCGCTGTTCACCACCAATGACAGGGCCTTCGATGCGGTGCCAATGGCCCAGCATAGCGGCCGCATCACGCGGGCGCGCCTCTGCCAGTGCTTGGCGAATGGCGGTTGATGAAACGGTCTGTTCTGAGCGTTCCATGAGAGGGGCGATCGTGACACCAAAGCCCAGCTGCTCTCCGAATTGCACAAGATCAGCCGCCGTGCCCGCGCGGCCCTTGCCAAAGCAGAAATCAGCCCCGACAACGACGTGTTTCAGGCCAAGGCCCTTGCTGATGACCTTATCGGCAAAATCAAACGGGGTGAGCGAGGCCAATGCCGTGTTAAACGGCAACTGATACAGGCGTTCTACGCCGACTTTGGCAAGGCGCGATGCGCGCGCAGCACTGCTCATCAACTGAAAGGGGGGCGCGGTAGGGGCGAAATAGGCCCTCGGGTGAGGGTCAAAGGTGACGATGCCCAAAGGGGCATCTGGCGCCGCATTGCGCGCCAGCTCAATCACCGAGCGATGCCCAAGGTGGACACCATCGAAATTGCCAATCGCGGCAGTCGCGCCGCGATCACAATCTTCTACAAACTGATAGTCAGAAATGATCCGCATAAGCAGTGAGTAGCTGCCCCTGCGGAGACGCGCAAGGTCAGTCGAACTTGCGAGAGGGCGCTAGAACGGTGGCTTCGCCAACCAAGACCTTTTTACCATCCACAGCGCAGTGGCAATCCATCTTTACGATGCGCTTTGCGGGATCGATATCTGTTACTTTGACCTCGGCATATACGGTGTCGCCTGGGCGAACAGGGCGCAGGAACTTCATGGTCTGGGCAAGGTAGACTGTCCCATGGCCTGGAAGCTGCTCACCAATCACAGCCGAGATGAGGCCAGCAGTCAGCATGCCGTGCGCGATACGACCCTGAAAAATCGTATCTTGGGCATAGTCATCATCCATGTGGACCGGATTATGATCGGTCGAGACTGTGGCGAACATTTCGATATCCTGATCCGTGACCTGCTTGCGCAGATACCGGAACATGCCGATTTCGATGTCTTCAATTACGATCGTACCGCGTGGAAGATTGTCCAACATCCTGACCCTCTAAGTAATAAACATGCGGGCGATATGCCCGTGGTGTAACTTAATTACTTTGCAAGTGCAGAAATGCAAGCCAAAAATATGTCAGCGAAGATGCCCTATTGTGAAGCTGGGATTCAGTTTTTCCTTTTCAAGGTAGTCCCTTAGGGCTGCCTCGTCTGGTTGCGTGGTCGTTTTTGTTTCTGCAGCAGCCAACCCACCCGAGATGAACAGGGAATCGATTCCCTCATCGATGCCGCCTTTTACATCCGTGAGAATGCCGTCCCCGATCGCAAGGATGTTCTGATCAGGGATAGAGGAGGCCAGCTTGTACAGGCGGCGGCGAGCCAGATCATAGATCGGCGCGTGGGGTTTGCCAAAATACAGGCTCTCTCCGCCCATTTCGGTATACATCTTGGCCACGGCGCCCGCACACCATTCGCGTACCTCGCCACGATCGACAACGATGTCGGGGTTGGCACAGAGAAGTTTCAAACCCCGCGACAGGGCTTGCTCCAATTCGGGGCGCCATGTTTCGGGATCTGCCTGTGCGTCAAAGGGGCCAGTACAAACAATGCCTGTGGCTTCTTCTAGCGGGACACGCGTGATTTCCTGCGGGTTTTCCAGAATATCCAGCGGGTCGAAAAAGCGGCTGTCGGTGACGGGGCCATAATGCCAGACCTTGTTACCGACCACGCCGCGATACATGGCTGAGCGCGCGGAATCGCCAGAAGTGGCAATCGCGTCATAGGCGTCTTCGGGCACTTTGAAGTGGATCAACTGTTTGACCACCCCCGCGCGGGGGCGCGGCGAGTTGGTAACCAGAATGACGATGCCGCCCGATTTGCGGTATTCCTGAAGCGCGGTAACCGCACTGGGAATTGCTTCGACGCCGTTATGAACGCAGCCCCATAGATCGACGAACAAAGCGTCGTAATTCGCAGAGATCACGGAAAGGGAATTGATGATACGGGTCATTGTGCGGCTCTCTGTAAGATCGGTTTGACGTTGGGATAGCCGAGCCACGCACAGATGCAAAGGGCGTAGGGTAAATGAAAAAGGGCCCGCCTTTTGCAAAGCGGACCCTTTCGAATTCAATGTAGGTAGATCAGACCTTGAGGTTCGGGATGATCTGCTTTTTGCGGCTCATGATGCCGGGAAGAACAACTGTGTCGCCAGAAACGGCGGCGCCAAAAGATTTTTCCGCGATGGTTTTGGTCAGCTCGTTCGGCACCAGCATGGTGGCTTCTTCGTTCAGGATGTCGACAACGAACAGCAGAACCTGATCTGCGCCATCTTCGGTCGCAACGCCTGGCATTGCGGCCATCAGCGCGTCTTTGCGGTCCAGAACAGCGGCTGGGGAGGTGGTTTCCAGAACGGAAACGCGCAGCTGCTTGCCGTCTACTTCGAATTCCTTGCTGTCCATGCGCAGCAATTCCGCCTCAGAGAAGGAGGACACGTCAGACTTGGCAGCGAACATTGCCGCGGCGTAGTCAGAGATGTTGATGCCCAGCTGTTCGGCCAGTGACCATGCAACGGCTTTGTCTTCTTGCGTTGTGGTCGGGCTGCGGAATTCCAGCGTGTCGGACAGGATACATGTCAGCATCGCGCCTTTTACGGCGTCAGGCATTTTTGCCATGTCTTTGCCGATCAGCTTCCACATGATTGTTGCGGTACAGGCCAGAGGCTCGATCACCATGTGGATCGGACCTTTGGTTTCCAGACCACCAACCAGTTTGTGGTGGTCGATGATGGCGGTGATGTCGGCGCCGTTGATGTTTGCAGGCAGCTCGGCTGGGTTGTTGGTGTCAACGATCACAACAGGCTGGTCGTCTGCCACGTCTTCAATGATTTCCGGCTTGTCCAGTTTCCAGTGGTCCAGCATGAACAGCGCTTCGGTGTTTGGCTCGCCCAGCAGGACAGGTTTGGCAGGTACACCTACAACGTCGTTCAGGAACCAAGCCCAGATGATAGGGCTACCGGTGCTGTCTGTGTCTGGTGATTTGTGGCCGAAAACGAGAGTTGTCATTATGCGCTCCTGCAGGAAATTTGGATCAATTTCGCGCCTTATAACAGGAACGCTGGCCTTGTCACGGGGGCAATATAACAGGGCGGCTATGTGCCCCGCCTAAACCTCTTTTATCCCCAGCGAAGCGCGCATTTTCTTGGTCAGACCAGCGGCAACCATCTCATAAGAGGCGCGAATGTGATCCTTTAGGCTGTCGTCCGACAGGCCGGGTTCGGCGTAGTGTTGGATCCACTTTAACCCCCGTGACGCCATATAGGGCGCTGGCTGCAATCCGGGGCTGTCTGAGAGGATCTCAAACGCCATATGGGATGTCTTGAACGTTGCTGTTGCGCCGCTGTTGCCCATGCCGATGATGGCAAAGACTTTGCCGCCGATCTTGTACACATCCGCGTTGCCCCATTGCACAACATGGGTGGCGTGGGGCTGGGCGGCGCAGAATTGGGTTAGCTCATCACGTGTCATCAGGGCAGTTTAGGGGGATTCACGATGTATGGGAATGGTGCTAGTTTCAGCACATGACAACACGCGAGACAGATTTATACCCGCCCGTGAAATCCTTTCTTGAGGATCAGGGCTATGTGGTAAAGGCCGAAGTGGGCGCGGCTGATGTTGTCGCGGTGCGGGGTGCTGAACCGCCCGTGGTTGTTGAGCTAAAGCTGGGGTTTTCGCTAGCGCTATTCCATCAATGTATCGAGCGGCTAAAGGTCAGCGATGATGTCTACCTTGCCGTTGCGCATAAATCGGGAAAACCGTTTTACAAAGCCGTCAAGGCGAACACGGCAATGGCGCGGCGGTTGGGCCTTGGGCTGATGACGGTGCGGGTCGAAGATGGATTGGTGACCGTTCACTGTGATCCTGGCCCCTATGCCCCCCGCAAAAACGCCAAACGCAAGGCGACGTTGCTAAAGGAATTTGCCCGTCGTCAGGGTGATCCAAATGACGGGGGGCAAACACGGGCGGGGCTGGTGACGGCCTATCGGCAGGATGCGGTGAAAATCGCCGTCTATCTATTCGAGGTTGGTGCAAGTAAAGGCGCGGATGTTGCGCGTGAAACCAGCGTCAAACGGGCCACGACCATGATGCGAGACAACCACTATGGCTGGTTTGAGAAAGTGGAAAAAGGGGTTTATGGGATTACACCCGCTGGCGCCGAAGCTGTCTCGGTTGCGTCTCGTGTGCTTGGGGTTGACTAAGGTGCTGAATGCGGGTTTCCGAGTTTTCTTTGTCCAGTTGTTGACTCACGCCCGACTCCTCCCTACCTATCGCTTGTTGTCACTCGACCTAGGTGAGTGATAACGGCTGGCCGCTTCAGGTGAAGGGCCGGTCATAGAGATATAACTTTGAGCATCAAGGAGCTACAAAGATGGCATTGACACCGCTTCACGACCGCGTGCTGGTAAAGCGCACAGAAAGCGAAGAGAAAACTGCTGGCGGGTTGATTATTCCCGATAGCGCGAAAGAAAAGCCTTCCGAAGGTGAAGTCGTTTCTGTAGGCGAAGGCGCCCGCAAAGACAGCGGCGAACTGATCGCACCAGCGGTAAAAGCAGGCGACAAAGTTCTGTTCGGCAAATGGTCCGGCACAGAAGTAACCGTCGACGGCGTAGAAATGCTGATGATGAAAGAAAGCGACATCATGGGGATCCTGTCCTGAACATAGGGCAGGTGGGTTTCACCCACCCTACGACACGCTTTCCATCATAAAACTAAATTAGGAGATTTCGAAAATGGCTGCAAAAGACGTCAAATTCGGTACAGACGCGCGCAACAAGATGCTCACAGGTGTGAACATTCTGGCAGACGCTGTAAAAGTTACACTTGGCCCAAAAGGCCGCAACGTTGTTCTGGACAAATCGTTCGGCGCACCACGCATCACCAAAGATGGTGTATCTGTTGCTAAAGAGATCGAACTGGAAGACAAGTTCGAGAACATGGGCGCACAAATGGTTAAGGAAGTTGCTTCCCGTACCAATGACGAAGCAGGCGACGGTACAACAACCGCAACTGTTTTGGCTCAGGCCATCGTTAAAGAAGGCATGAAATCGGTTGCCGCTGGCATGAACCCGATGGACCTAAAGCGCGGCATCGACATGGCGACTTCCGCTGTTGTTGAAGCGATCAAATCCGCTGCACGCCCTGTTTCCGACAGCGACGAAGTTGCTCAGGTTGGTACAATTTCTGCAAACGGCGAAGCGGAAATCGGTCGTCAGATCGCAGACGCGATGCAAAAAGTTGGCAACGAAGGCGTTATCACTGTTGAAGAGAACAAAGGTCTGGAAACAGAAACCGATGTTGTTGAAGGCATGCAGTTCGACCGCGGTTACCTGTCCCCTTACTTTGTCACAAACTCTGACAAAATGACTGTTGAGCTGGAAGACGCGATCATCCTGCTTCACGAGAAAAAACTGTCTTCCTTGCAGCCAATGGTTCCACTGCTCGAGCAGGTGATCCAGTCGCAAAAGCCACTGGTTATCATTGCAGAAGATGTTGAAGGCGAAGCGCTGGCAACTCTGGTTGTGAACAAACTGCGCGGCGGCCTGAAAATCGCTGCGGTCAAAGCACCTGGTTTCGGCGATCGCCGCAAAGCCATGCTGCAAGACCTTGCAGTTCTGACAGGTGGTCAGGTGATCTCTGAAGATCTGGGCATGAAGCTTGAGTCCGTAACAATGGACATGCTGGGTTCCGCCAAGAAAGTTCAAATCACCAAAGACGAGTCCACAATCGTTGATGGCGGTGGCGACAAGGGTGACATCGAAGCACGTGTTGCACAGATCCGTAACCAGATCGAAGAAACCTCATCCGACTACGACCGTGAAAAACTGCAAGAACGCGTTGCCAAATTGGCTGGCGGTGTTGCTGTTATCCGTGTTGGCGGCATGACCGAAGTAGAAGTGAAAGAGCGTAAAGACCGCGTTGATGACGCCCTGAACGCGACACGCGCTGCTGTTCAAGAAGGCATCGTTGTTGGTGGTGGTGTTGCTCTGGTTCAGGCGGCAAAATCGCTTGACGGTCTGGAAGGCGCAAACAACGACCAGAACGTTGGTATCACAATCGTACGCAAAGCGCTCGAAGCGCCGCTGCGCCAGATTGCTGAAAACTCCGGCGTTGACGGTTCCGTTGTTGCGGGCAAAATCCGCGAAAGCGACGACCTGACATTCGGCTTTAACGCTCAGACCGAAGAATATGGCGACATGTTCAACTTCGGCGTGATTGACCCTGCAAAAGTGAGCCGCACAGCTCTGCAGGACGCAGCATCCATCGCGGGTCTGCTGATCACAACCGAAGCAATGGTTGGCGATCGCCCGTCCAAAGACGGCGGCGGCGCAGCAATGCCTGACATGGGCGGCATGGGCGGCATGGGCGGCATGATGTAAGCAACCGCTTACGGATGCCTCTCTGAGGTCTGCAAGCCTTCGGGCAACCAGATCAAGAGATGCCACCTGTCTGCAAAGACAGTGCAAAGGGCCCGCTTGGGCCCTTTGTCACGTTTAGGGCGATGACGATCAGCCCATTCAAATGCCGAAGAAGTGAGGGCGACTGCCTGTCGAAACTCCTTGGCTGAGCCGCTGGGACAGGTTAGGCCCCCCTTATGCGTTTGATCCTTTTGACTGTCCTCACCATGTGCGCCTTTGCCGCCAATTCGCTGTTAACCCGCGCGGCGGTTGACGGTGGCCATCTTGGCCCTGGCGCCTTTGCGATTGTTCGCGTTGCCGCTGGTGCTCTGATGCTTTCTGGCATTGTGTTGTGGCAAGGCAAGGCTTTGCCCCTGTTCAATCGCACCCGCCTTGTTGGGGCGATCAGCCTCACGGCCTATATGTTCGGGTTTTCATTGGCCTACTCAACGCTTGATGCGGGGTTGGGGGCGTTGATCCTGTTTGGTGTTACCCAGATTGCGATGTTTACCCATTCAGGCGTTACCGCAGCCAAACCGACTGCGCGCCAGCTGAGCGGCGCGGCGCTAGCCTTTGCTGGGTTGCTGCTGGTTCTGTGGCCGAGCACGGAAGCGACAACAGACCCTATCGGCGCAGGCTTGATGATCTTGGCAGGGCTTGGCTGGGCGGCCTATTCCATCGTCGGGCGCTCGTCCGCTGATCCTTTGGCTGCGTCGGCTGCGAACTTTGTCTTGTGCTTGCCGATCCTTACAATCCTTCTTTTCAACAGCGATTTTTCTGGGGACGCTCAAGGTATCCTATTGGCCGTGATCAGTGGCGCGGTGACATCGGGGCTGGGTTATGCCCTTTGGTACAACGTCTTGCGCCAAATGCAGGGGACAACAGCTGCGATTGTACAGCTCAGCGTCCCCGTGATTGCAATTGTCGCCGGAGCGGCCCTGCTGGGCGAGGCAGTTTCTGGCACTGTTTTGGTCGCCGCGGCCTTGGTTGTTGGGGGGATCGGTTGGGCGGTGAGCGCCAAGAAACCTTAGGCACCCTAACAGCCCAACCAAATAGTTTTAGCCAAGCCCCCGCGTAAGGGGCTTACAAGCCAGCCGAATGCCACTACATAGCGTGGCATGAGAATAACAGCGATCATATGCGCCTTTGTCCTGATGGCCAGCGCGGCCCAAGCGCGCTGTGTCATCCTGCTGCACGGTCTTGCCAGAACCGAAAGCTCCTTTGCCTTGATGGAGGCGGCACTGGAGGCTGAGGGTTGGCGCGTGATCCGCCCGGGCTATCCGTCTACCGAGGCCCCGATCGAAGAGCTAACCCGCAGAACAGTACCGGATGCCGTTGCGGCCTGTGGTACAGAGAAAGTTGATTTCGTTACCCACTCGATGGGCGGCATTCTTGTTCGTCAATGGGTGGCCGAGGTCGGGCCAGACCAAATCGGGCGCGTGGTGATGTTGGGGCCGCCAAACCAAGGCAGCGAAGTCATTGACGAATTGCGTGACATCATTGCCTTTGACTGGATCAATGGCCCCGCTGGAATGCAGATGGGCACAGGCGAGGATTCTTTGCCGCGCAGCCTGCCAGATGCGAATTTTGAATTGGGTGTGATCGCAGGATCGCAATCTCTCAACCCATATTTCTCGTCCGTTTTACCCGGGCCGGATGACGGCAAGGTGACGGTCGCCTCAACCCGCCTTAGGGGGATGAAGGCCCATATTACCTTACCTGTGACCCATACATTCATGATGAATAATCCGCGTGTCATTGCCCAAACGGTAGAATTTTTGAACACGGGCCTGTTTGACCCCGATCTAACTTTGTTGGGTGCTGTGCTTGAACAATTAGGCTGCCCCGAAGGCGACTGCCTCAGCGGAGAGGATAAGCAAAGTGTTAAACCTTGATCTGACAGGTGCCGAGATTTTGGGGCGGGCAGGGCTTCACCGTGACGGGCTGTCCTTTGCGGATGGCGTGATCGTTGATGCTCCTGTGGGGCGTGCAGTTGATCTAAGCGGGTATCTGGTGCTGCCCGGTATTGTCGATGTGCATGGGGACGGGTTTGAACGCCACCTTGCCCCCCGTCGCGGCGCGATGAAGGATATGGCCGAGGGCCTGATCGCCGTCGAGGCCGAGCTGGCAGCAAACGGCATCACCACCGCAACCTTGGCCCAGTTCATCAGCTGGGAAGGGGGCGTGCGCGGGCTAGAGTTCGCCGAAGAGGTGTTTAGCCACCTGCGCGATGTCGCGCCAAAGATGGTGACCGATCTACGCGGCCAGCTGCGCTTTGAAACCTATCAGCTAGAACTATATGACGAGCTGCCAGCCAAGATGGACGAATGGGGGCTGCGGTATATCGTGTTTAACGATCACCTCCCGCATGACCGCCTCAAGGAGGGTCGCCAGCCGCGCAGGTTGGTTTCCCAAGCCTTAAAGGCGCGGCGCAGTCCTGAAAACCATTTGGCGCTGATGCAATCGCTTGAGTCTTATGCGGATGAGGTTCCCTCGGCGCTGGATTGGTTGTGTGGGCAACTGGGGCAACGCGGCATCGCCATGGGCAGCCACGACGACGCCACCGCCCCGCAACGCGCAGCATGGGCCAAACGCGGCGTAAACGTGGCCGAGTTCCCCGAAACGCTAGAAGCCGCCGAAGCAGCAAAAGAGGGCGGCGGCATCGTGGTTATGGGATCGCCCAACGTGGTGAGAGGCGGGTCGCACAACCTGAATGTGTCGGCTGTAGACCTGATTGCCATGGGG
This sequence comes from Sulfitobacter donghicola DSW-25 = KCTC 12864 = JCM 14565, assembly GCF_000622405.1. Lineage (NCBI taxonomy): Bacteria > Pseudomonadati > Pseudomonadota > Alphaproteobacteria > Rhodobacterales > Roseobacteraceae > Sulfitobacter > Sulfitobacter donghicola. Next base: position 2,118,806 of record NZ_JASF01000005.1, read on the forward strand.
TACTGCGATGCCCTTGCTTCGGATTACCATTACCCCAGTGCGCGGCGTGCGGCGCTGATGTTGTGGCAAAACGGCATGCTGGATTTGGCTGGTGCGTGGTCTTTGGTCTCTGCCGGACCTGCGGCCGTGCTGGGCCTGTCAGATCGGGGCACCCTAGAGGCGGGCAAACGCGCTGATATGGTTGTGCTGGATCGTGACAGCCTGCGGGTGGCTGCCACGTTGGTTCAGGGGCGTGTCAGCTATATGAGCGGTGACATCGCCGCGCGGTTCATGGGCTAGGGGCTAGCGCGTAACCCTGTTCACGTGACCCATTTTCCGACCCGCCTTGGTTTCGACCTTGCCATATAGGTGAATGGCACAGTTGGGTTCCTTGGCGAGGGCGGGGATCGCGTCAACATCGTCACCGATCAGGTTTTCCATCACGACATCCGCGTAACGCGTGCCATCACCCAGTGGCCAGCCCGCGATGGCGCGGATGTGCTGCTCAAACTGATCAACTGCGCAGCCGTTCTGTGTCCAATGGCCCGAGTTATGGACCCGCGGGGCGATCTCATTCACGATTAGCCCTTGTGGCGTCACAAACAGCTCAACCCCCATTACGCCGACATAGTCCAGCGTGTTCAGGATCTTGGCGGCCAACAGCACGGCATCCGTCCGCAAGCGCGGCGGCAGCTTTGCTGGAACAGTGGTGGTGTGCAGGATACCGTCGCGGTGGATGTTTTCGCCGGGATCGTAACAGGCGATTTCGCCCTGCGGGTTGCGCGCCGCGATGATCGAAATTTCGATGCTGAAGTTCACAAACCCTTCCAGCACCGCAGGCGCACCCGCCATATCGGCAAGGGCTGTTGCCGCATCCTCAGGCGTTTTCAGGCGCGATTGGCCTTTGCCATCGTAACCAAAGCGGCGGGTTTTCAGGATCGCGGGTGTGCCAACGCTGGCCACAGCCGCGTCAAGGCTGGCGGCATCAGTAACGTCTGCGAAAGGCGCAACCGTCAGGCCAATGTCCTGAAGAAAGGTCTTTTCTACCAACCTGTCTTGGGAGGTGCCAAGCGCGCGGCGGTTGGGGTGGATCGGGGTAATCGCCTCGATCACATCCAGCGCTTCGGTCGGGATGTTTTCGAATTCATAGGTGACCAGATCAACCGACTGCGCAAAGGCGGTCAGCGCGGCGGTGTCGTCATAGGCTGCGGTGGTCACCGCATTGGCGACGTCTGCGGCGGGCGGGTTGCTACCGGGTTCATAGATGTGGGTGCGCAGACCCAAACGGGCGGCCGCCACGCTGAGCATGCGGCCCAATTGGCCGCCCCCCAGAATACCAATCGTTGCACCAGTGGGGAGAGGATTAGTCATCGGTAGGAACTTCCGGAATAGAGGCGGAAAGGGCGTCACGCCACGCATCAAGGCGTGCGGCGATTGCATCGTCTTTCAACGCAAGGATGCCAGCGGCCATCAAGGCAGCATTTGCAGCACCAGCTGACCCGATCGCCATGGTGGCAACGGGAAATCCGCGTGGCATTTGAAGAATGGAATACAGGCTATCAACACCCGACAAAGCGCGGGTTTGCACAGGCACGCCCACAACAGGCACACGCGTCTTTGACGCCATCATACCGGGCAGGTGGGCCGCACCCCCAGCGCCAGCAATGATCACCTGTAGCCCGCGATCAACAGCCGTTTTGCCGTATTCCCACAAACGATCAGGCGTGCGGTGGGCCGAGACGATGCGCGTCTCGTATGCGATGCCCAGCTCATCCAGCAATGTTGCGGCTTCGCGCATGGTGGACCAGTCAGACTGGGAACCCATAATAATACCAACGGGGGGAGTGCTCATAGCGCTGCGGCCTTTACGTCAAAGTTTCGAAGCCGGCACTATAGCCAGCTAACAGGGGAGGGCAATGTGGTGAGGCAATTTGCGTCGCCGTTTGCACCTAGGCGATAATGTCGGGGGTTAAACGGTCTTCGATCTGGGCGATCCGGTCTTTCAGCATCAATTTGCGCTTTTTTAATCGCCGCATGGTCAACTGATCGGATGTGCCGCGTTCATTTAGGGCATCAATGGCATCATTCAGGTCGCTGTGCTCGCGGCGAAAGACTTCCAATTCGACGCGCAAGACCTCATCGGTTTTCATAGAGAGATCGGTAGGTGCATTCATGGCTGTGATTCTCGCTAACAACTATAGTTTTATTCATAAGCGTTAATCGCTTTGTCGCATAGCCCTTGCGCCACGCGGCAACTATTCCCATATTCATGGGGTGTCGTTGCCAATCATGGGACGGCCCAAGACTGTCGCTTGAGATGAAAAGGACGTGTCGCTGATGACGAAACTAACGCTGGCTTCCTATCCCCACATGCTGGGATTCGAACAGTTGGAAAGGGTGCTGGAACGCAGCGCTAAATCCGGCAACGAGGGCTATCCGCCTTTCAATATTGAACAAACCTCCGAGCGAAGCTATCGCATCACGCTGGCTGTTGCAGGTTTTGCAGAGGATGAACTGTCGATCACCGTCGAGGACCGCCAATTGGTTATCCGTGGTCGGCAAAAAGACGACAGCGAAGGCCGCGTGTTCTTGCATCGTGGAATCGCTGGGCGCCAGTTTCAGCGCAGTTTTGTGCTGGCCGATGGTGTCGAAGTGGGCGAGGCGCTTATGGAAAACGGTCTGCTGCACGTGGACCTGACCCAAGCCAAACCTGAAACCGTTGTGCAAACAATCAATATCCGAAAGGGGTAGAGCTATGGAAAATACCGAAATGACAGGACCGCAGGACCGGACCGTATACGTCAAAACGATTGCCGTAACCGATCTGCCCCGCGAAGTGCGCGATCAGGCCGAAGGGCTGGACCAATTATATGCGGTTCATGATGCCAAGGGGCAGCAGCTTGCCCTTGTGGGGGATCGCAAGCTGGCCTTTGATTTGGCGCGCGAACATAATTACGCGCCTGTTTTGGTGCATTAGGGCCACCTGCAAAGGCGCCGAAGCAAATCAGGGGATCGCAGAAATGCGGTCCCTTTTTCCGTTGAAAGGGCATGCGCCAGAAAAACAGTGACGCAAGGGTGTCAGCGCTAAAGCCAAGGTATGAATTGACCTGCGCTTGGGGTCTGCGCAGTATCTCCTTGGGAAGAGGAGCGTTTTTATGAAGCCATTTAATTTCAACACATCTGCCAGCATTAGATTTGGCGCTGGGCTTTTGGCTCAGATCGGGGATATGACCAAAGCCGAAATTGGCTCGCGGGTGTTGCTTGTCACGGATCCGGGGATGATGGCCACTGGGATCGTTGAAAAGGCCTTGGCTGCTTTGCAGGAGGCGGGGGTCGCGGTCACGCTCTATCAGGATGTTAAGGCTGATCCGCCCGAAGAGGTGATAAACCACTGTGCGCAATTGGCGATCCAGTCAAAGGTGCAAGGGGTCATCGGATTGGGCGGCGGGTCTTCGTTAGATGTGGCAAAGCTGGTGGCGTTGCTGGGGATGGGGCGCGAAAGCCTCAAAGATGTCTACGGTGTCGGCAATGCCAAGGGGCCGCGGTTGCCTCTGATTTTGGTGCCCACGACATCGGGCACAGGCTCTGAAGTGACGCCAATTTCTATCGTGACAACGGGTGAGAGCGAAAAAATGGGCGTTGTCTCACCGGTTCTTTTGCCTGACATCGCGCTGCTTGACCCAGAGCTGACATTGGGCTTGCCACCCCATATCACGGCGGCAACTGGGATTGATGCGATGGTCCACGCGATCGAGGCCTATGCCTCGGCCAGCCCAAACAACAATCCGATTTCCCGCAAGCTATCGACCGAAGCCTTGCAACTGATGGGGGCATCGTTGGAAACAGCAGTGCATTCGGGCGATAATATACAGGCGCGCTCGGACATGTTGCTGGGATCAATGCTGGCAGGGCAGGCGTTTGCCAACTCACCTGTGGCGGCGGTTCATGCGCTGGCCTATCCGATTGGCGGGCATTTCCATGTGCCACACGGGTTATCGAATGCGCTGGTCCTCCCCTATGTGCTGCGCTTCAACGCAGAAGTTGCCCCAGAGCCATATGCCGAAATTGCAGGTTTCGCCTTTCCGGAATTGGCAAAAATTACAGATGTGAAAGAGCGGGCAATGGCCTTTTGTGATGCAATGGCCGCGCTGTCCCAGCGCTGCGGTCTGCAACAAAGCCTGCGAGAGATGGATATCCCAAAAGACGTCCTGCCCAAGCTTGCAAGCGATGCGATGAACCAGACACGCCTGCTGGTGAATAACCCACGCGAACTTTCAGAGGCTGACGTGTTGGGGATCTACACCGCAGCTTGGTAGAGGTTGGCCGCGATTGAAAAGGCCAACCCGTTAGGGCTGGCCTTTGGTCGTTTTGGGTGCAAAAGCTGCTGGTTAGCAGGATTATTCTGCAGGCACTTCGGCAGCTGTTGGCCCCCCGACAAGGCGATCAGGCAAAACAAACGCGACACCGATCAGGATCAGGCCCAGAATAACACCAAGGATATCACCTGGCAGAGTAGACACCCCTGAGAACTTTGATCCCGGAACCGCGCCAAGGGTAACCTTGCCACCAGCGATGCTGTTCAACAGGCCGCTGGCCTCCCATGCGGGGTAAGTTGCCATATAGGCCGCTGCACCCAAAAGGCCCCCAGCAATAAAGAACAATGCGTCTTTGCGACCAGAAGCCGCTGCGCAAACCCCTGTGCCGGGGCAGTAGCCGGAAGCAGCCCAGCCAATACCCAACATGATCCCGCCGATAAAGACGCCGACATATGCGGATTTAACGCTCATATGGGCAACATCGACCAAGCCAAGCATCTGGCCCACAAACATCAATGTCGACCCAACACCAATCGCCAGCAAGATTGTCTTCATGAGGTGTAGATGCTTGAGGGCCAGCATTTTGCCGATCCAGTCAGGGCTGGTGGCGCCAATGCGATCCAAAGTGGCACCAAAGATGCCGCCGATTACGAGAGCAAGAATAATGGATGACATGGTTTAGGCCTCCTTTTTAAACATGATCAGGGCGGTCGGAACGGCAGCAGCAAACGCGCCAGCGGCAAAGATGTAGCCGGACAGGGATGTTTGCATCATGCCCGACATCATATGGCCAGACGTACAGCCACCAGCCAGACGCGCACCGTAAAGTACGATAAAGCCAGAGATAAATACGGCGATGTAGCGTTTGGTTGATGAATCGCCAAAGTTGGCGCGCCAAATCGCTGGGACCGCACGATCAGAGGCAGTGATGCCGCCGCGTGCCATTGCAGAAACTGCCGCGCCAATAACCATAGCGATGACAAAGACAAAACTATAATTGATCGGGTTCGCCGCGCTCTTGGCGTATTTACCGTTGGACTTGGCCATATAGGCGTTTGTAGATGTATAGCCTTCATCGGTTTGGGTGATAAAATTAGGATTGACGGCATCTGCGACGATACCGTCAAGAATGACAAACTGGGTGCTTACGCCAATAGGTTTGACCAGCAAAACAGCCAGAAAGAAAACAAAGCCTAACAAGACCCCGCCAGTTTTCCAGTTTAGTGGCATTGTGCCTCCTCCTTTAGGAATTGAACTCACTTGGATGAGGTTTTTTGCATACACATTCACACATTCGAATTGATGTGGATCAATATTTTGGAAAAATGAAAAAGTGACGTGGCGGCACTTTTGGGGCAGGGGGGCTTTGAAACGAAAAAAGGCCAGCCCGTTGGGGCTGGCCTTTGATTTTCTTTTGCTGAAGAAAGGCTTAGCCTTTGATCAGGCCCATGCTTTCCAGCTTGAGCAGAACTTGGTGTGCGCAGTTGTCTACGTCAACATTTTCTGTCTCAACGCTCAGCTCGGGGCTGACTGGAACATCGTAAGGGTCTGAGATCCCTGTGAATTCCTTGATCTTGCCTTCGCGCGCCAGTTTGTACAGGCCTTTGCGGTCGCGGCGTTCACATTCCTCGATCGAGGTCGCAACATGCACTTCAACAAAGGCACCAAAGGCTTCGATGTCTTCACGTACCGCGCGGCGCGTGGTGGCATAAGGCGCGATAGGCGCACAGATGGCGATGCCGCCGTTTTTGGTGATCTCGGACGCAACATAGCCGATGCGGCGGATGTTCAGATCGCGGTGCTCTTTGCTAAAGCCCAGCTCGGAAGACAGGTTTTTGCGCACGATGTCACCGTCCAACAATGTCACAGGGCGGCCGCCTTGTTCCATCAGCTTGACCATCAACGCGTTGGCGATGGTGGATTTACCGGAACCGGAGAAGCCTGTGAAGAATACGGTGAAACCCTGTTTCGCGCGCGGTGGCTTGGTGCGGCGCAGCTCTTTTACAACTTCAGGGAAGGAGAACCACTCAGGGATTTCCAGACCTTCAGCCAAGCGGCGGCGCAGTTCCGTGCCCGAGATGTTCAGGATGGTCACATCGTCTTTGTCTTTGATTTCGTCCATGGCTTCGTACTGGGCGCGCTCTGCTACCCAAACCATGTGTTTGAAATCGACCATTTCGATGCCCATTTCTTCCTGATTGGCGCGGAAGAGCTCTTGTGCGTCATAGGGGCCGTAGAAATCTTCGCCCTGCGAGTTCGAGCCAGGGCCCGCGTGGTCGCGGCCAACGATGAAGTGCGTGCAGCCGTGGTTTTTACGGATCAGACCGTGCCAAACGGCCTCACGTGGGCCAGCCATACGCATGGCAAGGTTCAGCAAAGACATGGCTGTTGTTGCTTGTGGGTACTGGTCCAGAACTGCCTCATAGCAGCGCACGCGGGTAAAGTGGTCCACATCGCCGGGCTTTGTCAGGCCAACAACAGGGTGGATCAACAGGTTCGCTTGGGCTTCACGTGCCGCGCGGAATGTCAGCTCTTGGTGGGCGCGGTGCAGCGGGTTGCGGGTTTGGAATGCAACCACTTTGCGCCAGCCCATTTTGCGGAAATGCGCACGCATTTCGTTAGGTGTGTCGCGGCGCGATTTGAAGTCATAGTGAACGGGCTGCTGGATGCCTGTGACAGGGCCGCCAAGGTATACTTTGCCCGCTTGGTTGTGCAGGTAGTTTACCGCTGGGTGCGCGTCATCATCGGCGCCGAATACTTTTTCCGCTTCGCGCGCTTTGTTTGGGACCCAGTTGTCGGTGACAGTCATGGTCGCCAGAATAACGCCTTCTTGGTCGCGCAACGCGATGTCTTGGCCTGCTTCCAGTGAGGCGGCAAAGTCTTCGGACACATCCAGCGTGATTGGCATTGGCCACAGGCTGCCGTCGGCAAGGCGCATGTTTTCAACAACACCGTCATAGTCTTCTTCGGTCAGGAAGCCTTTCAGCGGGTTGAACCCGCCGTTCATCAGCAGTTCCAGATCGCAGATCTGACGGGGTGTCAGATCGTGGCTAACCAGATCAGCGGCTTCAAGTTTCAGCTTTTCCGCGCTGTCATACGACACATACAGCTCTGGAATGGGGGCAAGGTTGTTTTGCATGAGTTTAGTCCTGATTTTTAAAGGAGAATGGTCCGAAGCTGTGCCTGTCAGTTCAGCGTGCAACGCTTCATATTCAGCAAATTTTCGGGATAAAAATTGGTTGGCGATGCGGTTCTTTTCGGCCTCGCCACGCGGGGTAATCGCATAGGCATAACGGGCGCGTTTGTCTGGCCCGTTATGGTCACTGATACTGACAAGCCCTGCGTCGGTTGCTTGGCGCAAAAGCGCGTTAAACCGTCCCAAAGATACGCCAATAGCCGCCGCAGTCGCGCGCTGGGACGCGGAAGGCGCGTTGTCCAGCTGCCGCAGCAGGCGGAACATTTGATCCTCCTGCTCGGAGGTGACTTTTTCGGGCGAGATTGCCATGGGATCGACTCAAGGTTTGTTCACGGGTGAACAAATAGCGCAAAAGTATGTTCATGCAAGAACAAACTTTCGACCTGCGCTGCAGTTCGCCCATTGTGGGGGAACTGCAACAGGTCGGATCTGGCCCTATAGGGGGGCTAGCCCTCGATCGCTTTGATCATGTCGACACGTTTTGCGTGGCGCCCACCTTCGAATTCCGCATCCAGAAAGGCATCAATGATATCAATCGCCAGACCCGCGCCAATCACCCGCGCCCCGATTGAAATCATGTTGGCGTCGTTGTGCTGGCGGATCATTCGCGCCGAAAACGTGTCAGAGCACACGCCGCAGCGGATGCCCTCTACCTTATTGGCGGCCATCATGATGCCTTGACCGGTGCCGCAGACGATGATCCCCAGCGCGCAATCGCCTGACGCAACCTGCCGCGCGGCGGCTTCGCCGTGTTTGGGGTAATCGGTGCTTTCTGCCGTGGCAGGGCCGATATCAACGGCCTCATAGCCGCGTTCCGCAACATGTGCGGCAATGGCCTGACGCAGAGGGATATCGGCGTGATCGCTTGAAATGACGATGCGGGTTTTGGGGGTCATGGTCTGTGCCTATCTCTACGTCAGGGGTTTTGGGTTATTCGTCGTCGACTTCGGCCAAAAAGCGTTCAGCCTCTAGCGCCGCCATACAGCCCATGCCAGCGCTTGTCACCGCTTGGCGGAATTTGTGATCCGTCAGGTCACCTGCTGCGAATACCCCAGGGATCGAGGTTTCGGTGCTGTCTGGTTTGGTAACAACATAGCCGCCCATATGGGTTTCTAGCGTATCTTTCACCAATTCATTGGCAGGGGCGTGGCCGATGGCAACAAAAACGCCTTTGCAGGGGATGTCGGTGATTTCACCCGTCTTTGTGTGCTTTACCTTAATGCCCTCAACGCCCAAGGGGCTGTCGGTGCCGTAAACTTCTTCCAGCTCATGGAACCACAGCGGCTCGATCTTGGGGTTCTTCTCTAGGCGGTTGATCAGGATTTTCTCTGCGCGCAGTTCATCGCGGCGGTGAACCAACGTTACCTTTGAGGCAAAGTTGGTCAGGAACAGAGCCTCTTCAACGGCGGTGTTGCCGCCACCGATCACTACAATCTCTTGGCCGCGATAGAAAAAGCCATCGCAGGTTGCGCAGGCGGAAACACCAAAGCCTTTGAATTTTTCTTCGGTCTCTAGGCCGATCCATTTGGCCCGTGCGCCCGTTGCAAGGATCACGGCATCCGCTTCATAGGTGGTGCCGCTGTCGCCTTTTGCGATGAACGGACGCTTGCTAAGGTCAAGGTCAACGATGATGTCACCGATGATTTCTGTGCCCATCGCCTTTGCATGTGCTTCCATGCGGACCATCAGGTCGGGGCCTTGAACCTCAGAGTCACCAGGCCAGTTTTCGACCTCGGTTGTGGTGGTTAGCTGGCCGCCAGGCTCAATCCCTTGAACAAGGATCGGCTCTAGCAGGGCGCGGCTGGCATAGACGCCAGCGGTATAGCCTGTTGGGCCTGAGCCGATGATCAATAGCTTTGTCTTACGTGTGTCGGCCATGTGGCACCTTTGTAATATAGGAATCTGCGTTGCCTCCGATATATACGCCGCTTGGTGCGTCTTAAACCCCTTGAAGGGGGGCATGCGTTGCCAATACCGTGATGAGCCGAGAAACGCCTTGGAATGCGGCGGCAGAGTGCAATTTTCTCAATTGTCACAAAGTTGCGTCTTTGTGAAATAATGTTGCGTGTGGTAGCGTTATCTATATAACAATCGAAAATCCAATGGGGGGCATATGGCCGGTTCACGACTTGATCCGATTGATCGGAAAATTTTGGCTGAATTGCAGGCAGACGGCCGTATGACGAACGTCGAGCTGGCCAAAAGGGTTGGTATTTCCGCGCCACCTTGTTTGCGCCGTGTGCGCACCTTGGAAGAGCAAGGTTTTATCCGTGGCTATCACGCCGATGTCGATGCCCGTGAATTGGGTTTCGAGGTGCAGGTTTTCGCGATGGTCGGGTTGAATAGCCAAGCCGAAGCAGACCTATCCGCCTTTGAGGATCGCTGCCGTGAATGGCCGCTTGTGCGCGAATGTCACATGCTGAACGGTGAGGTGGATTTCATGCTAAAATGCGTGGCGCCTGATCTTTCCAGCTTTCAAAGCTTTTTGACCGAAGATCTACTGAAGGCTGATAATGTAGCCAGCGTGAAAACCTCGCTGGTCATCCGGAACGCCAAGGATGACCCCGGCGTTCCGTTCGACGTTTTGGAGGAACGTTTGAGCATAGAGGCCTGATAGGGAACCTCCTGCTCAAGAGAGAGATTTTTAGTGCGTGTCCACTTCGGGTGCGCGCGGGTGTGCCAGCGGACCAAAATCTGACAGATGCCCAATGCGCGGGAAGAGCGAGATAAAGCGATCGCGCAGCGAATGGCTCACCTCGCGTGGCCCAGCAGCGCCAGGGTGGAATGTTTCCATCTCAATGCCATCCACCGTGATAACCGCATGGCGTGACAGGCAAATATGGAACAGGCGTGTCGGTGTTGGCGGCGTCACTTCGATCACGTTTACACCGTCTACAAATTTGGACGCTGGGGTAAGCAGCTGTCGGCCATCAGCCAAACCGCGCAGGTTTGCTGGCGTGTGCAAAATACGTGCGCCCGGTCCAACGGTCAAAGCGCGCTCGGGGCGTGACTGGCCCAAAGCATCTGGCATGATGCGCACCAGCGGCGTGCGCTTGCCGGTATCCGCAGGAGAGAATGTCGATGTGCCCACCCAGATCAGTTCGGCGGCTTCACCCGTGGCGGTTTCAACCATATCACCCGGTTGCAGGTCTTCTACTGCGACAGGGCCCATCGTGGTCTGAATAAGGCTCCCATGCGTAAAGGCTGAGAATGCGTCTTCGAAAAGAGAAATTGCCGGAGCAGTACCCTGACCAATGAAAAGAGAATCGTCTTCGCGCAGGGCGGCGATTTCATAAGTGCGCGTGGTCATTTGGGCGCTCATCTGGGGCCTTTTTGAATTTGGCATGGAAGCAGCTGTCATTCCGTAGCCTGTTTTACGTGCTGCGGGGCGAGCGGCAGCTGGATTTGCAGTTAGTGTCATGCGATTCACCTATCATGGTTTGTCACATCCCTCGTCGGCCCCCACCGACAACGACGGAAATAACGTGTTGGTCATTTCGTGTCTTTCGTGAGACCTAATTCGCCCTTTTTCTGCCCGATTGTCAAAGATTCCATTACATTTGGTAGGTTTTGATCGCCAATTCCATAAACTTTACGGGTTTTGTTTCCACTTCTTTGGGTGGTTCCGCCACATTCTGGCTAAGAATCAGAAAACCCCTCCCTGCGTTTTTTCGCAGAAAGGGGTTTTAAGATGGTTGCAGACTACGAGGGGACAGGAGGATGTCTGCTTCCGGAGAATTTGGTTTTAGGCTGATTTACGCAGAGGCGTTTCAGCGGCGCGGCGCTTTGCAATGAATGCTGCGCGGCGGCTGCCCCGTGCCCAAGGCATGACTGTATCGTTTTCAGCGGCTGCTTTTGTGATCGATTTGATAAAGCGTGCGTTCGTTTTCATGTCTCTGTACCTCAGTGTGCTTTTGTTTTGGGCGCTGGCCCTTGCTTGAGACTGAATATGACGGGGCATTCTGGCTGGTTTTGGGCATCTGAATAAAAATTTCGAAATTTCCACGCCGCATTTACCAAGGATTGTGACGGCTTGGCCTTATTCACCTGAACCCCATAAAAATAGGGGTTTGCGTGGCTATTGTGCGGATGTTGGCAACAATGATCTGGATTGTTTCGCCGCCGTTAACGACAAACTGGGGCAGAGCCGTGACAGGGTTTGCCCAGATTGTGCCCGATTCAAAGAGTGATCGCGGCGATCAGGCGACCGTAATCCGCCTCTTTGGCGTGGGTGGTGCGCCGATAGGAATAGAATCGATCAGAATCAGAAAAGGTGCAATGGCGCGTCCATTCAGCATGGCCAACACCAGCTGCGCGCAAACGGTTCAGGCCAAAGCCGGGAAGGTCGAACATCATTCGATCCCCTTCACCATTGATAAAGTAACGCGCATATTCGGGATCTTCGGCCATAAAGCTGTCGAGGAACTCAGGACCAACTTCATAGGCGGCTTGGCTGATGGCGGGGCCGATGACAGCCACGATATTTTCGCGCTTTGCCCCCAACTGCTCCATCGCATCCACGGTAGAATGCAAAACACCGTCTAGCGCGCCGCGCCATCCGGCGTGGGCCGCGCCAATCACACCCGCCTCTGCATCTGCAAACAACACGGGCTGGCAGTCGGCACTTAGTACAGATAGCGCAAGGCCGGGGGTGGCTGTGACCAGCGCATCTGCGCGGGGCTTTTCCGCCATCGGGGCATCGACAGTAATAGCTGTCGAGGAATGTATCTGGTGAACGCCCAGCAAATGATCGGGCGCAACCCCCATCGCTTCGGCCACGCGCGCGCGATTGATCGCTACGATTTCGGCTTGATCCGTAGACCCCTGCCCACAATTCAACCCCGCAAACACGCCAGAGGACGCACCGCCACGGCGGGTGAAAAAACCATGTGTGGTCCCGATGGCATCTGAGGTTAAGATTTCGAGGGTCATGTTTCTAATCCCGGTAGCATGGGTTTGCCATTTGGCACGATTCCAAAAGTCTTGAACAAGGTTCCCATTTCCTCAGGGTGCGTCAAGCGGCGATGTGCTGCAATGTGGTTCTCTAGCGCGGTGCCGCTTAGGGATTGTGCCAAGGCCTGCGCGCGCGCGGTTATACCCAACCGTTCCAGAAACACACCTTGGCCAGTAACGCGGCTGGCGGTGCAGGGGGCAGCGGCGGCCAGCAGGGCTTCGAAATCCACATGCGCGGTCAGGTCCGCATGGCCCGGATTGGCGAGCGGATCAGTTGTTTCGTGGTTTTGCACCGCTTGAAGCGTGTCACCCAAACTGCGCCAATCGCCGTAATCAAAAATCAAGGCTGCACCACCAAATTGCTCTAGGCGTAAACAGACTTCGGACAGAACGGGGGCTACAGCTGCGCAATCTTCGATCAGGTCCCCGTCTTTGGTGTCTTCTAAACGGTGCGACAGGGCAGGTTGTTGCTGGCTTGGGCCAAGGCCAAAGACAAGGGCGCCGTCCTGAACGCCGATCTGCCTTTCGCGCCAGTTGTCTGCATCGCGGATGAATTGGCGGATGGGCAGGGCATCGAAAAACTCATTCGCGACGAGGAAGGTCGCCTGTTGTGGCAACTCTTGGATGGTGTTGATCCATGTCGGGGCATAGCCTGTCAGGGATTTCGCCTGCGCGTCACGCAGGGCAGGCGAGGCCTCTAGCAAAACAACCTGTACCGCGTCCCGAAAACCGGGAACACCTGCCGTTGCGCGTAAAACATCAGCCATCAGCGTCCCACGGCCGGGGCCAAGTTCGGCAAGTGTAAAGGGCGAGGGGGCGCCTTGATCTATCCATGCTTGGGCCAAGGCCAATCCGACAAGCTCACCAAACATCTGGCTGATTTCCGGCGCGGTGATAAAGTCGCCTTTGGCACCAAAGGGGGGGCGTGTTGTATAGTAACCGAACTCAGGGTGGAGCAGGCAAGCCGACATATAGGCGTCCAGCCGCATAGGGCCTTGTGCTGCGATCTGCGCGATGAGGATGTCGCGCAAACTCATGCTGCGCGCCGCGAGCGGATGATAAAGTAGAGGCCAATCGCGATCATAGGCAGGCACAGGATTTGCCCCATGGTCAGGCCATAGCCGCCAATATGCCACGCAAGACCCAGTGGGTTGCCGTTGCTAATGAATTGGGTATCGGGTTGACGTACGAATTCAACAAGGAAGCGCGCGATGCCGTATCCTGCAAGGAATGTCCCCATAACGCGGCCGGGGAATTTAAAGGCACCCCGTTTCCATACCAGCCAGATCAGAATGCCCCCCAGAACAAAGCCCTCAAGCGCGGCTTCGTAGAGTTGTGAGGGGTGGCGGGCGCAGATGCCCAAGACATCAGGACAATGTTGCGCCGCCTCGGTTGGGAAGGCGACCCCCCAAGGCGCATCTGTCGGACGGCCCCAAAGCTCGGCGTTGATGAAATTCGCGAGCCGCCCCAGCAGGAGCCCCGGAGCAATCCCAAGGGCGATCAGGTCTCCGGCGCTGATCCGCGCGATCTGGTGCCGCCCTGTATAGATGAACGCGGCCACGATCACACCCAGCGCCCCGCCATGAAACGACATTCCGCCTTCCCACACTCTTATGATCTGAGTTGGGTTGGAGAGGTAATAGGCAGGTTGATAGAAAAGCACATACCCCAGACGCCCCCCAAGGATAACGCCCAGAATAACCCAAGTCAGAAGGTCTTCGATCTGGGCACCTGTCATAACCGGCTTATCGTCGCGCCAAAGGCGCGGTGTGTTCGCAGCGCGCAAAACCAAACGCCAGCCCAGTAAAATGCCGACGATATAAGCAACAGCATACCAGCGCAGGGCGAATGTCATGCCAAAAAAGGTGAGGCTGAAAATCTCGGGAGAGATATCGGGGAAGGGAATAAGTGCGTGCATGCGCTGATTGAGCGCGACAGCGCGGGGAAGTCAACCTTGCATGATAGCGCAGGTGACCCCATATAGGGCGCATAGACAGTGGAGAGACCAGATGCAGACCCGCAACAAAATTTTTGACGACCTGAGCCAGATCATGACCAACGCAATGGGCGTGGCGCAAGGGGCAAAGGATGAAGCGGAAAATGCGATGAAAGGCATGATGGACCGCTGGCTGGCCGATCGCGATTTTGTGACCCGCGAAGAATTTGATGCCGTGCGCGCGATGGCCCAAAAAGCGCGCGAAGAGAATGAAGCGCTCAAAGCGCGGCTGGATGCGCTCGAAGCGAAGTAATCCAAAGGTCGCGCTGCCGCGCGATTTCTTCTTTTATTTGCGCCCCCTCACGTGATCGCCTTCGGTTTTAACCGGAGGCGTTTTGTTTTTGGGTCGGTTTTGCATGCGAAATAATCGCTAATAATAACTAATTATTAGGGTTATCCCCGAAAGAATGAGGTTATCCCCAGAAAAAGGCTTGCCAGACACTACCCATGCCGCCACCATATATTGTAGGACGCACAGGCAAATCCGCGTTCTATAGCGTAAGCACCCAAGGTTCAGAGGCGATCACAGGTCTCACCGCTTTGGGTATAACAATAAAGGTGGCAAAATGGCCCTGTCCGAGCAGTATTTGGAAGACGACATTCACCCGATCGACATCGTTGAGACGCTGGCAACCCATCATGATTGGGATTTTGACCGTATCTCTGACGAACAAATTGCTATGTCCGTTGAGGGGCAGTGGCGCACATATTCGTTAACTTTGGCGTGGTCCGCCTATGATGAAACGCTGCGCCTGATCTGTTCTTTTGATATGGATCCGCCAGCAGATAAAATCCCTGCGTTATACGGATTGCTGAACGAAGTGAACGACCGCTGCTGGTCTGGTGCCTTCACCTATTGGGCCGAACAGCAGATGATGGTTTATCGCTATGGTCTGGTCCTGTCAGGAGGCCATATTGCCAGCCCCGAACAGATCGACACGATGATCGCCTCGGCTGTGATGAGTGCCGAACGCTATTACCCTGCGGTGCAGATGGTTGTTTGGGGCGACAGAACGCCAAAAGACGCAATGCAAGTCGCCATTGCAGAGGCCTACGGGCGCGCGTAACTCTTTCCCCCAAAGATATAGGGGGACGTATGAAAGATTCACGAATAGCGGCTGACGGCCTTGTGTTGTTGGGATGCGGTAGAATGGGCTCGGCCATGCTTGAGGGGTGGTTGGCGCGCGGATTGCCTGCCACGTCAGTTTGGGTGATCGATCCGATGCCATCGGCGTGGTTGCAGGGCACTGGCGTTCACATCAATCAAGAATTGCCAAAGAGCCCCGCCATCGTATTGGTCGCGGTTAAGCCGCAGATGATGACAGAGGCACTGCCTAGTTTGCAGAACATGGGCAATGGCAAGACATTGTTCGTGAGCGTCGCTGCAGGGACGCCGATCTCGTTCTTTGAAGATACTTTGGGCGCGCAGACCCCTATCGTGCGCGCGATGCCCAATACGCCTGCTGCTATCTCTCGCGGTATCACGGCGATCGTTGCAAACGCGCAGGCGGGCGATCAAGGGCTGGACGAGGCAGAGCTTCTTTTGTCAGCTGTGGGAGAGGTCGTGCGCCTTAGCGAAGAAGCGCAGATCGATGCGGTCACAGGGGTGAGCGGCTCTGGCCCTGCCTATGTTTTCCACATGATCGAAACGCTTGCCGCTGCGGGCGAGGCCGAAGGTCTGCCCGCTGATATGGCTTTGCAATTGGCCCGCGCCACCGTTGCCGGAGCAGGCGCCCTTGCGATGGAAGCAGATGAAACCCCGTCGCAGCTTCGCATCAATGTCACCAGCCCCAATGGCACGACCCAAGCCGCGCTAGACGTTTTGATGGATGCCGAAACCGGCTTGCCTGCGTTGATGCGTAGGGCTGTGGCGGCTGCGACCAACCGATCAAAGGAGCTCGCCCGTGGCTGAAATAACGTTCGATGACTTTTTGAAAGTAGACATCCGCACAGGCAAGGTTGTAAAGGCCGAAGCCTTTCCCGAGGCGCGAAAGCCTGCGATCAAAGTCTGGATAGATTTTGGAGAAGAAATCGGCGTGCGCAAGACCTCAGCGCAGATAACAGCCCATTACAGCCCAGAAACGTTGATTGGGAAACAGGTGATGGGCGTTGTGAATTTCCCACCCCGCCAAATCGGACCTTTCATGTCCGAGGTTCTGTTGCTGGGTGTACCTGACGAAGAGGGCAGCATTGTTCTGGTTTCACCCGATCACGACACCCCAGCGGGAGGGCGCATGCATTGAAAAAAGTACTGGTATCCAGAATCCTGCCTGAAGAAATTTATCCCTTGCTCGATGGCGTTGAGGTTGTTCGTAGGGATCAGACTTCGGTGATGAGTGAAGCTGAAATGCGGGCGGCGCTGCAAGAGTTTGACGGCGTTATTTGCACGCTCGGCGATCAGTTCTCTGCAGAGGTTTTCGCGGATGTTCCCACGCCACGATGCAAGATTTTGGCAAACTTCGGCGTTGGTTTTAACCACATAGACACCAAGGCGGCAAAGGCCGCAGGCGTGACCGTTACCAACACACCCGGCGCGGTTACGGACGCAACGGCAGACACCGCCATGACCCTGATGCTGATGAGCGCACGACGCGCCGCAGAGGGCGAGCGGCTGGTGCGGTCGGGCGAATGGGAAGGCTGGCACCCCACGCAAATGCTGGGGCTGCATCTGTCGGGCAAGGCGGTTGGCATTGTCGGCATGGGCCGCATTGGGCAGGCGATTGCACGGCGTTGCCACTATGGTTTTGATATGGCGGTCCATTATTTTGGCCGAGGCCCCAAAGAGCTGGATTTTGACGCAACCTTTCACCCCGACCTGTCCGAGATGGCCTCATTGGTAGATGCCTTGGTCATCGCGGTTCCGGGTGGGGCTGAGACAACCCATTTGATCGATGCAAAAATTCTGGCAGCGATGCGCCCCCACGGGAGGCTCATCAATATCGCTCGGGGGGAGGTTGTTGAACAGCGCGCCCTTATTGAGGCTTTGCAGAATGAGACAATCGGCGGTGCCGGTCTGGATGTTTACGAATTTGAACCAGACGTCCCATCAGAGCTGCGGGATTTGGAAAACGTGGTGTTACTGCCCCATCTAGGGACAGCAACCAGAGAGGTCCGCGTGGATATGGGGCGCATGGCGGTTCGGAACTTGTTGGCATTCCTGCAGGGGGATACGCCGCCTAACCTCGTTTAACGCTCTCGCCCATCGCTTCGCGCCAATGGCGGCGGCAAAGAGAAACATAGCTTTCGTTGCCGCCGATTTGCACCTGTGCGCCTTCGCGTAAAGCATTGCCATCAGCATCCAGACGGACAACCATCGTCGCCTTTTTCCCGCAGTGGCAGATCGTCCGGATTTCACGCATTTCATCAGCCAAAGCTAAGAGCGTCGCAGACCCCGGAAACAGCTGCCCTTGGAAGTCTACCCGCAGCCCGTAGCACATGACCGGAACGCCCAGATCATCAACGGCACGGGCCAAATCCCAAACTTGGTCGGCGCTCAGAAAATGCGCCTCATCCACAAAAATACAGGCGCAGGGGCCTTGTTTTAGACGGTTAGAGATCTTTTCCAATAGGTTCTCATCCCCGCGATAAGTGTCGGCGTCTTCGGAAATACCGATGCGGGACGCGACCTTGCCCTCACCTGCGCGATTATCGAGTTGCGCAGTCATAAGATAGGGAACCATGCCGCGTTCGCGGTAGTTATGCGCGGCCTGCAGCAGGACTGTCGATTTACCCGCGTTCATGGTCGAGTAGTTGAAATATAATTTAGCCATGTGCGTATTTATCCGTCAGAAGGTCTTGCGTGCAATCGTGTCGCGGGGTTTTTACAATTTGCGAAGGAAATTGCACTAGGACTCTGCAGATATGAAGGATATGTTGCTTTAAGAATTATACCGATTAAGGGTTGAATTAATGGATGCTGCTGGCAACTATTTGAAAAAGCACACAGAAGCGTTGGTCAAAGCAGTTGGCGTTGAAGCGGCCTGCGAGGTCACGGGGAAATCCAAGGCCACTTTGGGCCGGTATTACTCTGACCACGATGAACATGCGGACCGTTTTATGCCGGTTGATGCAGTTGCTGCTCTGGAAGCTGCAGCGGGATATCCCCATCTGACGCAAGCGCTGGCCGAGCTGTCAGGCGCGCACCTTGATTATGATGAGCGTCGTCCTAACGACAATACCGTAGGCGGTGTGAACGCTGATGTGATCGCTCTTAGCCAGCGGTTTGCGATGCTGATGGCCGAGTATCAGCAATCCATCGCGGATGGCAAAATCACGGTGAATGAGGCCAAGCGCCTGCTGAAAGAGACCACAATGCTGCAGCAGGTTCTGGTGGACATGAAGCTGCATCTGGAAGACGAAAGTGTCTGACGAGCTGCCAGCGTTGGTCGCTGAAGCGCTACCGAAAATTGATGTTGAAGCTCTGAAGGCTGATCGTGATCCTGGCCATAAGCCACGGATTTTGCTGCTATATGGCTCTCTGCGCGAGCAAAGCTATTCCCGCCGCGCGGTCGAAGAATCTGCGCGTATTTTGCGCTATCTAGGTTGCGAGACCAAGATATTTGACCCAACGGGTTTGCCGCAACCAGATGGGGCAGAGCCCGAGCACCCCAAAGTTGCCGAGCTGCGAGAATTGGTCGTGTGGTCAGAAGGAATGGTCTGGTCCAGCCCAGAACGTCATGGCGCGATGACCAGTATCATGAAGGCTCAGATCGATTGGCTGCCGCTTTCGCTACAGGGTGGCATCCGTACGACGCAGGGCAAGACGCTGGCGGTGATGCAGGTTTCGGGTGGCTCGCAGTCGTTTAACTCGGTCAACCAGATGCGCATTTTGGGGCGCTGGATGCGGATGATCACGATCCCAAATCAGTCAAGTATCCCAAAGGCTTGGCTGGAATTTGATAGCGAAGGGCGTTTGCCCGCCGGTCCGTTCTATGCGCGTATTGTGGACGTTATGGAAGAGCTGGTGAAATTCACTTGGCTCACGCGCGGACGTTCCGACTATTTAGTGGACCGCTATTCCGAACGCGTTGAAAGCGTTGAAGAAGTTCACAAACGGGTTTCCACCAAAAGCACTTAACCGTGCTTTTGGAGAATAACTGATCCCACTGAATACCCAGCACCAAATGAGCAGATGAGGCCAATGTCACCGTCGTCTAAGTCATTGGAATATTTAGCAAATGCAATCACTGAGCCTGCGGAAGATGTGTTTGCGTAATCCTGCAGGATGTTGGGCTGTTCACCTGCTTCTGGGGAGCGGCCCAGAACCTTTTTACCGATAAAATCGTTCATGGATTTATTGGCTTGGTGAAGCCAAAGTCGTTTAAGATCAGAGGCTTGCACGCCTTCTTCGGCCATCTGGTTCGCAATGTGGGCCGAGACCATCGGCAAGACCTCTTTGAACACTTTACGCCCGTTCTGCATGAATTGCATATCGCGGCGGTCGGCCACGCCATCAGGGCGCGAACGGCGCAGGAAGCCGTTGTTGTTGCGGATGTTGTTCGAGAAGTCAGTCGCGCAACGGGTTGATTTGATTTCGAAATAGGGGCCAGTAGCATCCTCGGAGCGTTCAAGCAAAACAGCTGTGGCAACATCGCCAAAGATGAAATGACAATCACGGTCGCGCCATTCTAAATGGGCAGAACATATTTCTGGGTTAACGACCAGTGCGCTGCGGATGGAGCCAGAGCGGATCATGTCTGCGGCGGCCTGAATTCCGAAGGTGGCAGAGGAGCAGGCGACGTTCATATCAAAGGCGAAGCCCTTGATTTCTAACAGCTCTTGGATCTCGATCGCGACGGCGGGGTAGGCGCGCTCTAGGTTGGAGGCGGCGCAGATGACGGCGTCTACGTCGGCGGCGGTTTTGCCTGCGTCTTTGAGCGCTTTTTGGGCGGCGTCTAGGGCCATTTCGGCCATCAGGCTTGGCTCGTCATCGCTGCGTTGGCGCAGCAGGGGGTGCATCACAGTTGGGTCAAGGATGCCTGTTTTATCAATGACATAGCGCTGGTTGATGCCAGAGGCCTTAAAGATGAACTCTTCGGAGGAGTAATCCTTGGCTCGGAGGTCGCCAGCGGCAATTTTGTCTGCGTTTTCAGCGTTGTAGATGTCGACGTAGGCGTTGAAGGATTTGACCAGCTCGGCGTTGGTGATCACCTCGGAGGGGGTAAAGAGGCCAGAGCCTGTAATTGCGGGTGTGTACATCTCGTTTTCCTCTTTGATCACTGCGGGTTGGCGGGGTTAATGCCTGTGGATAACGCCCTGTCTGCAAAACTGTCACATTCTGTGCACCACACGTACACTGGGGGTGCATACGCATTGTTCGGAACTTGTTAACGAAAATTATCGACGCTGCCCATGATAAAATTCGGAGGTTTTCATGGGACGTATGGGGAAAATTCAGCGCGAGCATCAAAACTATTTTGTGGACCTGATGAAGCAGATCGAATGGGACCTGCATCAGGAAATGCTGGACGCGCGGCGGGTGCCTGATGCGTGGCACGAAATTGCACGGGGCAAGATGCGGCAAGCCAAGACGCGGGTCACCTTGCGGCTGGAAGAGGACGTGGTGAAGTTTTTCCGCAAGATGGGGCCAGGGTATCAGCAGCGGATGAACGATGTGCTGTCGGCATGGATGCACGGGCGGCTGGCGGGGCTGATCGACGGGCCAGATGCCAGTGACATTGACCTAGAGCTGATGCGGGTGGATTGGCGCGCACGGTTGGGCGACCGAGAGCTGAGCGAGCGGAATTTGGTGCGTGGTAAGGACGGGCGGATTTTTGATGTGGAGGCCGTGCGGTATTTGGATGAGGGGTGAGGCGCACCTCTTATGTGGAAGGAAACCGCAATTTTGTGCGCTGTGCGCTACATGGGAATGAAGTCGGTTCTAGAGCATTGCCTTGTAGAGTGATGCATAGTCTAACTTGCATACTGCTCTACTAGTTCATTCTACTGGCGTTTTGTCGGATTCTGGGATCAAAGTATTTTATTGATACGGGCGACATATTCGGAGGAATGAAAAGGTGGATGCAATCGGAGAGTGGAACTGGGCTCTCGCCATAACCACTGCTAGGTATAATTCGTTGGTTGTAAAAGATATTTTTGCGGGGTGGTCAAGCGTAGGCGTTGATCCACATCCCCCCATCCATGAGATAATTTTCTGCGCAACAAACTTAGCCTTTGCCACTGAGCTTTACCTAAAGGCAGCATGTGTTGCGTGTGGTGAAAGATCGCCGCCAAAAAAGCATGAGCTTTTGACAATCTTCAACAACATTCCAAAGACTGATAGAGAAGAAATACTATCTTTGTATGAAAGCACATTTGAACCAAAATATAGCGGCCTGAGAAGTGGTGAGATCTGGCTTAGGTTGGGTGACAATAATCTGCCAAGTGACAATCGCCCCGCAAGTCTACTTGATGTTTTAGGCCACTATTCTGCGAGTTATGAGGACTGGCGTTATATTTTCGCGATGGGAAAGAAGGCTAATCCATCAAATCTAAGGGCGCTACATTATTCCCGCCTGATAGGATTATGTGAGGCTATAGACCACTTTATGCAGATAAGGTTCCCAAAGATTGTGCGTAAAAACGAGATAAGTATCTATTAGTAAATGCACGATCGAAAAAGCTAAAGCGTGAGCTGCCAAGCTGCAGGAGGCCTCACCCCTGCAGCGGCTTCACCCCGATATCATCCTCTGCCTGCGCTTTGATCGCCAGTGCGGCGGCATGGGCGCCTGCGGCGGTCGTGTAGTAGGGGATTTTATCATAGAGCGCGATGGAGCGGATGGATTTGCTGTCTTCCACCGCTTGGGCGCCTTCGGTTGTGTTCATCACCAGATGGATCGCTTCGTCTTTCATCATGTCGGTGATGTCTGGGCGGCCCTCGTAGACTTTGTTCACGGTCTGGCAGGGGATGCCTTGTTCGGCCAGCCATGAGGCCGTGCCGCGGGTGGCGACGATGGTGAAGGATTGCTCAATCAAGATACGCGCGGCGTCGATCACATCGGCGGTTTTATCGGCGTCTTTGATCGACAGGAACGCGTTGCCTGTGCGCGGCAGGATGGTGCCTGCGCCCATTTGCGCCTTGAGGAAGGCGCGCGGGAAGTCGCGGTCCCAGCCCATGACTTCGCCGGTGGAGCGCATTTCAGGCCCCAGAATTGTATCCACGCCGGGGAAGCGGGCGAAGGGCAGCACGGCCTCTTTCACCGAGAACCACGGCATGTTGGGATCGGCCAATGTCATCGGATCGCCCAGCGGCAGGGTGTCGTTGTATTTCGCGTCTGCGTCATAGGCGGGGCGCAGGGGGAAGTTGGAGAGCGGCTCACCCGCCATGACGCGCGCGGCGATAGAGGCGATGGCGCTGTCGGTGGCTTTGGCCACGAAGGGCACGGTGCGCGAGGCGCGTGGGTTGACCTCGATCAGGAAGATCTCGCCGTCTTTAATGGCGAATTGGATGTTCATCAGGCCGACCACATTGAGGGCTTTGGCCAGCGCTTTGGTTTGCACTTCGACCTGTTCGATGATGTCACGGCTCAGCGAGTAAGGCGGCAGCGAGCAGGCGCTATCGCCAGAGTGCACGCCGGCCTCTTCAATATGTTGCATGATGCCCGAGACATGCACATCTGTCCCGTCCGAGATCGCATCCACGTCCAGCTCAACCGCGCCAGACAGGTAGCTGTCCAACAGCACGGGGCTGTCGCCTGAAACGACCACGGCTTCGGAGATGTAGCGCTCAAGCTGGCTTTGGTCGCGCACGATTTCCATGGCGCGGCCGCCCAGAACATAGGAGGGGCGGATCACCAGCGGGAAGCCGATGTCGGCGGCGATGGTCAGCGCCTCGGCGTCAGAGTGGGCGATGCCGTTGTTGGGCTGTTTCAGACCGAGGTTTTGCACCAGATCGGCGAAACGTTCGCGGTCTTCGGCAAGGTCGATCATGTCGGGCGTGGTGCCGAGGATCGGGATGCCTTCGTCGTTCAGGGCTTGGGCGATTTTCAGCGGTGTTTGGCCGCCGAACTGCACGATCACGCCGTGCAGCGTGCCGTTTTCTTGCTCAACCCGCAGGATTTCCATGACGTGCTCAAAGGTCAGGGGCTCAAAATACAAGCGGTCCGAGGTGTCATAGTCGGTGGAGACGGTTTCAGGGTTACAGTTGACCATGATCGTCTCATAGCCCGCGTCCGTCAGCGCATAGCAGGCGTGGCAGCAGCAGTAGTCAAATTCGATCCCTTGGCCGATGCGGTTTGGACCGCCGCCCAAGATGACGACCTTTTTGCGGTCCGACGGGCGGGCTTCGCATTCGACTTCGCCCATCATAGGGGATTCGTAGGTCGAGTACATGTAGGGGGTTTGGGCCTCGAACTCAGCGGCGCAGGTGTCGATGCGTTTGAACACGGCTTTCACGCCGAGGTTCAGGCGCGCGCGGCGCACGTTGTCTTCGTCGCGGCCGGTCAACGTGGCAAGGCGGGCATCGGTGAAGCCCATCATCTTGATCTTGCGCAGGGCGTCTTCGGTGACGGGCAGGCCGTTTTTGCGGATGTCTTCCTCGGCGTCGATGATTTCGCGGATGCGGTCGAGGAACCATGGGTCAAACATGGTGGTCGCGTGGATTTCATCGTTGCTCAGCCCGTGGCGCATGGCTTGGGCGATGGTGCGCATGCGGTCGGGGGTGGTCTGAGAGATGGCCTTGATCACAGCGGCCTTATCCGGCGCGCCGGGGATTTCGATTTCGTCAAATCCGGTCAGGCCTGATTCCATGGAGGCCAGCGCCTTTTGCATGGATTCGTGGATGGTGCGGCCGATGGACATGGCTTCGCCCACGGATTTCATCGCGGTGGTCAGGTAGGGTTCTGAGCCGGGGAATTTCTCAAAGGCGAATTTCGGAATTTTTGTGACGACATAGTCGATGGTGGGCTCAAAGCTGGCCGGTGTGACGCCGGTGATGTCATTGTCCAGCTCGTCCAGCGTGAAGCCCACGGCCAGTTTCGCCGCGATCTTGGCGATCGGGAAACCTGTCGCCTTGGACGCCAGCGCCGAGGAGCGCGACACGCGCGGGTTCATTTCAATCACAACCATACGGCCATCCGCAGGGTTCACGGACCACTGCACGTTGGAGCCGCCCGTTTCCACGCCGATTTCGCGCAGCACGGCGATCGAGTGGTTGCGCATGATCTGGTATTCTTTGTCCGTCAGGGTCAGCGCGGGGGCTACGGTGATGGAATCACCTGTGTGCACACCCATCGGGTCGACGTTTTCGATCGAACAAACGATGATGGCGTTGTCTGCCGTGTCGCGCACCACCTCCATTTCGTATTCTTTCCAGCCCAGCAGGGATTCGTCGATCAGGATTTGGCCCATTGGCGAGGCGTCCATGCCCGAGCGGCAGTAGAATTCATAGTCTTCGCGGTTATAGGCAATGCCGCCGCCGGTGCCGCCCATGGTAAAGGCAGGACGGATGATGGCAGGCAGACCGATTTCCTCAAGCGATTCCAGCGCCAGCGCCACACCCGCAGCGAGGTCTTTTTTGCCGTCGGCGTCTTTGGGTGCTGTGCAGATTGTCGCGCGGGGGTTTTCAATGCCCAGACGGTCCATTGCTTCGCGAAAGAGCTGACGATCTTCTGCCATTTCAATGGCTTCGCGCTTCGCGCCGATCATCTCGACGTTGAATTTTTCCAGCACGCCCATTTCTTCAAGCGCCAGCGAGGTGTTCAGCCCCGTCTGGCCGCCCATGGTGGGCAGCAGCGCGTCGGGGCGTTCTTTTTCGATGATTTTCGCCACGACCTCGGGGGTGATGGGTTCGATATAGGTGGCATCTGCCAGACCGGGGTCTGTCATGATGGTCGCCGGATTGGAGTTCACGAGGATGACGCGGTAGCCTTCCTCTTTCAACGCTTTACAGGCTTGCGCACCAGAGTAGTCGAATTCGCAGGCTTGTCCGATGACAATAGGCCCCGCACCAATGATCATGATCGACTGGATGTCGGTTCTCTTTGGCATGGCGTCAGCCCCCTATTTTTTGGCAAATTTGTGCGGTTATAGGCGCTGTGTGGCGGGGTGCAAGATGGAATCAGTTAAGTTTTTTGTAACAAGCACCGTTGGGCGTCATGGGAAGCGGATCCAACCCTATTCAACGGTGGAGAGGGCGTTTTTCTAACGTCTGAAGGTGTAGAGAGGTTTAGTGGAAAAGGTTGGGAGGGATCAAAGCGGATGTTTGAGCAAGTTGCGGTGAAGGGCGGGTATGAGCCAACCTACCAATGTCGCATTGTGCGCGAATGTCTGCTCTCGTGTTCCAAACTGGTTTTGCATTTGGCTGTTCAAATTGGCGGATCACTTCAAGCGCAACGCAGAAAGGACGCTTAGATGGAAAACTTCTACTTTGATACTGATGGTTTCCAGGACCTCGAAGAACGGCTCAAGGAAAACGTCAATGAAATTGGTGGCTTTGCTCTCTGCTCATAGCAGCCATTCAGTCCGTTACGATCAACGGCAACTTTGGCGCATAGCAGACATCTATGCCGATCGCGCCCCATGTCTGGTTTTGGCATCGGCTTGGGTAAAATGGCAGGTTGGCGTTGTTTGTGCCCCTTGAGGCGGGGTAGGAGGGCAGGGATTGCTGAGGTGGTCTTGCCTTTGCCTTTAAGAGAGCGGGTTGTTGTGATGTCTGAACCGAAGATGAAAATGGTGCTTGTGACGCCTGAGATCCCTTATAACACGGGCGCAATTGGGCGGACCTGTGTGGCGCTGGACCTTGAGCTGATTTTGATCAAGCCTTACGGGTTTTCATTGGATGAAAAATCGGTGCGCCGTGCGGGGACGGATTATTGGAAGCATGTGAACTTGTCTGAATATGACAGTTGGGCGCATTTTCTGGAGGACCGTCAGCCCGAGCGCGGCCAGCTGCATTTCTATGAAGAAGACGGCGCGCAGACGTTTTATGAGCCCGAGTATCCGCGCGATGCTTATCTGGTCTTTGGCTGCGAATCTGCGGGCCTGCCCCCTGAGGTGTTGGAGGGCATGGAGGACCGTGTCTTTAACCTGCCGATGTTGGACAAGCGGGTGCGCTCGCTCAACCTTGCCAATGTGGCTGCGGCGGTTGTTTATCAGGCAATGCGGCCGCAGCTGGGCGGCTAGTTAGCTGTCGAGGTAGGTGCGCACGGCGGCTTCGAATTCGCGGGGGCGGTCGGCGTGCAGCCAGTGGCCTGATTGCGGGATTTTGGCGAATTTGGCTGCTGGGAACAGGGATTTGATCCGCGGGCGATCCTGCGGCGTGACATAGTCGCTATCGGCGCCTGTGAGGAACAGCGTGGGGTTTTCGAAGGTCCCTGAGACCTCGGGAAAGCCGATGATATGGGGCATTTGGGCATCCAAGACATCGAGGTTCAGCCGCCACTGTTTCCCAGCAACGTCCAGCGACTGCGTGAAAAAGCTTTGCAGGGCGGGTTCGACGCCTTGTTGGCCCAGCTGCTCTGCTGCTTCGGAGCGGCGGGTGACGGCGTTCAGATCAACGGCTTTCATCGCGTCGATCTGGTGGGATTGGGTGTGCGCATAGGGCACGGGCGCGATATCGGCGACGATCAGGCGGCGCAACAGCTGAGGGTGTTGCAGGGCCATGACCATGGATGCTTTGCCGCCCATGGAGTGGCCTAACAAGTCAACAGGGCCGCCGATGTGCTGGATTAGCTCGGCGAGGTCTTGGGCCATATCGGGATAGGTTTGCGTGTCTTTGCGCGGGCTTTGGCCGTGGTTGCGCATATCGGGGGTGATCACGCGGCGGGTGTCGGATAGGCGTTTGGCGATCACGCCCCAGTTGCGGCCAGAGCCGAACAGGCCGTGGGCAATGACAAGGGGGGGCGTGTTTGTGTGGCTTTCGCCAAATTCGGTGTAACTAAGCATAAGACAGGCCTAGCGCCATTGCAGCGCCAAGGCCAGCACCTTAAACATCCCTTATGATCACCGATAAAGATATGGCGGCCAAGTCGCGCAAGCTGCGCGGTTTAATGCAGCAAAAGCTGGATGTGCGGGGGCGCGATCTGCGCCAGTCTTTGCGCCGAGCGGGGCGGCGGCTGCCGAAATCGGTACGCAAAAGCGGGGCCGAGTTAATGCGGGCCGAGATGCTGGCGCATAACCCGAAAACAGCCCGTCAGGTGGATGCCGCGCAGGTGGATCAGGCCTATGACAAAATGCGCGCCCATCTGGAAGCCATCGATGTCGCCGAGCAGCGCAAATCCCGCATCCTAAGCCTGACAGGCGCCATTGTTGCGAACCTGTTGCTGGTTATCGTTTTGTTCGTTGTTTGGCTGTGGTGGCGCGGTTACGTCTAGGCCGAATATTCTGCGTCGGTGACGTGTTCCATCCATGTAACGGAAATGCCGTCCAGCTCTTCTTGCAGCGCGATATGGGTCATGGCGACATCTGGCGCGGCGCCGTGCCAGTGTTTTTCATCCGGTTCGAAATAGATGGTGTCGCCTTGGCGGATAACCTCGATGGGGCCGCCTTTGCGCTGGGCCAACCCGATGCCTGCGGTGACGATGATCGTTTGGCCTAGCGGGTGGGTGTGCCACGCGGTGCGCGCGCCAGCTTCGAACGTTACGGTCACGCCGCGCAGGCGGGCGGGGGCAGGCGTGCTGATCAGCGGGTCCATCCGCACGGTTCCGGTGAAATATTCAGATGGGCCTTTGCCTGAGGGGCGTGAGCCAGCGGGGTGAATGATCATGATGCGTTTCCCTAGGGTACTTGGGGCTTGAAGCCGTTAGCGTTTGGGGTGGCGACCTATAGCGAGGTCATGGATTATTTGAATTGGGTCGTCACAAAGCGGTATAGCACCGCTGCGAGGATGACGACATTTGCAGCTATCAGCGAAAAGAGAATGATATTTCCGCTATCCGTAGCCCAATATCCATTGCTGACGATGGTTCCCCATTCCAGAGCTGTCCAAATGCTCATCAAGCTGCCAAAAATACCCAAAAGCCCGACGGCGGCGACGATAAACAGCAGCCTCGATTGTTGCCGCTCCTGAATCAAGATCCGTGACTGATAGCCTGACGCCAAAAGTTCGTGTGAATACCGAAGGGTTTTTTCGACATAGTCGCTTTCTTCGGCCATGTCCCAAAACTGATAAAGATCGTCAAACGCTACTTTTAGCCATGGTTTGAGGTTGGCCGAAAAATCGCGCAGTTCATGCCCCCAAACGGTGACATCAAAAAGCCTGCGCACTACTTCGTGGCTTGAGGTGATATCGCTCTCGATTGTTTGGTGTTTTGCCAGCAGACTTGTTTGTTCAATGCAAAAATCCCTTTGCCCGCGTTGCTGGTACCAAACACCTTGGAGACGCATCACCACAGCGGCAAAGCGGGTGATGCTGAGCAAATCGGTTCGCGCCAAGGAGGAATAGCTCCATCCGGGGGCGAAGGGCCTGTTTTCAGGGTCGCTTTCGCGCAGCTGCAACCCTTCCAGCCCCAAAAATTCGGAAACGCGGGCCTGTTGGCGGCTGTCGGTTTGATCGAAACACATGAGAGTATGGATCGCCGTGTTTTCCACAAGCACGAGTTTATCAAGGTCGAGATTTTTCGGCTTAACATGGCTTAGGTGTTTTGCAATCTCGGGCAATTCCTTACGGATAATTGCGAGTATATCGGCATGTTGGTCTTGGGTTTTCTCGTGGTCCATCTCAACGAAATCCACGCGGCACACCTCACCTGTTTGCAGCACAACGAGCGTGGATCTGTCATTTGGGTGGTCCCCTAATGCGGGGAGTTCTTTTGCAAAGAGATCTTGGGCTTTTAAGGCCGCGAGCATGGCCCCTGTAGAGGTCTCGGCAAGGCTGGTTTCTTGGGAGTCCTGAACCAAAACTTCGGATCGTTTGCCGTTATGACAAGTGAAGCCCTCAAGGGCCACGTTTTGTGCAAACAACGTAGAGAGATGTTGCCGCCAAGATATCCAGTGTTTTGGCGCTATTCGAATAGCGGTAATAAATACAAATTTCATCTGAGGTAAGCGCACCGATCTGACATGAGGTATTTCTGGGGGAACCCGTTTTCGAGATAATCGAGCAAGAGCTCATCTCCTGCTGGGATATCGTTTTTGGCAACCAGTGCATAGGTCTTGGGGTCGATGGTGAGGTTTGGCGTTTTGCTGTGGTTGATCAAGTAATAGCTTGTCGGTTGGTCGCGCAAAAGGATCAGGGTGTCATCTAACGCATTCCATTCCTGCGTTGACAGAAGGTCAAAATCCTCTTTGTGGTCAATGATTTGGCCGTCGAGATGGCACAGTATTTCACCCTTTGTACGCTTCACGCGGGTAAACAATCCATCTCCATTGTAGGCGCTTGCGCCTTTGACGGTTTCGGGGATTGTTTGGATGAACGTTGGCATGGGCCTCACTCCTAAGGAATTCCAAGGGTACCGTAGCAGGGGGGCGAATGCTGTAAATAGTATGATCCCAAATATTAATTAGGGCGCTTAGTCAAAATGGGGCTGGGTCCGCAAACGCTTGGCCGCGGCGGTCATTGTTGGGCGTGGGGCATTGGGGGGGGGCGTGCAGTTGCCCGCATGGGGGGGCAAAACAAAATCGTTTGTAACGAATTGCGCGCCCCGATGTCGGGGCGCGCGGTGTTTTTACAGGTTGGGGTACATTGGGAAGCGGGCGCACAGGGCCTCTACTTCGCCTTTTACCTTGGCTTCAACGGCTGCGTTGCCTTCTTCACCGTTGGCAGCAAGGCCGTCGACGACCTCGATGATCCAATCGGCGATCTGGCGGAACTCGGCCTCGCCAAAGCCGCGTGTGGTCCCTGCGGGCGAGCCGAGGCGGATGCCGGAGGTTACGGTTGGCTTTTCAGGGTCAAACGGCACGCCGTTTTTGTTGCAGGTGATGTGGGCGCGGCCCAATGCCTTGTCCACGATGTTGCCTGTCACGCCTTTGGGGCGCAGATCCACCAGCACGACGTGGGTGTCTGTGCCATGCGTTACTGTGTCCAGACCACCTTTGATCAGCTGATCGGATAGCGCCTGTGCGTTGACGATAACCTGTTTGATGTAGGTTTTGAACTCTGGCTGCAGTGCCTCGCCAAAGGCCACGGCCTTGCCTGCGATGACATGCATCAGCGGGCCGCCTTGGATGCCTGGGAAGATGGCCGAGTTCAGCTTTTTCGCCAGTGCCTCGTCATTGGTGAGGATCATGCCGCCGCGTGGGCCGCGCAGGGTTTTATGGGTGGTTGTTGTCGCAACATGGGCATGTGGGAAGGGGGAGGGGTGCTCACCCGCCGCCACCAGACCCGCAAAGTGGGCCATGTCGACGTGCAGATAGGCGCCAACGCTGTCAGCGATTTCGCGCATGCGGGCAAAGTCGATCTGGCGCGGAATGGCGGAGCCGCCTGCGATGATCATTTTCGGCTGGTGCTCGGTTGCGAGGGCCTGAACCTGATCGTAGTCGAGCAGGTTGTCTTCCTTGCGTACGCCGTATTGGATGGCGTTGAACCATTTGCCTGATTGGTTTGGCTTGGCACCATGTGTCAGGTGGCCGCCTGCGTCCAGTGACATGCCGAGGATGGTGTCACCGGGCTGGAGCAGCGCCTGAAACACACCTTGGTTGGCTTGTGAACCAGAGTTCGGCTGGACGTTGGCAAAGCCGCAATCAAACAGTTCGCAGGCGCGTTCAATCGCGAGGTTCTCGGCGATGTCGACGAATTGGCAACCGCCATAGTAGCGACGGCCCGGGTAGCCTTCGGCGTATTTGTTGGTCATCACGCTGCCTTGGGCTTCCATGACGGCGGTTGAGACGATGTTTTCGGAGGCGATCAATTCGATCTCGTCGCGCTGGCGGCCCAGTTCAAGGCCGATGGCTTCTGCGATGGCTGGATCGGAATCGGCGAGCTTGCGGGTGAAGAAATCTGACATTTTAGGTCCTTGGACAAGTGCTGCGGTTTCGTGTTTCGTATCGGAAACCCGAGAGAAGGTGAAGATGCGAAAGCGACTGAGCGTGAGATAGATGCGCCAATTCGGTTGTGCAGCTATCTTTTTCATGGATTAGGCGATTTAGGGCTGCATCGCTGGCGCACATGGGCCTATTGTGGGTGTTAGAGTGGAAAGCGGCGCAGATCGGAAACATGATGCCTCAGAAACTATCCTTTTTGGCGAGCCGGACACCGGTGGCACAGACAGCGCGCGCGGCGTTGATTGGCCGTTACGGTGATGTTTTGCCCGAAGAGGCGGATGTGATTGTGGCGCTGGGCGGGGATGGTTTCATGCTGCAAACGCTGCACGCCACCCAAAAGTTGCCCGCGCCTGTTTACGGGATGAACCGTGGCACCATCGGGTTTTTGATGAACGAATACGCCGAAAGCAATCTGCGCAAGCGGCTGGATGCGGCGGAAGAAGAGGTTATTAACCCTTTGTCGATGAAAGCCACCCATGTGGATGGCACTGTTTCGGAGGGGCTGGCGCTCAACGAAGTTGCGCTGCTGCGGCAGGGGCCGCAAGCGGCCAAGTTGCAAGTCACGGTGGATGAACGCCTGCGCATGCAGGAGCTGGTCTGCGATGGGGCGCTGGTGGCCACGCCTGCGGGATCAACCGCCTATAATTATTCAGCCCATGGCCCGATCCTGCCGATCGGTGCGGATGTTTTGGCCCTGACGGCGGTGGCGGCCTTTCGCCCGCGCCGTTGGCGGGGGGCGCTATTGCCAAAAACGGCGGTAGTGCGTTTTGATGTGCTTGAGCCAGAAAAGCGCCCCGTTATGGCGGACGCGGACGGCACCAGCTATCGCGATGTTGTCAGCGTTGAAATCCGATCCGAACCAAGCATTTCGCACCGGATTTTGTTTGATCCCGGGCATGGATTGGAAGAGCGGCTGATCTCGGAGCAGTTTAGCTAAGGGCAGCGGTAGTAGGTTGTTGTGGTGGAGCTGCCGCTGAGGGCTGGTTTGAACTCGGAACAGAGCTGCGCTCTTTTGTGGACAAATTTCTGCTACCCAAGGGAAGCCCAAAACCGTTAACAACCACAAGGGTTTTGAGCCGGTTTTTGACGCTATAAAGCAGCTTGATTTGGGATCCTTCTAAAACGAGGACGTGCGGCACACACTTTGACCTGAGCCCCTAAAACTCCTCCAAATTTGTGTAGAGTCCGCCCAACAAAAGGACGGACAAATGAAGGCACGATTTACGGATGAACAGATCATTGCGATGATCAAGGAACAGGAAGCTGGCGAGAAGACCGCTGATGTATGTCGGCGGCATGGGATCAGCTCAGCGACGTTTTACAAATACAAATCAAAGTATGGCGGCATGGAACCGTCTGATGCGAAGCGTTTGCGGGCACTTGAGGATGAGAATGGCAAGCTGAAGAAGCTGCTAGCGGAGCAGATGCTGGACAACGCCATGCTGCGAGATATCAATTCAAAAAAGTGGTGACGCCTGCCTTGAAGCGGAAAGCTGTGGCGCACCTGATGGAACAACATCAGGTCAGCCAGCGGCGGGCGTGTGATGTTCTGCAAGTTGATCGGTCATCGGTTCGGTACCTATCGCGACGCAGCGATGATGCTGAACTAAGAGACGCTATCAAACGCGTTTCGAGAGAACGTCGACGGTTTGGGTGCCGCCGTGTCCATGTGATGATCGCGCGGGAGGGTTTCGAGGTGAACCACAAAAAGGTCAGGCGCATCTACCGCGAAGAGAAGCTGCAGGTGCGCCGCAGAGGCGGCAGAAAGCGCGCTTTGGGCACAAGGAAACCGATGGTACTGCCCGACGGTCCGAACCAACGCTGGAGCTTGGATTTCGTATCAGACGCGCTGACAGACGGACGTCGCTTCCGCATTCTTGCCGTCGTGGATGATTACAGTCGGGAGAACCTAGTGTTGGTCGCGGACACGTCTCTTTCAGGACATCGTGTCGTGCGTGAGCTGGGTAAGATCATCGCTGAACGCGGTATGCCGAAGACAATTGTGTCGGACAACGGCACCGAGTTCACCAGCATGGCGATCCTCAAATGGGTTCAGGATACAGGCATTGATTGGCATTACATCGCGCCTGGAAAGCCCCAGCAAAACGGCTTCGTCGAAAGCTTCAACGGTAAGCTGCGGGATGAATGCCTCAATGAAACGCTCTTCGGCACATTGCGCGAAGCCCGACAAACGCTGGAGGAATGGCAAGAAGACTATAACTGGCGCAGACCACATTCAGCTTTGGGCAACCTGACGCCCATGGAATTTTTGCAGAGAAAGACAATGGACAAAATGGCTGCCTAAGGCCAAAGATTTAACCCCAAGGACTCCGCGCCAAGCTGGAGGAGACTTGGGGCACAGGTCAACTTCCCTCGCGACCCTCAGTGACTGACTAAGGGCTAGGTTGGTCTGGCCGAAGTTTATCGCGTTCGGCGATTTGCGTCACGCCGTCCCACCGAGAGGTCATGATTTCTAATGATTCTTCGACAAGATCGCGGATGAAGTCTTTGTTCTTTTCAAAATACGCAGGGCTGGAAATGGATACCTTACGAGACAAGCTCTTTCCCTTGAGCAGCTTTTTCTTATCGATAAGATCGGAGCCATTCAAAAAGGTGAGCTGTGGCTGCTGTTTAGCATTAAGATGCAGCTTTACGACAACGACTGACCCGATGTGATAAACCAAGTAGAAGTGGGCCCTGAATTCACCGAGTTCTGGTGAAGTAGACAAGATCAAATCTCGTATGGGCGAAAGACTCTGCCGATCTTCGGGTGACTTGTTAAGGCAGTAGATGTCAAACTCTGTCATAAAACTCTCTGAACTGAATGACAAAACTATAGCCCAAAATTACTCGGCATGAACCCCGAATTTGCGATGCCGACTTCCACCAAACTTAGTGGAACCTGTGCACATACACACCTAAAACGCCGTTGTTGGAAAGCTGCTGTTGGGTCGCCGCCGCGAATTCACACATCGTCCGCGTGGCGGGCATTTGAGCATAGCGGTGAGGTTGGCCGCTATGCTCGGGTTTTTGGGGTGGAGGCTTAGTCTTTGGCAAAGCCGATGGCTTGCAGCGCCTCTTTGATCTCGTCCAGAATTGCGGGATCGTCGATGGTGGCGGGCATTTTGAAAGCTTCGCTATCGGCTATTTTCACCATTGTGGCGCGCAGGATTTTGCCTGAGCGGGTTTTGGGCAGGCGATCCACCACCAGCGCCAGTTTGAACGCGGCGACGGGGCCGATCTGATCGCGGATGAGTTTCACACATTCCTTCGTGACTTCCTCATGCGGGCGGTTCACGCCGCTGTTGAGGCAGACAAAGCCCATAGGCGCCTGACCTTTGAGGGCATCTGCCACGCCGATGACGGCGCATTCGGCCACATCTGGGTGGCTGGCGAGGACTTCTTCCATGGCGCCTGTGGACAGGCGGTGGCCTGCGACGTTGATCACGTCATCGGTGCGCGCCATGATGTAGAGGTAGCCATCTTCGTCAATCATGCCCGCATCGCCCGTTTCATAGAAACCGGGGAAGGCGTGCAGATAGCTTTTCTGAAAGCGGTCTTCGGCGTTCCACAGGGTTGGCAGCGTACCAGGGGGCAGGGGCAGTTTGATCACAATCGCGCCCAGCTCACCCGCAGGAAGGGGGTGGCCAGCATCGTCGAGGATTTGCACATCATACCCTGGCATTGGCACGGTGGGAGAGCCGATTTTCACCGGAAGCGCCTCTAGCCCCGCAGGGTTGCCTGCGATGCAATAGCCCGTTTCGGTCTGCCACCAGTGGTCATACACTGGCACGCCAAGGCTTTCTTGGGCCCAGACGATGGTGTCTGGATCGGCGCGCTCACCCGCGAGGTAGAGGGCGCGCAGGCCTGAGATGTCGTATTTTTTGATCTCAAGGCCTTTAGGGTCTTCGCGTTTCACGGCGCGGATGGCGGTGGGGGCGGTGAAAAAGCTGCGCACGTTGTGCTCTTCGATCACGCGCCAGAAGGTGCCTGCATCGGGGGTGCCGACGGGTTTGCCCTCAAACACCACGGTGGTGTTGCCGTGGATCAGCGGGCCGTAAGCGATATAGCTGTGGCCAACGACCCAACCCACATCGGAGGCCGCCCAGAACACATCACCCGGATCACATTGATAGACGTTTTTCATGGTCCAGTTCAGCGCAACAAGGTGGCCAGCGGTATGGCGCACCACACCCTTTGGCGCGCCTGTGGTGCCTGACGTATAGAGGATATAGGCGGGGTGGTTACCCTCAACCGGAATGCAATCGGCTGGGGTGCCAAGCGCGATGGCGGCGTTCCATTCCAGATCGCGGCCTTCGATCAGGTCACAGATTTCCTGTTCGCGTTGCAGGATGATGCAGGTGTCTGGTTTATGCTTGGATTGTTCAATCGCATCGTCGAGCAGCGGTTTATAGTGGACCGTGCGGTTTGGTTCGAGACCACAAGACGCCGCGATGATCGCCTTTGGTTCGCAATCGTCAATGCGTACGGCCAGTTCATGCGCCGCAAAGCCGCCAAACACAACCGAGTGGACCGCGCCGATACGCGCACAGGCCAGCATCGCCTCGATCGCTTGGGGGACCATGGGCATATAAATGATGACGCGGTCGCCTTTGGTGACGCCTTGGGCCACCAGCGCGCCAGCAAGGCCAGCAACGCGGGTTTGCAGATCAGCAAAGGTGATTTTCTCTTTGGCGCCAGTGATGGGGCTATCATAGATCACGGCGACCTGATCGGCGCGGCCATTTTCAACGTGGCGATCAACGGCGTTGTAGCAGCTGTTTACTTTGGCGTCGGCGAACCATTCATATAGGTTGTCGCCTTTATCAAACAGTGCCTTGTTGGGCGCTTCGACCCAATCGATTGCTTGTGATTGTTCCAGCCAGAAACCTTCTGGATCAGTTTTTGCGGCGTTATAGACCTCTGCATATCCCATGACATTTTCCTCCCTCGTGGTTGGATATCTTGTTGGCGCAGAGGGGGAGGAGGGGCAAGAGGTTTGCGTGTCGCAGGGGAAGGGGGTGTAAATATTTTTACATTGAAAATTCGCCAAATCCGAGAGAATCGGGCTTGATAACACTTTGGTAACAGTTCATTTTTTGCGCGACACCTCATTTTGAAGAGGTGAGATTCTATTTTTCCTTGGGGGGAATTAAATGAAAAAGACTTTTGCTGCTTTGGCAGCTGTTGGCCTGATGCTGAGCGCCTGTGCGCAGACGGTTTATCCCGAAGATGTTCTGGCTGGGGATGCGCTGACGAACCGATTGACGAATACAAAGCTGCATTTACGTGTTGTGAGCGAAACCAAACCGCGTAAAGGCGCTGCAACAAAATTTGTTGTGAAAATGCTGCCGACAGGCGTTTCCACATGGGAAAACAATGGCAAATACCGCCGTGTCACCCTGAGCAACTGGGAAGTGCGCGGCAATATGCTGTGTCTGGACGACCCGAACCGCAAGTTCTACGAAGAACGCCGCCGCCGTGAGGGAAAGAAGATTTACAAGCGTGAGAAGAACGCAAACTGTAGCCCTGTCGCGATCCAAGGCGATCTGATTACAATTCACACGCCAAAAAGCTCTTATCTGAACCGTGCTTTGACGGGCCGTATTCAGGACCTCTGAAGAGGGCAACATTTGATTTCAAAGGCCGCGCAGGAAACTGTCGCGGCCTTTTTGTTTTGCTTTTAGCCGTATTCGGCGACGGGTGTTCCTGCGATGGCGGCCATGTTCAGCAGCCCGCGCGCGGTGATAGAGGGCGAGACCACATGCGCGCGGTTGCCCATGCCCATCAGGATCGGCCCAACCTCTAGGCCGCCCCCTTTCATTTTCAGGATGTTACGCACGCCAGAGGCCGCATCGGCATGGGCAAAGACCAGCACATTTGCAGGGCCTTCCATCCGGTTGCCGGGGAACAGGCGTTTGCGCAGATCGGGGTCTAGGGCGGTGTCGATGTTCATTTCGCCTTCATAGGTGAAATCATGGTTGCCCTCATCGAGGATTTCGATCGCGCGGCGCAGGCGGCTGCCAGTGTTGGCGCCTTGATTGCCGAATTGCGACTGGGAGCACAGGGCGACGTTGGGCGTCAGGCCAAAACGGCGCACATGGCGCGCAGCCCCGATGGCGATTTCGGCCAGCTGTTCGGGGGTAGGGTGTTTGTGCACTTGGGTGTCGGCGATGAACAGGGGCCCGTCTTCGAGGATCATCATCGACAGCGAACCATGGGCGCGGTGGCCATCGCGGCCTAGGACCTGATCGATATAGTTCAGGTGCCAGCGGGTTTCGCCAAAGGTCCCACAAATCAGGCTGTCTGCTTCGTTCCGGTGCACCATGACCGCGCCAATGGCTGTGGTGTTGGTGCGCATAATAGCGCGGGCAATATCGGGTGAAACACCACGGCGGGCCAGCAGGCTGTGATAGGTTTCCCAATAATCGCGATAGCGGGGATCATTTTCGGGGTTCACCAGATCAAAGTCCTGACCGAGGCGTAGGGTTAGCCCCGCCTTTTCCATCCGTTTTTCAATGACTTCTGGGCGGCCAATCAGGATCGGGCGTTCTGATGTTTCTTCTAGGATCGCTTGGGCTGCGCGCAGCACGCGTTCGTCTTCACCTTCGGCAAAGACAATGCGGCGCGGGGTGGAACGGGCGGCCTGAAAGACGGGCCGCATGAGCAGGGCGGATTTAAAGACCGAGTGATCAAGGCCGGCCTTATAGGCCTCCATATCTTCAATCGGGCGGGTGGCCACACCGGTTTCCATCGCCGCCTTTGCCACAGCCGATGAAACAATGCCCACAAGGCGCGGATCAAAGGGTTTGGGGATCAGGTAATCGGCGCCAAAGGTCAACTGTTCGCCCTGATAGGCGGCGGCGGCCTCGGCCGAGGTGGTTTCGCGGGCCAGCGCGGCGATGCCTTCAATGCAGGCGATCTTCATCTCATCGTTGATGGTGGTCGCGCCAACATCCAGCGCGCCGCGGAAGATGAAGGGAAAGCAGAGGACGTTGTTCACTTGGTTCGGGAAATCCGAGCGGCCTGTCGCGATGATCGCGTCAGGTGAAACGGCGCGCGCGGCATCGGGCATGATTTCCGGTGTCGGGTTGGCGAGGGCAAAGATGATCGGAGCCGAAGACATTTTGGCGACCAATTCGGGCGACAATACATTCGGGCCAGATAGGCCAAGGAACATATCCGCGTCAGGGATCACGTCTTCTAGCGTGCGCAGGTCGGTTTTCTGGGCATATTCGGATTTGATCGGGTTCATATCCTCGGTGCGGCCTTCATAGACCAGCCCATGCACATCACACAGCCAAACGTTTTCGCGTTTCACACCCAGTTTCAGCAACATGTTGAGGCACGCAATCCCTGCCGCACCGCCCCCTGTTGAGACGATTTTGATGTCTTCGAATTTTTTGCCAGCAACGTGCAGGGCGTTGGTGGCGGCGGCTCCGACAACGATGGCGGTGCCGTGCTGGTCGTCGTGGAAGACGGGGATGTTCATCCGCTCGTTGCAGATACGCTCAACCGTAAAGCAATCGGGGGCTTTGATGTCTTCGAGGTTGATCGCCCCAAAGGAGGGTTCAAGCGCGCAGACGATATCGGCCAGTTTTTCTGGGTCGGGCTGGTCTACTTCGATGTCAAAGCAGTCAATGTTGGCGAATTTCTTAAAGAGGACGGCCTTGCCCTCCATCACCGGTTTGGAGGCCAGCGCCCCGATATTGCCAAGCCCAAGCACCGCCGTGCCATTGGTGACAACCGCGACCAGATTCGCCCGCGAGGTATAAAGGGCGGCGGTTGCGGGGTCTTTTTTGATTTCGATACAGGCTTCTGCCACGCCGGGGCTATAGGCGCGAGAAAGGTCGCGGCCGTTGGCCAGTGGTTTGGTCGCGCGAACCTCCAGCTTTCCTGGTTTTGGAAAGGCGTGATAATCAAGGGCTGCTTGCCGGTTGTTGACATTATCTGACACGGTTTGGACCTCGTTGCTGCAATTAGTTTAGTATTAAACTATCTTAAATGAATGGCTAGCGGCAAATTATCAAAGATACGTTATGATATTGTTAGATGGGGGAAATCAACTTGTTAAAACCCTTCGCATCTTGTCGCAACTACAGCTAGAATGAAAGGCCAAGCAACAGGAGTGACGCGTGACAGATTTGCGGGAAGTAGCCATGGCGGTTCGGGAGAACGCCCATGCGCCCTATTCGGGGTTTAAGGTAGGTGCCGCCGTTCGGGCCGCCTCTGGTGAGGTCTATCGTGGGTGTAATGTGGAAAATGTTGCGTATCCCGAAGGGACGTGCGCCGAGGCGGGGGCGATTGCCGCTATGGTTGCCGCCGGAGAAACAGAGGTTCTGGAGGCTTATGTGGTTGCGGGATCACCATTGCCCGTGACCCCCTGTGGCGGGTGCCGCCAAAAGCTGGCCGAGTTTGGCGCGCAGGATGTTGTGGTGACGATGGCAACGGTGGATGGCGTTGAGCAAAAGATGCGCATTGCCGATCTGTTGCCGGGTGCATTTGACCCGTCATTCTTGGGGGGCTGAATGAGCGCTCGGGATATTTTGGCAAAGCTGCGTCACGATCAGGCTTTGAGTGTGGATGAGCTGACATGGGTTGCCGGTGCGCTGGCGGATCAAACGCTGAGCGATGCGCAGGCGGGCGCCTTTGCGATGGGGGTGTGCCGCAATGGGCTGGATCAGGCGGGGCGCGTGGCGCTGACACGGGCGATGTGTGCATCGGGGCAAATGTTGCAGTGGGATTTGGATAAACCTGTTTTGGACAAGCACTCAACAGGGGGCGTTGGCGACTGCGTGAGCCTTGTTCTGGCGCCGGCTTTGGCGGCTTGTGGTGTTTATGTTCCGATGATTTCGGGGCGGGGTTTGGGCCATACAGGCGGGACGCTGGACAAGCTGGAAGCCATTCCTGGTGTGAATGTGATGCTGGATGAGGCGCGGTTGCGCGATGTTGTCGGGCAGGTGGGCTGTGCCATTGTCGGCGCAACGGGGGATATCGCCCCTGCGGACAAGCGGCTGTATGCGGTGCGGGATGTGACCTCGACCGTGGATAGTCTGGACCTGATCACCGCCTCGATCCTTAGCAAAAAGCTGGCGGCGGGGCTGGATGGATTGGTGTTGGATGTCAAAGTCGGCTCTGGCGCGTTTATGAAGGATATCGCAGCCGCGCGCGAGTTGGCGCAGGCCTTGGTCGGTACGGCGAATGCGGCGGGATGCCCGACACGCGCGATCATCACGGATATGAGCCAGCCCTTGGTGCCCAGCCTTGGCAACGCTTTGGAAGTTGCCGAGGTGATGAAGGTGTTGCACGGGATCGAGGCTGGCCCGATGGTCGAGATTTGTGGCGCGCTGGGCGGAGTGTTGCTGGCCCAAGCGGGGTTGGCAAAGGATGCAGATGCTGGTGCGGCGCAGATCGTGGCAGCCATTGCGGATGGCCGCGCAGCCGAGCGTTTCGGCGCGATGATTGCCGCTGTTGGCGGGCCTGTGCAATTTGTCGAAAACTGGCGGCGGTTCCTGCCCGAGGCGACTGTGATGCGCGAAGTCACCGCGCAAACCAGCGGCTATGTGCAGGCGATTGATGCCGAGGCGCTGGGCCTTGCCGTTGTGGCGCTGGGCGGTGGCCGTATGGTGGAAAGTGATCCTGTTGATCCTGCGGTTGGTCTATCGGACGTGGTGCGTCTGGGTGTGAAGGTTGAAAAAGGTCAGCCCTTGGCTGTGGTTCATGCTGCGCGCCCTGCGCAGGCGGATCAGGCCGAAGCCGCAGTGCGTGGGGCCATATCCTTGGGGCGCGGAGCGCCAAATCTGCCCGATTTGATCGCCGAGCAGGTGACCTGATGGCGCGCGCATTTTTGGTTGTGATGGATTCCGTTGGCATTGGGGGCGCGCCCGACGCGGCAGAGTTCTTTAACGGTGAGGTGCCTGACACGGGCGCGAATACGCTGGGGCATATCGGGCAGGCTTGCGCGGTTGGAAAGGCCGAAGAGGGGCGCGCGGGCCCTCTTGCGCTACCAACGCTGGCGTCACTGGGGCTGGGCGCTGCGATCAAAGCGGCGAGCGGTCTGGATGTGCCCTCATTGAGTGCGCCCTTGCAAGGCACATGGGGTGCTGCGCGGGAAGTTTCACGTGGCAAGGATACCCCATCGGGGCATTGGGAATTGGCGGGGCTGCCCGTCCCGTGGGACTGGCACTATTTCACACAGACCGAGGACTCGTTCGGAGCGGATTTGATCGCGCAGGTGAGTGCGGCCGCTGGAACGGACGGGATTTTGGGCAATTGCCACGCGCCCGGCACAGCGATTATCGAACGTCTGGGTGCTGAGCATATGCGCACGGGCAAGCCGATTTGTTATACCTCGGCTGACAGTGTTTTTCAGATTGCCGCCCATGAAGAAACCTTTGGTCTGGAGCGCCTGTTGAAGCTTTGCCAAGACATCGCGCCGATGCTGCATGATATGCGGGTGGGCCGCGTGATCGCACGCCCGTTTGTGGGCGATGCGGAGACGGGTTTTGAGCGCACGCCAAGACGGCGCGATTATGCGATCATGCCGCCCAAACCTGTGCTGAGCAATTGGGTGCAGGATGCGGGTCACGCCACGTTTGCGGTAGGGAAAATCGGCGATATCTTCTCAATGCAGGGCTTTGACGAGGTGCGCAAAGGCACGGATGCGCAACTGATGGGGCATTTGGGCGATCTGGTGCGGGACGCGCCAGAAGGCAGCCTGACCTTTGCCAATTTTGTCGAGTTCGACAGCCTTTATGGTCACCGCAGGGATGTATCGGGCTATGCGCGTGCTCTGGAGTGGTTTGACCGCGAGATCGGCGTGCTGATCGACCAGCTAAAAGACGGTGATATCATGGTGCTAACGGCGGATCACGGGAATGATCCAACGTGGGTTGGCACCGATCACACGCGCGAACAAGTGCCTGTTTTAGTTGCAGGTGCGGGCGTGGGAAGTTTGGGTGAAATCGGTTTTGCTGATGTTGCGGCTTTTGTTGCGGGGCATCTGGGCGTAGATGTTGCCCAAGCAATCTAGGAGCATGACATGAGCGATCAACATCTCACCGTGGTGGATCACCCGCTGGTGCAGCACAAACTGACCATTATGCGCG
This sequence comes from Sulfitobacter donghicola DSW-25 = KCTC 12864 = JCM 14565, assembly GCF_000622405.1. Taxonomy (NCBI): domain Bacteria; kingdom Pseudomonadati; phylum Pseudomonadota; class Alphaproteobacteria; order Rhodobacterales; family Roseobacteraceae; genus Sulfitobacter; species Sulfitobacter donghicola. The sequence goes on from NZ_JASF01000005.1 coordinate 2,161,271, forward strand.
ACCGCGACACGCCGACGGCTGTGTTTCGCCAGCTGCTGCGCGAGATCAGCCAGCTGCTTGCCTATGAGGTCACGCGCAATCTGGCGATGACCACCAAACAGATTGAAACACCCATGCAAAGCATGGATGCGCCAACGCTGGATGGTAAAAAGCTGGCGCTGATCAGTATCCTGCGTGCTGGCAACGGATTGTTGGATGGGGTTTTGGAGCTGATCCCCTCGGCGCGTGTTGGTTTTGTGGGGCTTTACCGCGACGAAGAAACCCTGCAACCGGTTCAGTACTATTTCAAAGTACCTGAGAGCATGGAGGATCGTTTGGTTATCGCTGTTGATCCGATGCTGGCCACAGGCAACTCTTCGGTTGCGGCGATTGACCTGCTTAAGAAATCTGGCGCGACGAACATTCGTTTTCTTTGTCTGCTGGCCGCACCTGAAGGTATTGCGCGGATGAAAGAGGCGCATCCTGATGTGCCGATCATCACCGCTTCGGTGGATGAAAAGCTGAATGAGCTGGGGTATATCGTGCCAGGATTAGGCGATGCGGGCGACCGCATGTTCGGCACAAAGTAAGCCATAGAGATTCGGAATCGGCAGAGATTGAGGGCCTTTACCTCTGTTTTGCCGATTCGCTCAAATTTTCCCGCCTGTCTTTGCGTCTGAATCAAAGATAATGTGGCAAAAATAGGGCAATTGTTGCCGCATCCGCTTTACTCGGGGGCGGGGCTTTGGCATTCTGGTCTCTATATTTTGTGGGGGCATCAATGAAACTTACTAAACTTGTCGCAGTGGCTCTTTTGTCCAGCACCGTAGGTGCCGGAGCGCTGATGGCCCAGACCCGTCCGGGCAGTGAGCCAGCGGAATTTCCACCGTCATCTTTCAAGGGAAAACAATACGTTGATAGCAAAGGCTGTGTGTTCATTCGCGCAGGTATCGACGGCACAGTGTCATGGGTGCCACGTGTAACGCGCAAGCGCACTGGGATCTGCGGATTTAAGCCTACATTTGCAGGCGAAGTGACCGAGGCTGAGCCCGTACAGACAGCTGCCGCTGCACCAAAGATCACAAATCCTGCACCGGTTGCTGCACCTGTTGCAGCTGCGCCAAAACCGGTTGCCAAGCCAAAGCCCGCCCGCGTTGCCAAGCCAAAGCCCGTTCGTGTGGCCAAGGCTGCGCCAAAGCCAAAGCCCAAGCCAAAGGTTGTGCGTCAGGTTGCGAAAAAACAGCCAGCGCCGATTGTTGAAAAGGTTGTGCAGCCAACGCCACAGCCAACGCGCGTTGTGCGCAATGTTGCAACGTCCAACTCCCCCGCAGCCTGTGCTGGTGCGTCAAGCATCAGCCGCCAATATCTGCGTCGGGGTGATTTCGAAGTGCGTTGCGGCCCGCAGGCTGCTCCGATTGTAGGGGAGCGGATTTCCTCTGCGCCTGCGCCACGTGCGGCGAAACCTGTGCGCATCCGCCGTGCAGCGGTTGTGGCCTCTGCTCCGGTGGCGACAGATGCAGCCGTGACGGCGCAGCAGCCCTATCGCGTATCCCAGCATCGCCGGATTGTGCCACGCCATGTTGCCGTGAACCGCACGAACACGACAAACGTCAAAGTGCCGCGCGGCTATCGCAAAGTATGGCAGGACGGCCGCCTGAACCCGAAACGCGCCGAGCAGTCTTTGGCGGGTCACAAGCAGATGAACCTGATCTGGACATCCACTGTGCCGCGCCGCCTGATCAATCAGGCGAACGGGCATGATGTAACGGCCTCGGTGCCGCTGGTTTATCCTTACACGGATTACGCCGCGCAGAATGAACAGTTGGGGCAAGTGACCATCGTTCAGCGCAATGGTCAGACGCTGAAACGGATCATCCGCAACACGGGCCGTATCTTCCACCCAGAGCCGACGCAGGCGCGGGTTGCCACGGTTGCACGCCAGCCGATTTACTCGACCCGTTCAGCGCCAAAAACGGCTCCGAAAGCAACAGCGCGCCGTGGGCAGATGAAAGCCGAAGTCGCGGGCCGTGGGTTTGTTCAGGTTGGTGCCTTTGCGGATACCGCTGCGGCACATCGCATGGCGAAAAAGGTTCAGCGCATGGGCATGCCAGTCCGTGTTGGTCACTATACACGTGACGGCCAGACAACGCGTCTGGTTATTGCGGGGCCATTCAACGGTTCAAACGGCGTGAGCCGCGCAGTGAGCCGTTTGCGCGGTGCGGGCTATAACGCTTTTGCGCGCTAAAAGCTAAAGCTAGACGAATTTGGATGGCCCGTCGGATCGTATCTGGCGGGCCATTTCTTTTGCCCAGACCTCATAGATAGCGGGACCGGGGTGAAAGCCGTCTTGCGCCATATCGGTAACGTCCAACGTATCGGGAAGGCCGACATAGCTGACGTCCGTCTCACGGTGCAGGGCGGCACGTAAGGCGGCGTCAAAGCGGGTGGCCCTGCGCCCCAGCAACCAGCGCAATGGGTTGGGCAAAAGGGGGAAGGCGCCAAGCGGCGGAATTTCCGAAATATAGAGGTGTTTGGCGCCTGTCTGGTCGCGCAGGAGGGCGCGTAGGGATGCGTGTTTGCGCAGCCACGTGGATTTGGGGCCGCCACGGGTCACATCGTTGACGCCCAGAACAATCAGAACCACATCAGCCGTGGGCAGGGTTTCGGCTCTGAGCCGCTCTAGCGTTGAAGAGGTCGTCGCGCCGGTGCTGGCGATCAGGTGCCATTGCACGCTATGGTCGGCGGCCAGCGCGTTTGAAAGCTGCCCTGCCAAGGCTTCGTCTTGATGTGTCGCGCCGACACCAGCGGCCGAGCTATCCCCGACGATCAGCAGGTGAAGGGGGCTACCGTCTCCGATTGTGCCGCTGCGCGGGCCTGCGGCCTCGGGAAGGCGCAGGGCGCGTTTGCGCAGCGATATGGCCTGGGCCAAGAGAACCGGTGACAGGATCGCTGTCGCGCAAGTGTCAAAGATCACCCGCCGCATAGCCCTTGAAGCCTGAGCCAAGTGCTATCGGGCAGCAGCGGATCGGTTTCGCGCCCTTGCATTGGGTCACCCTCGATCAGGTCCAGAACAGTCTCACCCGTGATGTCATAGGCTTTTGCATAGGGGGTTGAGCGCACATCCGAGGCCTCAAACAAGGCAAGCAGGTTCGCCGTGTCGGGGCGTCTTGTTTTGGCGGTCATTAGATATTCGGCATAACCATCAAGGGCCGTTTCCGAAATCTCGCCAGTGGTGAGGAGGCGGAAGTTTTCCCAAGGGCCAACCACGTCAAGCAATTGGCCAAGGGGGTCCTGTTCGACCTGTAGGGCGAGTTCGGATAGAATAAATCCAGCGGCCACATCTGGTTCTTCCCAATCTTCAAAGACCGAGCGATCAAGCACAATCACACCACCAGGAAGGTGGAGGGCAGGGCGACCAAGGCCCGGTACAACGGCCAGCTTTGGGGTTTCCAAGCGCGCACCAAGGCGGCGCAAGGCGCGCAGCCCATCGGAATCGTTGCACATGGGGCCTGTCACCCGTTGCATCCTGTCGATCAGCGAAACCCCAAGGCTTTCGCGTTTCACTTGGGGGACAACGCGCAGGGTATTGTCGCGCATGGCACCAGGAAGCCAAAACAACATCACCGCCAAAACCGTCCCGACAGAAAGCGTGGCGCTAAGCCAGCGCAGACGCCCCGGGCGGGGACGCTTTTTAGCGATTGCTTTTTGGAGCTGTTCGATGGCTTCGATCATCTCGCTTTCGTTTTCGGAGAGTTCCAATGTTTCGCCCGTATCGCCGTCGGGGTGGAAAATGGCGGGAAGCTGGCCTGCGTTTGCACGCTCGACAGCGGCCAAGGACCAATGGGTGATCGCCTGATCGTTCATATCAGCGACCATCAGGGTCGCGTTTCCGATCGACACGATGACCTCACGCCGTTGCCCTTCGGGATCGGGCCGCCAGAGGCCTGTGGCCTCGAGACGATCATATTTGGTAAGCGCGGTCATTGGGTTTGGTGCTCGGTATTGTTATGAATGCACATTAGCATTTGAGAGAGGCAGGGCAATGGCTGGCAAGAGTGATATGCAGATCAGAAACGCGCAAGAGGCCGATATTCCAGTCATCGCGCAGCTTTGGCATTTGGGATGGCATAGCGCGCATGCCTCTATTGTGGATGTTGATCTGGTCCGTCTGCGGGCCCCTGCCGAATTCATGACCCGTACAGCAGCCCATCTAGAGCAGACCTATGTGGCGGTTCTGGGGGGGGAGATTGCCGGTTTCTTTATGATTGAAGGAAATGAAGTCTATCAATTCTATGTTGACCCCGCCCAACATGGCAGTGGATTTGCGCGGCGGATGATGAAAGAGGCCGAGGCCCGTGTGCCTGCTTCTCTTGCTTGGCTCGCGTGCAGCGTAGGAAATGACCGTGCTGCCGCGTTTTACGCCAAAAACGGGTGGCGCAATGTTGGCGAAGAAGAGCTGCAGGTAGAAACCTCGGAGGGGCCACGGCCCGTGCGCATCTGGCGGTTCGAAAAAACGCTCTGATCAGAGCGTTTCGGCGATTTTACGCAGCTCGAACTTTTGGATTTTTCCGGTCGAGGTTTTTGGCAGCTCTTGGAACACAACCATTTTGGGGGCTTTGAACCCCGCAAGGGTTTCGCGGGAAAAGGCGATGAGGGTTGCCTCGTCCACAACCGCGCCGGGTTTGAGTTCGACAAAGGCGCAGGGCACTTCGCCCCATTTGTCATCGGGTTTGGCGACAACCGCCGCCAACATCACCGCATCATGTCCCATCAGCGTGCCCTCGACCTCGACAGATGAGATGTTTTCGCCCCCCGAGATGATGATATCTTTGGCGCGATCGGCGATCTGGATATAGCCGTCATCATGTTGCACGGCGATATCGCCAGAGTGGAAATACCCGCCCTCAAAGGCCTCTTTGGTGGCTTGCGGATTCTTCAGATACCCTTTCATGACCGAGTTGCCGCGGATCATGATTTCGCCCTGCGTGGTGCCGTCACGGGGTACGCTTTGCATGGTATCATCCATGACGGTGATATGTTCCATCATCGGAAAGGCGACCCCTTGGCGGGATTTCTTGGCGGCGCGTTCGGGTTTGTCCAATCCGGCCCAGTCTTCTTCGCGCCAGATGCATTCGGTTACGTGGCCATAGGTTTCGGTCAGGCCATAAACATGGGTGATGTTAAAGCCCAAGGCTTCGATCTTGCCCAATGTGGCGGGGGCTGGGGGCGCGCCTGCGGTAAAGACTTCGACGGATTGATCAAAGGGGCGGCGATCTGTTTCCTCTGCGTTCACCAGCATGTTCAACACGATGGGCGCGCCGCCAAAGTGGGTGACACCTTCGTCTGCGAGGGCGTCAAAGATCGTCTTTGCCGTGATGTCGCGTGCGCAGACCAGCGTGCCACCGATCAGGGGCATCATCCATGTGTGGTTCCAGCCGTTGCAATGAAACAGCGGCACAATTTGCATAAACACAGGATGCAGCACCATCCGCCACGAGACCACCGTACCCATCGTCATCAGATAGGCGCCACGGTGGTGGCAGACCACACCCTTTGGCCGCCCCGTTGTGCCAGAAGTATAGTTGAGCGAGATGCTTTCCCATTCATCTTGGGGGAGGTGCCAGTCAAAGCGCTCATCCCCTTTCAGCAACAGGTCTTCGTATGGAGGGTGGCGGCCGGAGGCGGGGAAGCCTGCGGATGCATCGGGGACTTCGATGAGGGTGGGGCCGTCACCGTCCATCTGGGCAATGGCGGCCTCGGCCAGCTCTAGGAACTGGGTATCGACCAGAACAACCGAAGCGCCGCCATGTTCAAAGATATAGGCAACCGTATCCACATCAAGTCGGGTGTTGATCGTGTTCAGAACCGCGCCACAGGCGGGAACGCCGAAATGCGCTTCGGCCTGTGCTGGAATGTTGGGTAAAATGGTTGAAACCACATCGCCGCTTTGGACCCCCATTTCGGCCAAGGCCGAGGCAAGGCGGGTGCAACGCGCATAGTATTGCGCATAGGTGACCCGATGTGTGCCGTAGACAACAGCCGCTCGATTGGCAAAAACATCAGCCGCGCGTCTGATATGCGACAAAGGGCTAAGGGGCGTGTAATTGGCGGCGCATTTGTCCAACCCTGTTTCATCTTTCATCCAGCCCATCTGTAGCCCTCCCTGACAACGATATTGCGCAAACGTCAAACCACGATATGCAGGGGGGAGGGATTTGCAATCATCAAGATTGAAATCGGGCAAGGGAAATTGAATGAACGATACACCGCTCAGACCTGGTATGGCCGCTGTTTCCATTTTGGCGGGCATGTTTGCGTTGGGGATCACCGATAACTTTGTCCCCTATATTTCCGAAACAGGGTCCCTGTGGCAGTTCCATATGGTGCGCGGTGTGATGGCGGTTGCTTTGCTGGTGGTTGTGGCTGGGGTGGGTGTTGGCGTTATTCGCCCGATCAGTTGGGCTGCGGTTTTGGGGCGCAGCCTGTTTCCGGCAAGTGCGATGCTGATTTATTTCGGGTGTCTGTCCGTGCTGCCGATTGGTGTGGTTGTGGCGGGGTTGTTTACTGCGCCGCTGTTTGTGTTGTTGATGTCTGTTTTGTTTTTGGGTGAGCGCGTGGGCGTTGTGCGCCTTTTCGCGGTTCTCATTGGCTTTGTTGGGGCGATGTTGGTGATCCAGCCTGATCCAAAGGCGTTGGACCCTGTTGCGTTCTTACCCGTTTTTGCGGGTTTCCTCTATGCGATCGGGGCTTTGGCAACGCGCAGGTGGTGCGCAGATGAGGGGGCGGTTGCCCTGTCTGCGGGGTTCTTTGGAATGCTGGCGATCTTTGGGGCGATTGGGCTGATGATTGTCCCTGCTGGCGGGCCGGTAGGGTTTGACGGGTTTGTGCAGCGCGGTTGGGTGCCATTGACGGCCGAGATGTGGTTCTGGATCGCGGTGCAGGCGGTTGGCTCTATCATTGGCATTGGGCTGATTTTTCGCGGGTATCTTTTGGGCGAGGCGGGTTTTGTCGCCGTGTTTGAATACTCTCTTTTGGTTTTTGCCAGTTTTTGGGCATGGTTCTTATGGGGGCAGACCGTTGGAGGGCTTGCGTTGGCTGGTATGGGTTTGATTGCCGTTTCTGGCACTGTCATTTCACTGCGCACAGAAGAAGCCATTTCTGTTCGGGCGGTCAAAGTTCCAGAGGAGGAAACATGATCCTGTCGCGGGGGCGCAAATATCTATTCATCCATGCCCCAAAGACGGGGGGGACCTCGATGGCTTTGGCCCTAGAGGCGCGCGCGATGAAAGACGATATAATGTTGGGCGACACGCCAAAGGCTAGCAAGAGGCGCAAAAGGCTGGACGGGGTGCAGGCGGCTGGTCGGTTGTGGAAACATTCGACGCTAGCGGATTTAGGCGGTGTTGTTGCGGATGACGAGCTGGCAGGCTTGTTCATCTTTACGCTGGTTCGAAACCCGTGGGATCGCATGGTGAGTTATTATCATTGGCTGCGCGCGCAGAGCTTTGACAATGATGCGGTGACTTTGGCCAAGGAACTGGATTTTGAATCCTTTGTCATGCGCCCCGAAATCGCCGAGAGCTTTGCCCAGTCGCCCGCCGTATCCTATATGCGCGACAGGCAGGGGCGTGACCGAGCCGATCTTTATATTCGTCTGGAGCATCTGGCCAAAGACATCCAACCTTTGCAGGCGCATTTGGGTTTCACGTTGCAGGTACCCCATGTGAACGCCAGCACGCGGGCACGCGATTACCGTTCACATTATACGGATCGAAGCCGAGAGCAGGTCGCGATCAGCTGTGCCGAAGATATCGCCCGATTTGGTTATGTTTACTAATTCTTAAAAGAATCATGCTGATTCCCCCATTGGTCGTGAAATTTGGCGTTTTGTCGGATTCTTCGCAGCCTAACGGCGAATTTTGTTTACGATTTCAACTAAATCTTAAGGGGTTTGCAGGAATTGTCTTCGGAACAGATGGTAATGCCTCAAATCGGTCTCAATCATGTCCAGCCTCCGCCCTTTGAAACAGTGAAATTGTTCTCATCAACAAAACGCGGCACGAAAAAATTCGGTCGCAGACTTAGGGGAATGGAAACGATGTTTGGATTTGGTTTCAAAACGACAAAGCCGGCGCACCGCACTGTAGAGATGACAGGCGCCTATGACGGTGGCATCGCCACGCTAAGCCACGGCCTGATGGCGGGCACACGGGTGGCAAGCAACCTTGGCTGGCGTGCGATTGATGCACTGGCTGTTGGTGACAAGGTTTTGACCTTTGATCACGGCATGCAGGAAATCACGGAAATTCGCCGCGCTCATATGTGGTTGGACGCCCCTGAAACCGCTGATGCGATGTGGCCGGTTGTTGTGCCTGTTGGCGCGCTGGGCAACCGCGAAGAACTGGTTTTGCTTCCTGAACAGGGCGTAATGGTTGAAAGCGATGCAGCCCAAGATTTGCACGGCGATCCTTTTGCGATCCTGACTGCCCATAACCTAGTTGGTTACCGCGGTATTTCCCGCCGCCAGCCGATGCAGCGTGTTGAGCTGATCGCCGTTTATTTTGCATCTGACGAAGTAATCTATGCCGAAGGTGGCGCGTTGATCCACTGCCCAAGCGATCTGTCTACTTTGGACAAGTTTTTGGATGCAGGTCAGCAGACCTATACCGTTCTGACAGGCGAAAATGCCGAAGAGTTGGCTTATATGATGTGCCTTGATGATCAGGTGATGATGGACGGCACAGGGTTTTACCAGCAGGCCGCCCACTAAATACCGCCAAGAATTCAAAACCATTCCCCGTGGTTTAAGGGGCCGCTTTGGCGGCTCCTTTTTTGTTTTCAGGGTGTTATCTGCCCTTTAGGGTTTGCGGGTGGTTTGCTGAGCGGCTGGTTCAGGGCCATCTTGCCTTTCGATGGCTTCGCAGCAAATATCTGTACGACAACCTATCATCGACGAACATAATCTGGATATTACCATGATCGACTGGCTCATCTTTATCCCTGCCTGCTTTGCGCTAAACCTCGCATTTGGTCCAAACAATTTGTTGGCTATGACGCATGGGGCGAAATCAGGTGTGGGTTTTGCCCAAACAGCGGCCCTTGGCCGGCTTCTTGTTTTCATACCTATGATTGCGCTTAGCGCCTTGGGCTTGGGTGTTATTCTAACGACCTCGGCTTTTGTGTTTAGCCTCGTGAAATTTATTGGCGCGGCCTATCTTATCTGGCTGGGAATTTCGATTTGGCGCAGCGCAAAGACGGTGGAAGCGGGGGGCTTTCAGTCTTCACCTGTGCCGCTGAGACGGGCAATCAAATCCGAGGCGCTTGTTGCTGTTAGCAATCCAAAGGCGATCCTGATTTTTGCAGCTTTCTTTCCTCAATTCGTGGCTGTTGAAGCCTACTGGCAAAGCTATGTCTTGCTGGGGGCTGCGTTTCTGCTGATGGAAGCCATTGCAATCTGTGCCTATGCCACTTTCGGAAAACTGGCCTCTTCTTTTGCTGCGGATCGGCTGACAGTCCTTCAAAGGGTTTCTGGGGCCACGATGTTTCTGTTCGGCGTATTGCTATTGCTCAGCCCACACCCAACGCGGTCATAAAAAAGGGGCGCAAAATTGCGCCCCTTGATTTGTTTATGTGCAAGCGCCTTAGGCGGCGTTTGAGGCCTGTCCGCCAAAGCGGCCATAGAAGGTTTGGTTCTTCTGCGCCATTTCGCGCAGCAGGTCAGGGCATTTGAAACGCTCGCCAAATTGTGCCTCTAGCTGGTCGCAACGTTCGGCAGCGTATGGTGTGCCGATCATGTCGAGCCATGACAGAGGGCCACCAGACCAAGGCGCAAAGCCCCAGCCAAGGATCGCGCCAACATCGCCTTCGCGGATGTCCATCAGAACGCCTTCTTCCAGCGCACGCACCGCTTCGAGAACCTGAACAAACATCAAACGGTCCTGCACGTCTTGCAGCTCGGGCTGGACTTCGGCCAGCGGGTATTTGTCCTGCATGCCTTTCCAGTATCCCAAACGTTTGCCTTTTTCGTCATAGTCGAAATAACCCGCTTTGGATTTGCGGCCCAAGCGGCCTTGCTCTTCGAGCCAGACGATCAGATCGTCGGCCTCAGACGCGGGATATGCGTTGCCCAACGCGGCCTTGGTGGCGCGCATGATTTTGGTCGCCAGATCGACAGAGGTTTCATCACCCAGCTGAACAGGACCAACAGGGAAGCCAAGCATTTGCGCGGCTTGGTCGATGTACCAAGGGGCGATACCTTCGGTGATCATGCGGTTTGCTTCATTGCCGTATGGGATGATGCAGCGGTTCGCATAGAAGAAGCGCGCATCGTTGACCACGATCGGTGTTTTGCGGATTTGGCGCACATAATCGAGCGCCTTTGCCACTGCGCGGTCACCTGTGTTGGCGCCTTTGATGATCTCAACCAGCGCCATCCGTTCAACGGGGCTAAAGAAGTGGATGCCGATGAATTGCTCATCACGCGAAGAGGCTTTGGCCAGTTCGGTGATCGGCAGGGTCGAGGTGTTGGAGGCAAAGATGCAATCCTCGGGGATTACGGCTTCGACCTTCTTGGTCATCTCGGCCTTTACGGTTGTGTCCTCGAACACGGCTTCGATGATCAGATCGCAACCTTTGAGCGCGTCCAGATCAGGGGTGGCAGTGATGAGGGACAGCAACGCCTCTTTCTTTTCCGGTGTCGCTTTTTTGCGGGCGATGCCTTTGTCCATGAAGGCCTCGGAATAGGCTTTGCCTTTGTCGGCGGCAGCTTGGTCGCGGTCGATCAGGACAACTTCGATGCCCGCCTGTGCGGAAACCAGCGCAATGCCAGCCCCCATCATGCCAGCACCCAAAACGCCCAGCTTTTTGACGCGCTGATCGGCGACACCTTCGGGGCGCACAGCGCCTTTTTCCAGTGCTTCTTTGTTCAGGAACAAAGAGCGGATCATCGCAGAAGACGATGGGTTCATCAGAACGGAGGTGAACCAACGTGCCTCGATTTTCAGGGCCGTGTCAAAGGGCACCAAGGCGCCTTCGTAAACGGCCGAGAGCAGCGCCTTGGCCGCGGGGTAGACGCCTTTTGTTTTGCCGTTCACCATCGCGTTGGCACCAACAAATGTCATAAAGCCAGCAGGGTGATATGGCGCACCGCCCGGCATTTTATAGCCTTTGGCATCCCATGGTTTCAGGATGTCTGCGTCTTTGGCAGAGAGCACCCATTCGCGCGCCGCCGCCATTGGATCGTCGGAGACTTCGTTGATGATACCCGCCTTTTTCGCGGCATCCGGAGACAGCATTTTACCTTCGAGCAGCAGCGGAGAGGCAGCCATAGCGCCCAGCATGCGCACAAGGCGGGTTGTGCCGCCAGCGCCAGGGAAGATGCCAACCTGAATTTCGGGCAGGCCGATGCGCGCCTTTGGGTTGTTGGCTACAAAAATACGGTGGGTGGCCAAAGGCAGCTCTAGGCCGATGCCAGCCGCTGTGCCGGGTAGAACCGCTGCGACAGGTTTGCCGCCTTTGTTGGTTTTCGGGTCCATGCCTGCGCGTTCGATTTTGCGCAGCAAAGCGTGCATGCGCATTGTGCCTTCAAACAAGCCCTTTGCAGGGTCGTCGCCTGCGTCTGCTTTCATCTTGGCCAGCAGGTTCAGGTCCATGCCGCCCGCAAACGAGCCAGCTTTGCCCGAGGTGATGATGATGCCTTTGACGGCGTCATCGCCAAGGGCCTGATCTGTGAGCGTGTCCAGTTCCTCCAGACCCTCCACAGACATGACGTTCATGGATTTATCTGCCACGTCCCAAGTGATGGTGGCGATGCCGTCGGCATCAATGTTCATTGTAAAATCGGTCATAATGATTCCTGATCTTTTACTGTTGTTGCTGTGTGGGCTCACGCATGGTTTCCAATGCGTGCCCGACTGTTGTTTTTGCATCTACGGCGTATTGGCTGCTGCTAACCTTCCAAACCCCTTCGATCTTTTCGAGGACCGAAAAGCACGGGATGGCATGCCCTATGCGATCATCGCCCGCCATCATATGCGCGATATGTGTGGCCTCGATGCGGGTGGGGGAGCGGTATTCAGCGACATCGCAGATGCGCACCAAATTTGTGATCCCTTTAATCGCATAGTCCTGCGTTACCTTTTTAAAGACATGGAGCAGTTCATCATGGGTTTCCAGTACTGTGTTGCTTTCGATCGAGCTGATGAAATGAGGGAGGTGGAAGCGGGCAGCAAAACTGTCAAAGTCACCTGCGAGCAGGGCTTTGCCAGTTATCTCGAGGATCATCTCCGAGATTTCTTTTGCTGGCCTGAGGTCCTCCCCCATCATGTCTTACACGCGCTCGATGATTGTTGCTGCGCCCATGCCGGATGCGATGCAAAGGGTGGCAAGGCCAACCTCTTTGTCCGCGCGCTCCAGCTCGTCCAGAAGGGTGCCGATGATCATCGCGCCGGTTGCGCCCAATGGGTGGCCCATCGCGATGGAACCGCCGTTTACGTTCACCTTGTCGTGGTCCACATCAAAGGCCTGCATAAAGCGCATCACCACCGAGGCGAAGGCTTCGTTCACCTCAAACAGGTCGATGTCTTTGATGTCCATGCCATTGTCGGCAAGGATTTTCTCGGTCACAGGCACGGGGCCAGTCAGCATGATCGTTGGATCGGTGCCGATTTTCGCTGTGGCGCGGATGCGGGCACGTGGTTTCAGGCCGTATTTCTCGCCGAACTCTTTGTTGCCGATCAAAACAGCCGCAGCACCGTCTACGATACCCGATGAGTTACCCGCGTGGTGGATGTGTTCGATTTTTTCGAGGTGGGGGTATTTCAGCAGGGCGACATTATCAAAGCCGGGCATGGTTTTGCCCATTTGCTCAAACGCAGGGTTCAGTGAACCGAGCGATTGCATGTCGGTCTGGGGGCGCATGTATTCGTCATGGCTGAGGATTTCGAGACCGTTTTGGTCGCGGATCGTGATGACGGATTTGTCAAAGCGGCCCTCGTCCCACGCCTTTTTGGCGCGCTGTTGCGAGGCAATCGCCAGTTGGTCTGCTTCATCACGGGTAAAGCCGTATTCGGTTGCGATGATGTCAGCCGAGATGCCTTGTGGCACAAAATACTGGTCCATAGCGATGGAAGGATCCGCCGCAATCGCCGCCCCGTCCGAGCCCATGGCAACGCGGCCCATCATTTCAACGCCGCCAGCAATATAGGCCATGCCAGCGCCACCGCGAACTTGGTTCGCGGCAAGGTTCACAGCTTCCATGCCAGAGGCGCAGAAACGGTTGATGGCAAGGCCAGGAATGCGTTCATCCAGATCAGAGGCCAGCACGGCAGAGCGCGCAAGGCAGCCGCCTTGTTCCATGACTTGGGTCACGTTGCCCCAGATCACGTCCTCTACCGCGTGACCCTCGAGGTTGTTGCGTTCTTTCACAGCGTTCAACGTCAGCGCGGAAAGGCGCAGGGAGGTTAGCTCGTGCAGGGAGCCGTCTTTGCGGCCTTTGCCGCGCGGGGTGCGCAGGGCGTCATAGATATATGCTTCGGTCATGTTGGGTTCCTTTAGTCTATGTCGGGGCCCGAAAGACGGGCGGTTGTTTCAGGTATGGATCAGGCGCGGTCAGCGGGTGATCCGGGCATGAGGTCATAGGGGTGTTTCCAGCCCTCTGTTTCCGAGATGCGGGTTAGCCATGCGTCGATGTTGGGGAATGCGCTGCGATCAAAGCCGAATGGCTCGGGGTAGTAGAGGTAGCCACAGCAGCTAAGGTCGGCATTGGTGATGCTGTCGCCAACGATCCAATCTCGCCGCTCAAGCTGGTTGTTCAGCAATTCATAGGCAGCCCCAAGGCGACCTTGGTTAAAGGCGATGACCTCTTTGGGTTGCTTCTCTTCGGGCAGGAAGTTCATCAGAAAACGCGTCATGCCAGCCATCGAGCTGAGCTTGTGATTGTCCCACAAGACCCAGCGCAGGATTTCGCGCCGCTCGGCGCTGTCTTTGCCGCCGAATTTTCCCGATTTTTCGGAGACATAATCCTGAATGACGCCGGATTGAGACAGCTTTACATCACCGTCGATCATCACAGGGGCTTCGCCCAGATTGTTCACATCGGCCCGATACTCGGGCGAGCGGGTTTCGCCGCCGAAAAAGTCGACTTTCACGGGCTCCCACGCAAGGCCGGATAGTTCCAGCGCAAGGGCGGCTTTATAGGCGTTGCCGCTTTCGCCAAAGCAGTGAAGTTTTATCGTCATGGTCAGGTTCCTGTTTTTAACAGCGGGAAGATGTCCGCGAATAGGGGGTCACAGATTGCGGGCAATCAGTTCTTTCATGATTTCGTTTGTACCGCCGTAGATGCGTTGAACGCGGGCATCGCTCCACATTTCACCGATGGCGTATTCCTGCATAAAGCCATAGCCGCCGTGCAGTTGCAGGCATTCGTCCAGCACTTCGCCCTGCGTATCGGTGAGCCAGTATTTCGCCATGGCAGCGCGGTCCACGGTCAGCTCGCCGCGCAGGTGTTCAGCGATACATTGATCAAGGAAGGCCCGCGCAACAGTGGTTTTGGTTTTACATTCCGCCAGTTTGAAACGGGTGTTTTGAAACTGGGTGAGGGGGCCGCCAAAGGCTTCGCGTTCTTGGCAATATTGGATCGTGCGCTCAACCGCGCCTTCCATGGCACCAACGGCTTCACAGGCGATGATCAGGCGTTCCTGCGGTAGCTGCTGCATCATCTGGTAAAAGCCTTTGCCTTCCTCGCCGCCCAGAATGTTTTCTGGCGGGATTTCGACATTGTCAAAGAACAGCTCGGAGGTATCCGAGGCGTGTTTGCCGATTTTCTCAAGGTTGCGACCCCGCTGAAAGCCAGCGGCGCCTTCGGTTTCGACAACAACAAGGCTGACGCCTTTGGAGCCAAGCGAGGGATCGGTTTTGGCCGCGACGATGATCAATTCGGCGTGTTGGCCGTTGGTGATGAATGTCTTTTGACCGGACAGGCGATAGGCGTTGCCCTCTTTGATCGCTTTGGTTTTGATGTTCTGCACATCTGATCCGGTGGAGGGTTCGGTCATCGCCAGTGCGCCGACCATCTCGCCCGAGATCATCTTGGGCAACCAGCGCTGTTTCTGTTCTTCGGTGCCATAGGCCAGTACATAATGCGCCACGATACCCGAGTGGATGCCTGTGCCCCAGCTGGCCAGATTGGCGCGCGCGGCTTCGATCAGGATCGCGGCCTCATGCCCAAAATCACCGCCCGCACCGCCGTATTCCTCGGGGATTGAGGGGCAAAGCAGGCCCAGTTCGGCCGCTTCGTTCCATGTGCTGCGATCCATCTGCGATTGCTTGCGCCATTTCTCGAAACGGGGTGCCCATTCGGTATTGATAAAGTTCGCCGTCATCTCGGCAAGCATCTGGTGTTCGTCGGTCATCCATGCAGATGATGTAGGGGCAAATTTATTCATGGTGTTACTGGATCACTTTCGACGTGCCTTTGGGGAAGGAAACGCCCTGAAAATCAGGGTAGACTTCGCGGAGCAATTCGATCTGTCCGGCGTCATCCACGCGGATTAGGTACCACTCGCCGCCGTCCTCTACTGTCAGGGTGCTGTTGTTTGATTGTACCGTAAGGCCACTGGGCGCTTGGATACGGGTTTGGGTCGGGATCAGCCCATAGGGGCGGCCGGAGGGAGTTGTCAGGAAGGTCGCCTGATCCAAGGCCATCCCGAACGAAAGTACTTTTACCTTTTGGGTGGCTCGGCGCGCCGACTTGGCCATTTCACGGCGCAATACTGTTTCGCTGATGCCGCCCTTGGCTGCGATTGATTGGATCATGCGGGGCGGGACAACGCCAATGATGCCGTTGGTGTCACCTTTGCTAAAGGCGCGTTCAAAATTGGTAATGCGCGTGGAAATCGCAGCGCGGTCATCAGCGGGCAGATCATAGGGGGCAGCGCAGGCCGCTACAAAAAGGGCGGCTGCCATCGCTATTTTCTTGAACATCTTAGCGTCTCCTCTGGTGTGATCCTGCTGTCTTCGCAGCTTTGGATCGGGCGGCGCGTTATCGCGCCTGTGTCGTCGTTATTTTTTGCGGTTCTCCAGATCGGAGTTGAACAGCCGCAATCGTGCAGTCAGGTTTTCCTCGTTCATCACAGAGGAAAAGTTCTCAAAGAGAAAGGACAGGGCCTCCCCTTCGTCCAAACCCGCCTCTGCGCTGAATTTTTTGAGGCGTCGATACCCGTCCTCTGTCATGGCAACAGGGAAACGGCGGGTTAGGCGAAATCGTTTAGGCATAAATACTCCGGCAATGGCTGGCGGGGGGATTCCCCGCCACACCAGTTTAGAAGTTTGCCGCGTCCAAAGTCATCACCGGATCAGCACCCGTTTGGATGCGTGTCAGGTGGAACGCTGTCGCAGGCAGCTGGCGAGCCATATAGTAACGGCCAGTGGTCAGCTTTGTCTCATGGAACGTGGCGTCGGATGTTCCATTTGCCAGCGCGTCAACAGAGGCTTTGCCCATCATCGCCCACATCAGGCCAAGGCAGACGTGACCGAACATGTGCATAAAGTCGTTCGAGCCAGCCAGCGCGTGGTTGGGGTTCTTCATGCCGTTCTGCATGAAATACATGCCCGCAGCCTGAAGGTCTTTTGACGCGGCTTTCAGTGGATCAAGGAAATCCTTGTCAAAGGCTTCGTCCTGACCGGCGTTGTCTTTGCAGAAGGATTTAACCAAATCAAAGAAGGCCATCACGTGTTTGCCGCCATCCTGCGCCAGCTTGCGACCCACAAGGTCCAGCGCCTGAACGCCGTTTGCACCTTCATAGATCATCGCAATACGGGCATCGCGGGTGAATTGGGACATGCCCCATTCTTCGATATAGCCGTGCCCGCCATAGACCTGCTGGGCCTTGACGGTCATGTCGTAACCGACGTCGGTCAGGAAGCCTTTGATTACAGGGGTCAGCAGCGAAATCAGGCCGTCCGCATCTTTGTCATTGGCGCGGTGCGCCGCGTCGATTTTGGTGGACCCCCACAGGATAAAGGCACGGGCCGCCTCAATGAACGACTTCTGCTCCATAAGCGAGCGGCGGATGTCGGGGTGTACGATCAGCGGGTCGGCTGGTTTGTCTGGGGCTTCAACGCCAGTAACTGCGCGGCCTTGCAGGCGATCTTTGGCGTAGATGACAGCGTTTTGATAAGCCGCATCAGCAGCCGACAGGCCTTGCATGCCTACGCCGATGCGCGCTTCGTTCATCATGGTGAACATGGCGCGCATGCCTTTGTGCTCGTCGCCCAGCAGGTAGCCTGTGGCTTCGTCATAGTTCATAACGCAGGTCGAGTTGCCGTGGATGCCCATTTTCTCTTCGATGGAGCCAACGGTCGCGCCGTTGCGGGCACCAAGGGTGCCGTCGTCGTTCACGTTGAACTTTGGCACGATGAAGAGGGAGACGCCTTTGATACCTTCAGGGCCGCCTTCGATTTTGGCCAGTACCAGATGGATGATGTTTTCGGCCAAGTCATGTTCACCCGCAGAGATGAAGATTTTCTGGCCAGAGATTTTGTAAGAACCGTCCGCCTGTGGCGCCGCTTTGGTGCGCATCAGGCCCAAATCGGTGCCGCAGTGGGGCTCGGTCAGGTTCATGGTGCCTGTCCACTCACAGCTGACCATGTTTGGCAGGTATTTGTCTTTCTGCTCATCCGTGCCGTGGGCAAGGATGGCGGATGCCGCGCCGTGGGTTAGGCCCTGATACATTGTGAAGGCTTGGTTGGAGGCCGAAAACATCTCGCCCACAGCTGTGCCAAGAACATAAGGCATGTTCTGCCCGCCGTATTGTTCGGGCATGTCCAGACCGGTCCAGCCGCCTTCTTTGACTTTCTCAAAGGCTTCTTTGAAACCTGTCGGGGTGTAGACCACACCGTTTTCCAAACGGCAGCCTTCCTGATCGCCAACAACGTTCAAAGGGGCGAGGACCTCGGATGTCAGTTTGCTCGCTTCTTCGATGATCGCGTTGGTGAAATCCGGCTCCAGATCGGCATAGCCGGGAATTTCGGATTGGCTCACCTTTAGAACGTCGTGCAGGACGAATTGCATATCTTTCGTTGGGGCGGTGTAAGTTGGCATGTGGTCTCTCCCTAAGTCGTGTCGTGAATTTTGCGGTTAACCGGCTTTTCGAGGTGAGCGTAATGATGAGATCATTTTCTCGCCCCACTTTAGCTGGTCTTTTAGATCGATGATCGCGCCATCGATTTCGGCGCGTTGTTTTTCTAGGTCTTCCAGACGTTTGCAGGCCAAATCATAGCTTTGCTCTAATTGGCTGAGTTGCCCGTCGCCTTTGTAGTAAAGGTCCAGCAATTGCCGGATTTCTTCGAGTGAGAAGCCAAAGCGCTTGCCGCGTAAGATAAGTTTCAAACGGGCGCGGTCACGTTTCGTAAACAGACGTTTCTGGCCTTGGCGTTGTGGAAACAGCAGTTCCTTTGCCTCGTAAAAACGTAATGTTCGTGGTGTCACGTCGTAGGCGTCACACATTTCACGAATGGTTAAGGTCTCGGTACTCATCATACTCTCACTTGGTAAGCGGCTGATATTGGGCCGCCAGTTACAAAAGGTTATCGGGTTTGTAGTAGGTTACGTAGTGGTACGTAACGTCAATTTTTAGGGTTACGTTGGATGACTTTACGTAAACTTCTTTCAGGCGACTGAATTGGTTAAATTTTTAGGGGGCCTCTTTCGCCATAGGAAGCGGGAGAGGCATTACATGCGGCGCAAATTGTAGGGGGTGGTTTATTGGCGCACAACCACAGGGATAGTGGGCGCGCGGTTTATTGCGCGTTGGTTGTGTTGTTGGGTGTTAAGCCGCCGACCATGGAGGGATCGCGGAAAGGAGGGTTAGACGAGTTCTTCTAAAGCTTTTTGTGTGGCATCCCGCAGGCGGGTTAGCTCGGAAAAAGCTTCCTCTAGTTGCGCGCGTTTGGCCGCCAGCTCTTCGAGCTGGTCATTGGCCATTTCAACCCATGCGTGCATTTGCGCTTCGGTGCCTTCATTTTCATAGATCAAAAGCCACTGGCGGATGACTTCCAAAGCAAAGCCAAAACTGCGGCCGCGAAGAATCAATTCCATGCGGGCACGTTCGCGCGGGCCATAGAATCGCGTTCGGCCCTCACGGTCGGGTGAAAGCAGTTCAATGTATTCGTAATAGCGCAGGGTGCGCGGAGTTACATCGAACTTAGCGCACATTTCCTTAAACGTTAGCCGTGATTCATCGCTCATGGTTTGGTCTCCTCCGTGGCCTAAGCTAGGATCAGCTTTCAGGATGTGCAACGGGTGCTCTTGCCCTTTGTTCATCCTTCCGATGTAAAGTGGATCAGGAAAAATCTGCTCTGCCGTTACAAACAGGACAAGAGATGTTGGATAAAACGACGCTGGCGAAACAATTTATCAAGGCATTACCTCATGCCGTGATGCTGGGAATGGTGCCCGAAGAAATGG
Organism: Sulfitobacter donghicola DSW-25 = KCTC 12864 = JCM 14565; assembly: GCF_000622405.1. NCBI lineage: Bacteria > Pseudomonadati > Pseudomonadota > Alphaproteobacteria > Rhodobacterales > Roseobacteraceae > Sulfitobacter > Sulfitobacter donghicola. The sequence goes on from NZ_JASF01000005.1 coordinate 2,180,715, forward strand.
GCGAAGGGGACGCTGCGATCAGCATGCCCTACAAGACCGATTTGGTCGGAGACCCTGTTACTGGTGTGATTCATGGCGGAGCTGTGTCGGCATTGATGGATACGTGTTGCGGGGCGGCTGTGATGTGTCATCCGAAAAACGCCGGTGGGACAGCGACCATTGATTTGCGCATTGATTACATGCGCGCAGCGACTCCGGGGCAGACAATTACCGCCCGCGCAACATGCTATCATATCACGCGTTCAGTTGCGTTCGTTCGGGCGGTGGCCTTGGATGATGATGCGGAAAATCCCGTAGCAACGGCCACAGGGACCTTCACGGTGGAGGCATTGGCATGAGCAAGCGACCGCGCCCCGAACCCGTAGAGGTCGTCAAACAACGCCGCGGAGCCGCATTGAAAGCGTTGACAGATGCCGTTCCCTATATCCGCTTTCTCGGGATTGAATTCGAACGCCGGGGGGATGAGTTGACTGGTATTATGCCTTTTCGTGAGAACCTGATCGGAAACCCGTTGTTGCCAGCACTGCATGGCGGGGCAACAGCGGCGTTTTTGGAAATGACGGCAGTGATGACGCTGAACTGGGCCCATTTGTGGGATGACATCGAAGCAGGGCGGCTGGATCTGGAAGGATGTGCGCCACAGGATCTGCCGCGGTTGCCAAAAACCATTGATTTCACAATTGACTACCTGCGAACTGGTCTGCCGCGTGACGCCTATGCGCGGGCGCGGATCACGCGGGCAGGGCGGCGTTACGCATCGGTTAGGGTCGAGGCATGGCAGGACAATCGCGCGCGCCTTTACGCCGAAGCGACAGGCCATTTTGTGATGCCAGCGCCGCGTGACTAACACCACAGCCAGCGAGCTTAGCCACAGACGCGTTTTAAATATTGCGGTTCCCGTTGTTCTGTCGAATGCGACAGTTCCTATTCTGGGGGCTGTGGATACAGGCGTGGTCGGCCAGATGGGCCTTGCCGCGCCCATTGGTGCGGTTGGTATCGGCGCAATTATTCTGTCGGCTTTCTATTGGGTGTTCGGGTTTCTGCGCATGGGGACGGTTGGCCTAACCGCGCAAGCGGATGGTCAGGGGGATCATGCGGAAGTTGCAGCCCTGCTAACCCGCGCGCTGATGATTGGTTTAGGCGCAGGGGTGGTGATCATCCTGCTGCAATCGGCACTGTTTTGGGCCGCCTTTCAGGTGTCACCCGCCAGTGACGAGGTTGAGACTTTGGCGCGGCAATATATGACTGTGCGGGTTTGGTCGGCGCCAGCGGCCATCGGTCTTTACGGTGTCACGGGGTGGTTGATCGCCCAAGAGCGAACGCGCGCTGTGCTGGTGTTGCAGCTGTGGATGAACGGGCTGAACATCGCGCTGGACATCTGGTTTGTTATTGGGCTTGGCTGGGGTGTGCAAGGCGTTGCTTTTGCAACGTTTTTGGCTGAATGGAGCGGGCTGTTTCTGGGCCTATGGTTTTGCCGCCATGTGTTTGCCAATGCCGCGTGGCGGGTCTGGAGCCAAGTGTTCGATGCCGCCCGTTGGAAGCGGATGATGTTGTTGAACACCGACATCCTGATCCGCTCTCTTTTGCTAGAGGCGATATTCGTGAGCTTTATGTTCATGGGGGCTGGGCAGGGCGATGTGACCTTGGCCGCGAACCAAGTGCTTTTGCAGTTCCTGATGATCGCCAGTTATGCGTTGGATGGGTTCGCCTTTTCTGCCGAGGCCTTGGTGGGCAAGGCAGTGGGCGCCAAGGCCCCCAAGCTTTTGCGGCGCGCGGCAGTGTTGACCACTGGCTGGGGGATGGCATCTGCGGTTTTGATCGGGTTCGGCTTTGCCATCTTGGGCGGTTGGATTGTCGATTTGATGACCACCGCGCCAGAGGTGCGAACCCTTGCGCGGGTTTACCTGCCGTATCTGGTATTCTTACCTGTCATCGGTTGTGGCGCCTTTATGCTCGACGGTGTTTTTGTGGGGGCAACCCGCAGCAAAGACATGCGCAACATGATGCTACTTTCATTTGGCGTCTACGTGATTTGCGTATCGGTTTTGGTGCCGATGCTGGGCAATCACGGGCTTTGGTTGTCTATGCTAATCTCTTTCGTCGCGCGTACCGCTACATTGGGCGCGCGATATCCCGCGCTGGAACGCTCGGTCGGCCCTTAATTTTTGCTTGCCCGCAAAAGAAAGCTCATCGGGATTTGCGCGGGCTGATCAACATAAACGTCGTAATCCACTTCGCGGATGGAATGCGGATATTCGTGCAGATTTTTGAGCGTCAGACCCGCGTCCAGAGCGGATTGAACAACCTTTGACAACGTATGCGGAAACCAATGGGCTTCGGGGCCGCCCTCTGTGCTGGTGCCGTCATAGGTGATGCTTTGGGTTTCGATATGGGCATCGGTTTGGAAATAACTGAAGGCTGGGGCGAGGGGGGCATCCGCCGCTGGGTCGAACATTTCCAGCATCGGGTGGGTTTCATAGATAATCAGCTGACCGCCCTGTCGCAGCAAGCCTGCGATGACCTCGAAAAATCGTGGTAGGTCGGGCATCCAGTTCAACACGCCGATGGTGATCAGGGCGATGTCGAAATCTTTTGGCGCATCAGCGGGCAAAGCATAGATGTCGGCCCGCAGGAAATGCGCGTGATGGGGTGATAGGGTGTTTAGATGCGCGGCCTGATCCAGAAAACCTTTGGATTGGTCGATCCCCCAGCCCTCTTTGGCGCCCAAGGCTAAGGTCGAAAAGACTTCGCGCCCGTTGTTACAGCCAACCTGAACGATCCTAGCGCCCTTGATACCTGCCGCCACCAACGCGCCTGTCAGGGTTTCATCTAGGGTTGAACCGCCTGATTGGATCGTGTCACAGAGCGTTTCCCACGCCGCGCCCGTGCCATGCAGCGGGGCGGATGCGTCCCATGCCAAACGGTTCAGGTCGGTAACGCGGCGGGTTTCGCTCATAGCAGGTCTTGAACGGCTTCTGGTGGGCGGCCGATGATGGCGCGGGTGCCCGAAAATACGATGGGCCGTTCCACTAGGATCGGATGGTCCGCTGCCGCCTTTAGCAACTCGCCCGCATCGCTGTTACGGGTAAGGCCGAGTTCCTTGAACTGCTTTTCGCTGGGGCGCAACATGTCGATAACGGCCACACCCAAAGCGCGCTGAGCAGTCTCCAGCTCGGCCAGTGTTGGCGCGTCTTCAAGGTATTTTCGGATCGTGTGATCCGCGCCGCTTTCCTCGATCAGGGCCAGCGTCTGTCGGGATTTAGAGCAGCGCGGGTTGTGCCAGATTGTGATCATAGCCAGTCTTCCCTGCGAGAGCCGACAGCCTCGGACACGCTTGCAAATCCGTCTTTCTCTAACCGCTCATCAATGCCGCGGGCAATGGTGCTGACCATTGATAGGCCACCAAAGACTAACGCTGTATATAGCTGAACGGCGCTCGCCCCTGCGCAGATTTTAGCATAGGCCTGATCCGCGTCGCTGATGCCGCCAACCCCGATGATGGGCACATCGGTAAGAGTGGAAAGCCGCGCCAGAACGCGGGTGGATTTTTCAAACAAGGGCGCGCCAGACAGGCCGCCTGCCTCGGATTTGTGGACCGATTGCAGGCCTTCGCGCGATAGGGTGGTATTGGTGGCGATGATCGCAGATACGCCAGCATCCTGCGCGACCTGCGCTACGTCTGCGATTTCGTCCTCTTGCAGGTCTGGCGCGATCTTGAGCATGACTGGCGTGTCTCCCCGCACGGCCATCACCCCTTCGAGCAGCCCCGCAAGGGCGGCTTTGCCTTGCAAATCGCGCAGCTTTTCGGTGTTCGGCGAAGAGACATTGACGGTAGCGAAATCAACATGCCCTTTCGCGGCCTCCATCACCTTGGCAAAGTCGGCAGCGCGGTCTGTGCTGGTCTTGTTTGCCCCGAGGTTGAGGCCAACAGGGATGGTGCGGTTGCTTGCCGCGATGCGCGAACAGATGGCGTCCATACCGTCATTGTTAAAGCCAAAGCGGTTGATCGCAGCGCGGTCTTCGGTCAGGCGGAACAGGCGGGGTTGTGCGTTGCCGGGTTGGGGCAGGGGCGTCGCGGCACCGACCTCGATAAAGCCGAAACCAGCTTGGCAAAGGGGTTCAATCGCGGTGGCGTTTTTATCAAATCCCGCCGCCAGCCCAACAGGGTTTGGCAGATCCATACCTGCCAGTTTCACCGCAAGGCGCGGGGTGCTAACGGGGCCGGGCTTGCCTGTGAGGCCCGCGCGCAGGGCGCGGATCGCAAGGCCATGGGCCGCTTCGGGGTCAAACTGGCGCAGGACGCTCAGGCCCATGGCTTCGATCAGGGCGTTCATTCAAATGTTTCCGATACTTCTAACGGGCGTGAGCGGATCAGTCGGGAATTCAGGACAGCCGCCTGACGGTGAACCACGGCGCGCTGGTACTCTGGGTTTGTGACCATTTCCAAAAACGCAGCCGCAGTTGGGTATTGCACGATAAACATCGCATCCCAAACTTCCGAGGCATCCCCGATCAGGGTCAAATCAAAATCGCCCCGCCAAATGATCTTGCCGCCGACGCGCTGCATGATAGGGCCGCTTGCCGCGCCATAGTTTTTATAGGCCTGCGCACCCGTTAAGGCGTCAGCGGCCAAAGGGTGCTCAGCGGGGTATTGGGCAACATCATGAAACTGCACAAGGTTGATCATGTTGATCGGGCTGTTGCGGTCCAGTGATTTGAATTGTTCGAATTGTTCGCGATTTGTGTCGGTAAAGCGGGTCATTCGGCGGCCTCCTCTAATCCTGCTGGAAATTGGTGAACCCCGTCTTCTAGGGGCAATGGTTGCGCCCAGACAACATCACTTAGGGTCATTTCACGGTAAAGATGGGGGAATAGGTCATCGCCGCGCGAGACCTCCCATTCCAGTTCCTGCCCCAGATTATCGGTTTCGGCAGCGATTAGAAACAACCCTTCTTGGCCCGCAAAGTGTTTCGCTGCGGTTTCGGCAGCCTGATTTGCGGTGGAGAAATGGATGTAGCCATCTGCTACGTCGATCGGGGCCCCTGTGGTTTTGCCGTTTGTGCGCAGGCTCTGCCATTCATCGGTGCGGAAGATTTTGAAAATAAGCATGGGTTATGTGATGCCGTTCGGCTGCTGTAGGGTCAAGGGGCCAGCGGGTTTTCCTTGGCTGCAAAGGGCGCCAAGATAGGCTAACATGATCGATAAACCTAAGGAGCAGCCACATGTGTGGACGCATAGCCATAACACTGCCAGCCGAGGCGATGGCGCAAATGTTTGATGCCGCTCCGGCGAATAATCTGCCAGAGGGGCCGAACTATAACGTCTGCCCGACAACACAGGTTGCAGTCATCACTGGCGGAGCAGACCAGCCTCGTCAGATGGAAGCGATGCGGTGGGGGCTGATCCCGCAGTGGTACAAAAAGCCAAATGACGGACCGCTTTTGATAAATGCGCGTGCAGAAACCGTTCTGGAAAAACCGGCGTTTCGATCTGCGGTTCATGAGCGGCGTGTGTTGGTGGTGGCCAGTGGGTTCTATGAGTGGACCAAAGATGCCGAAGGTAACCGCGATCCTTGGTATATTACCCGACGGGATGGCGCGCCTTTGGCTTTTGCGGGGCTTTGGCAGGGCTGGCAAAATCCCGATAACGGTGAGGAAGTGCGAACGGTTGCCGCCCTCACCATCGCCGCCAATACGCCTATGCAGGCCATTCACCACCGGATGCCCGTGATTATCGAGGCTTCAGATCGGGCGCTTTGGCTGGGCGAAAAGGGGAAAGGGGCCGCGCCGCTGATGCGGGCAGCCGCCGATGATGTTTTGCAATGGCATCGCGTTGATCGCGCGGTCAATTCAAACCGCGCGTCTGGACCAGAGCTGATCGAGCCATGGGAGCCGCCAAACAGCAGCTAACATAGGCGTCTCAATCAGTTCTGTTGATCGTCCGCAATGGCTGGCGCGCCGCTAAAGTTCAAAGTGCCGGTTACGGTAACGTTCCCGTCCGCGTCAACTTCGTCACCAGCGCCACCAGGAACCATGCTTACGTATTTATTGGGCATGCCCTCAACGACATTCAGAACAGCAGATGATCCGTCTGCAAGATCAGCGACCAGCCAGCTTGCATCATCGGCTAAAACGCTGCGCGTGCTGCCGGATAGGTTTTCAAACACGATTGTGTCGCCAGGTTGTACATAGCTGATTTCTGGAAAGAAGGCGTATTCCATCATCAAAACATGGTATTCTTCGGCAGAGGCGGAACCTGCCGTACCGGTCAGCGCGGCCGCTGTGATGGCTGCGCGCATAAAGAATTTGCTAAGCATGGCAATGCTCCTTGTGTCGGCCCCCACCTACACGAAATCTGTCTATAGGCCTTGAATGTGGCCGAAGTGAGGCGCGCTTATAATTTGTTAACCTTGCCTAGCATTTCTGCTGCTCGGTCTGCCCCTCGATCCAATCACAAAATGCGGTTAAGGGTGGTGGCGCGGGGCGGTCATCGGGCCAAACCAGATAATAGCTGCCAATGCTTTCAGTCGTCTTGTCAGATGCCAGCACAAGCTGCCCGTTCTTTAAATAGGGGTCGGCAACAAATGTTGGTAGCAATGCGATCCCCAGCCCGTGCAGGGCGGCCTGAGCCATTGTTGCGAACTGGTCAAACACCATGCCATGGGGCGGATTGCAGGGATGCCCCACCGCGCCAAACCACCGCGACCACGCGCGAGGCCGCGTTTCAAGGTGAAGAAGAGGGTGCTGCAAAAGATCGGTGGGGGCGTGAAACGGCGCGCCGATCAGGTCGGGCGCACAGACTGGCACAACAACCTCTGGCATCAAGGGGAGATAGCGCACGCCGGGCCAGTCTTCGTGGCCAAAATGAATGGCCGCATCAAACGGGCTGGCCCCCAAGGTGAAGGGCTGTAATCGGGTTGAAAGATTCACGGTGACCTCTGGGTGCGCGGCCGCGAAAAGGGATAAGCGTGGTGCTAACCAATGCATCCCAAAAGCAGGCAAAATAGCCAGCGCAAGGGCGCCAGACTGGCTTTCGGTTTTGGTATTTATGGTTGCTTGGGCGAGGCGGCGCAGGATTTCGCGCACCTCGCGAACATATTCCGCTCCAGCATGGGTCAAAACCAGCTGCCGCCCTTGGCGCGACATCAGCTGAACCCCCAGCTGGTTTTCTAGTGACTTAATTTGACGGCTCACGGCGGATTGCGTCAGGGACAGCTCGATCGCCGCTTGGGTTGCGCTTTCCAGCCGCGCGCAGGCCTCAAAAGCCAGAAGTGCAGAGATAGAGGGAAAATAGCGGCGTGGGGCGATCATCTATGATAAAAACTCATGTATTGAGGATTAACCATCGTTAGAACTTTGTTTTCCTCTATGCAATCTATGACTTGAATACCTGTAATGACCATTGAGGGATAAAGATGACCACGCCAACACTAAAACCCAAAGATGCACCAGATTTGGGAGCGTTTGAGTGGGATGACCCGCTGCGCCTGAACGATCAGTTGCAAGAAGACGAGCGGATGATCATGGAAAGCGCGCGTTCCTATGCGCAGGAAAAGCTGCAGCCGCGCGTGATCAAGGCCTTTGCCGAGGAAGAGACAGACGCCAGTATTTTCCGCGAAATGGGCGATATGGGCTTGCTGGGCGTCACAGTACCCGAAGAATACGGCGGGTTGGGCGGTTCCTATGTGTCCTATGGTCTGGTCGCGCGCGAGGTTGAGCGCGTGGACAGCGGCTATCGCTCGATGATGTCGGTGCAATCCTCGTTGGTGATGTACCCGATCTATGCTTATGGGTCCGAGGAACAGCGCAAGAAATACCTGCCAAAACTGTCCAGCGGCGAATACATCGGCTGCTTTGGTCTGACCGAACCTGATGCGGGATCAGACCCCGCAGGTATGAAAACCCGCGCTGTGAAAACGGCAAACGGGTATAAAATCACCGGCTCGAAAATGTGGATTTCCAATGCGCCGATTGCGGATGTGTTTGTGGTCTGGGCCAAATCCGAAGAGCACGGGGGCAAAATCCGTGGCTTCATTCTGGAAAAAGGTATGAAGGGTTTGTCCGCGCCCAAGATCGGCAACAAGCTGTCGCTGCGCGCCTCGATCACAGGTGAAATTGTGATGGACAACGTTGAAGTTGGCGAGGATGCGTTGCTGCCAAATGTTCAGGGGCTCAAGGGGCCGTTTGGCTGTTTGAACCGCGCCCGTTACGGCATTGCATGGGGCGTTATGGGCTCGGCTGAGTTCTGTTGGCATGCGGCCCGTCAATATGGGCTGGATCGTCACCAGTTTAACAAACCTCTGGCGCAGACGCAGCTGTTCCAGAAAAAGCTGGCGGATATGATGACTGAGATTTCGCTGGGCCTACAAGGTGCGTTGCAAGTTGGCCGTCTGATGGATGCGGCAAATGCTGCGCCTGAAATGATTTCGATCATCAAACGCAACAACTGTGGCAAGGCGCTGGAGATCGCGCGCCATGCCCGCGACATGCACGGCGGCAATGGTATCTCGGGTGAGTTTCAGGTCATCCGCCATATGATGAACCTCGAGACGGTCAACACCTATGAGGGCACCCATGACGTTCACGCGCTGATCCTCGGACGGGCCCAGACTGGCCTACAGGCGTTTTTCTAAAACGCCCTCAAGAATTGAGCGCCCTTTGGGGTAACGCCCGCGCAAATTTGTTGCGCGGGCGTTTTGCTGTGTGAGGGGCAGCGATCTGCTGGGGGTTAGTCGCCCGTCGCGGGGGCGCCCCCTTCGAATTTATTGCCATTCACATAATCACAAGGCGCTTCTTGCATCTCTAGGTGCAGGCCGTTTGCAGTATAGGGGTGCGCGCGGGCCAGTTCTTCGTCCACGTCGATCCCCAGGCCAGGGGCGGTTGGGGCGGTGACAAAGCCGTCTTCGACGCGAATGCTGCCTTTGATCAGTTGATCGTGGAAAGGGGTTTCGATCGTTTCGGCCAGCAGCAGGTTCGGGATGCTAACGGCAAGGTGGATATTCGCGGCCCATTCCACCGAACCCGCATAAAGGTGAGGTGCCATTTGCGCGTTATAGACCTCGGCCATGGCTGCGACTTTCTTCATCTCCCAAATTCCGCCAGCGCGGCCAAGGGCAGGTTGCAGGATTGTCGCGGCACCGCTGCGCAAAACGGGTGCAAATTCGGCCTTTGTTGTCAGGCGCTCGCCTGTGGCGACAGGGATGCGCACGGCATTGGCGACTTTGGCCATTTCGGCGATGTTGTCTGGCGGAATAGGCTCTTCGTACCACAGCGGGCTGTAGGGCTCGATCGCTTGCGCCAGACGGATCGCGCCCGCCGTTGTGAACTGCCCATGGGTGCCAAACAGCAGATCGGCGCGGTCACCTACGGCCTCTCGAATGGCGCGGCAAAAGGCGACGGATTGGGTGATGTCGCTCATCGCGGGCATATGGCCACCGCGACCCGTATAGGGGCCTGCGGGGTCGAATTTCACAGCCGTATAGCCGCGGTTTACCGCGTCCAGCGCGCTTTCGGCGGCCATCTCGGGTGAGGACCAAAAGGCGCTGATGTCGTGATGGGGCAGCGGGTATAGGTAGGTATAGGCACGCACCCGTTCGTTCATGACGCCCCCCAGCAAGGCATAAACGGGACGGTCCCGCGCCTTGCCCAGAATATCCCAACAAGCGATTTCAAGGCCGGAAAACGCGCCCATCACTGTTAGGTCTGGCCGCTGGGTAAAGCCCGATGAATAGGCGCGGCGGAACATCATTTCGATGTTTTCGGGGTTTTCATTGGCCATGTGGCGTTCGAACACATCGGTAATGACGCTGCGCATCGCCTCTGGCCCGACGGATGAGGCATAACATTCGCCCCAGCCCACAATCCCGCAAGCTGTCGTGAGTTTTACCAAAATCCAATAGCGCCCGCCCCATCCCGGGGCTGGCGGGGCGGTGACGATGATGTCGAGGTCTTGCAGCTTCATGTGACGTCCCTTTACCTGTTAGGGACCAGTCTTTAGGCAGAACCGGTTTGGTCACAAGCGATTTCGGTGCCGTGGTCGTAGCGTTATTCGGATTTCCGCCGCGATGCCAGGACAACGATCAGGCCGACCCCGCTTAGGACTGCGGCCAATAGGAATGGCGCTCCTGGGAGGTACACAGGGGCGTTCGCATCCGTGAATTGGGCGAATGTATAGGTCATCAATAGCGGCGAGATAATCATGGCCAAGGCCGAAGCCGAGGTGAGGGCGCCTTGAAGCTCGCCTTGGGCATCTTCGGCAACGCGTGCAGACATAATGCCCTGTAGGGCGGGCGGAATAATGCCGCCTAATGCTGCCAGCGGTGTCAACGCGATGACCCAAAAACCCGAAGTCATCGTAGCGATTGTGATAAGGGCTGTGACGCTGAACAAATGGCCTAGGATGACTGTGCCGCGCTCGCCTAGTTTTGCGAGGAAAGGGCGGATTAACCCCGCCTGAACCAGCGCCATTGAAACGCCAAACAGGCCCAGTGAGAGGCCGATCATTGCAGGCGGCCAGTCAAAACGCTCTTTGGTGAAATAGGACCACACGGCGGGATAGACTGAAAACCCCACGTGGTAGATGAAATAGACCAACAACAATTGCAAAAGCCCCGGTAACCGCCCCAAGGCGCGTAAGGCCCCTAATGGGTTTGCACGGCGCCAGCTAAAGGGTCGTCGGGTCGCATCGGTCACGGTCTCCGTTAGGACGACCCAGCCAAAGACGGCATTTGCGCCAGCCAGCGCTGCGGCAACCCAGAAAGGGGCGCGCGTGCCGTATTCAGCCAGTAACCCTCCCAGAAGGGGGCCCAGAACAAATCCCGCGCCAAAGGCCGCTCCGATGAGGCCAAAGCGCGCCGCGCGTTCGCTGGGCGAGGAAATATCCGCCATATAGGCGCTGGCTGTTGATTGGGTCGCAGCCGTGATCCCGCCTATAACGCGGCCAATCAGCAGCAACCAGATCACGCCAGCAACCGCCATAAGCACGTAATCCAGCGCCATAACCGTTAGCGCGATGAGCAAAACAGGCCGGCGCCCGTATCGATCCGATAGGCCGCCGATAACGGGGCCAAACAGGAATTGCATGACGGCAAAAACGGTCGATAGGATCCCGCCCCAAATGGCAGCTTGGGCCAATGTTCCGCCGCTGAGCTCCTGAATGAGATCAGGCATAACAGGGATGATCAGCCCGATCCCCATGGCATCAATCATGACCGTCAAAAGGATAAAGATGATGGGCAGGTTCATGCGTTAAACCGCCTTTGCCCGCAGCACAAAGGCGCGGGCTTCCTCTGGGGCGCGGCCCAGAGTCGTGGCGAGGTTGAACAGATCTTTGGGCAAATCGGGATAGGCTGCGCGGGCAACTTGCTCTAACGGGGTTTGCTGGGCTTGGGCCTGTTGGCACAGCTCTTTGGTTGCGGCCTGTGCGTCGGGTCGTTGCATTTTTTCGGCCAGCGCAAAGCTGAGGGTTTCAGCATGGATCAGGCCAAGCCCGTCTTCCATAGCAGCAGCCATACGGCTGGTATCTGGGGTGATCGCCGCGCTGAGGCGTTTTGCATGTTGCAACGCGCTGGCCGCGCTAAGAGCGATTTGCGGCAGAACCATCCATTCGGCAAACCACGCAGCACCGTCGCGCTGGTGCATGTGCTGGGTGGCAGGGGCGAGGGCGGCGCGCAGGCCCGTTACCTGATGCCCCAGCGCCTGTAGCGCCGAGGGGGCAACAGGGTTTTGCTTTTGCGGCATAGTCGAGGAAGCGCCCGACGCGCCGAGACGGACCTCACCAATCTCGCTGCTGCTCAACGCAATGAGCGTCGCCCCCATCCGCGCCAGAACAGCAACAACCTGCGCCAGCCAATCCGCAATCCGCAGGATTGGGCCGCGATCCACATGCCAGCTGCGTTTGGGATCCTTCAGGCCCAGACCCTCGGCAAGGGCGGCGCGGGTTTCGGCGGCCGATGCGCCCAAGGCGGCGGATGTGCCCGCGGCACCGGAAAGGGAAACAAACAAAGATGTTTCGCGCAGATTTGGCAAAGCATCTAGCAAATCGCACAAGCCATGGCCCCAATCGGCCAAAACCGCGCCCCAGCTGGTTGGCGTAGCCTGTTGGCCATAGGTGCGACCAGCCATAGGGGTGGCGGCGTGTTCGTCGGCCTGTCTTGCCAAGGCGGTGACCACCTCGCGCAGATCAGCTTCGGCCAGCAGCAAAAGCTGGCGCAGGCGCAGCATCAGACCCGTATCCAGAATATCCTGCGATGTTGCGCCCCAATGCACAAATTGCGCATGCTCTGGCGCGTTCATCTCGGCGCGGAATGCAGCAACAAGGCCCGGAACGCTGACGCCGTTTTCGCCCGTGCTACGCGCGATCGAGCCAGGATCGACCTGTATTTCCATCGTGGCGCGCTGGATCGCCTTGGCGCTCAGCTCGGGGATGATGCCTTGGGCGCCTTGGGCACGGGCCAGCGCCCCTTCGACCAGCAGCATGGCGCGGATGGCGGCCGTGTCAGAGAACAATCTACCAGCTTCACCTGTTGGAAACAGATGGGCATAAAGAGGGCTGTCAAAAACGCTGGCTGCCATGGGGGCTCCGAAACTATTGCATGTGCTGGTCTTGCTTACTTAGCGGTCAGATATGGCCAACGCCAGTCAGGAACTCGGATAGGATGCGGGCGTATTCCTTGGGGTGTTCGACGCAGGGCAGGTGGCCTGCGCGGCGGATGAGCTCAAATTTGGACCCTGGGATTAAATCGACGGTTTCGCGGATCAGATCAGGCGGGGTCGAGCCGTCTTCGCTTCCTGCGATGCCAAGACAGGGTAGGCGCAAGCCGCTGGTGGGGGTGTAAAAATCGGTGCCTGAAATGGCCGCGCAACAGCCTGTGTAGCCCTCAACGCTTTGCTGGACCAGCATGTTCCGCCAGAGTTCCATTTCGGGTTTGGCGCAGAAATCCTTGCCAAACCAGCGTTCCATCACCCCATCGGCTAGGCTTTCTATTCCGCCTTCTTTAACGGCCGAAATACGATCATCCCACATTGCGGGGTTGCCGATTTTGGCGGCTGTATTGCTTAGAACCACCGCGCGCACCAGATCAAGGCGTTTAACCGCAAGCCCCTGTGCAATCATGCCGCCGATGCTGAGACCCACAAAAACGCAGTTTTTCACTGCGAGGTGGTCCAGCAACCTTTCGCAATCCCTGATCAAAGCCCCCATCGAATAGGGCCCCTTTGGCACCGAAGAGAGGCCATGCCCCCGTTTGTCATACCGCACGATCCGCAAACCCGCAGGCAGCATCGGCAGGATCGGATCCCATAGGCGCAGATCGGTGCCAAGCGAGTTGGCAAACACCACCACAGGCCCATCTTCAGGCCCATCCACGCGGTAGTGAATGCGCGCATCGCCCGTATCAAGAATATGCATCATTCCCCTCCCGAGAGTTTAAAGTGGGCCATGATTTGCCCGTGATCGGATGCCAGTTTGTTATAGGGGGCTTCGGGGTGGCTGCCATCGGTCAGGTGATCATTCAGCACGCTGAAATATTCCATCTCGCCAATGCTGCCTTGCGCTTCGGGCAGGAAGTGGTTGGACATATAAATCTGGTCGATGCTTTCATAGACACCGCCAAAGGCGGCAGTGAAAACCATGTCGCGCAGGGATTTTTTGGTGAACAGCTTTTCAGCTGCATGAAGCCGCACGGATTCAATGTCCTGCGTGATCTGGGCCGCGTCTTCACGGGAATAGCGATCGCCACGGTGTTGCGCATCATGGCGCAGCATCCATTGGTAATTCTTGAACGGGTGTTCGCCGCTGATAATTTCCGAGCTAACGGCATTTTCGGCATCGTTGAAATCCCCTAAAACCATCACGGGGTTGCCCGCCTGAAGCTCTTGAACAATGGCGCCGCGCAAAACCCATGCTTCGGCCATCCGGCGCATCGCTGCTCGGGCCGATCCAAGGGCGCGGCCCACGGGGTCATAGCGCGTGAGGTCGGATTCTGGCGCTGGGCCGCCGTCTTCGGTGCGTAGAAATTCGCCCAGTTTGGATTTTAGGTGGCAGTTGAACACGGTCACGACGTGGTCACCCACAGGTATGCGCGCCTTTAGGATCGGGCGGCTGATCCGGCTGATCCGGAAGAAACCGCCGTCTTGGTCGCCATCAGCAAACGGGATATCCAGCGGTTGGCCGAGATCCTGAATGATCTCTGGTTCACCCACAAAACCAAAACGCGACAGGATCGCAAGGCCCGGACGGCGGTGTCCTGGCTCTCCATCGTTGATGTTGGGGGCAAAGGCGATTTCGGCGTTGCGATAGCTGCCATAGGCCAGCTTGTCGAAAATGGCCCGTTTGCGATAGCGTTTGCTGCTGTCTGGTAGCGAAAATTCGTTGTGCTCATCGCCGTATTGATCCGCCAGCGCGATCATCTCGCGCAGGGATTCTTCCTCAAATATTTCTTGGAAACCTACAATGTCGGCATCCAAAGTGACCATCTGATCCGCCAGCCAATCGCGTTTCCATGCGTATTCTTCGGGCGTGTAGGATTGGAATTTGTAATATTCCTTATCCGCACCGATCAGGTTTTTGACGTTGAAACTGGCGATTGTGAAACGGGTCATAGGGTCTCCAAGGCACGGGTGAACATGGCGGGGTCTACGTTGCCGCCGGAAATGGTTACAATGACGTCATCGCCTTTGATGTCGTCTGGGTGATACAATGCAGCGGCAAGGGCTGCTGCGCCGCCGGGTTCGGCGACGATTTTGAGGCGCAAAAACGCTTGCGCCATAGCTTTTAGCGCCTCATCTTCACTGACCGCCATTCCGGGGCCGCAAAGGCGCTTCATAATCGGGAAGGGGATTTCCCCCGCTTGCGGGGTAATGATGGCATCGCAGATATTGCCCGAGAGGGCCGTGTTGCTTTCAAGCTGCCCAGAGATCAGCGAGCGGGCCACATCATCAAAGCCTTCAGGCTCAGCTGGACGTACCCGCAGGCTAGGGGCGTCTGCCTCAAGGGCCAGCGCGATACCAGCGGTCAGACCACCACCGCCACAGCACACAATCACATCGGCGTTTTTGATGCCGCGTGCATTGGCGTCTTCGGCGATCTCCAACCCGCAGGTGCCTTGCCCTGCGAGAACCTGAGCATTGTCAAAGGGTTTGATTAGGGTCAGGTTGCGCTCTTGGCTCAGCTTTGCGCCGATCTCGTCGCGGGATTCTGTTGCGCGGTCGTACAGAACCACCTCGGCCCCATAGGCACGGGTGTTGTCGATTTTCAGCTGCGGCGCATCCGAGGGCATGATGATCACGGCAGAAGTGCCATGCATCTGCGCGGCAAGGGCAACACCCTGCGCGTGGTTGCCCGATGAAAACGCGATCACACCATTTGCGCGGATGTCGGGCTCCAAAGCGCTGAGCGCGCTATAGGCCCCGCGAAATTTAAAGCTGCCTGTGTGTTGCAGGCATTCGGGCTTGATCCAGACACGGCGGCCCGCGATCTGGTCCAAAAAGCGAGAGTTAAGCAGCGGCGTGCGGAATGCATGGCCTTGGATGCGCTCGGCAGCGGCGCGGATCATTTCGATATTCATGTCATGGCCTCGATCCATTTGTTTAGGGCGCTTACGGCCTCTGTTTCGTCCAGAAAGGGGATGTGCCCTCGGTCGGGGACTTTGCCCAGTATCATATCTGGTCTGCGGTTTTGCATCTCTGCTACGGTTTCCGCGCTGAGCAGGTTTGAGTTCAGCCCCCAGATGAGCGCCAGCGGCAATCCCGCCATGGCGTCAAAGAATGGCCAAAGATCTGGCATCATCTGCTCACCAGCGGCAAGCACGGCGTCGCGCAGATGTTTGTCATAGGTGATGTGCAGGCCGTTTTCGTCTTGGGTGTAATGCTTGCGCGCTTCCTCCAGCCAACGGCCCTCGGGCATATTGGCAAATTCGGGAAAGGCGCGCGCCATGGCCTCGGCGGCTTCCTCATGGGTCTTGGCGGCAGGGTTGCGCCCGATGTAATCTTTGATGAATTCGATCCCCTTGGGATCAATCACGGGGCCAACATCATTCAACGCGATGCCCAACAGGCGGTTCTTTGCGCCCATGGCCAGACCCATGGCGTTCAGCCCCCCGCGCGACGTGCCCAGAATGGCCACTTTTTCCAGACCCAGATGATCGAGCAATTCGGTTACATCGCGGCACTCAATGGGAAGGGTGTAATTCTGCCAATCAGAGTCAAAATCCGACTGGCCGCGCCCGCGATAATCCATCTTGATCAGGCGCTGTCCCTTTAGGTGGGGCGTGACATAGTCAAAGTCAGCGGTGGTACGGGTTAGGCCAGCAAGGCACAAAATCGGCAGGCCGGCACCTTCGTCTGTGTAATACAGTGACAGCCCGTCGGATGTGGTGAAATGCGCCATTAGATACCTGCCAGTGCTGGAATGCCGGTGAGATCGTTGAGAATGTGTTTTGGTCGCCACGGCAGACGGTCAACAGGGTCGCCTGCGCGGTTGACCCAAGCGGTGGTAAAACCATAGCCCGTCGCCGCGCCCGCGTCCCACCCGTTAGAGGACACGAACAGCACCTCTTCTTTTGCGCAGTTAAATTCAGCCCCGACCAGATCGTAAACCCGAGGATCAGGCTTAAAGATGCCAACGCTTTCCACCGACAGCAGCGCATCAAGCACCCCGTTTATGCCCGCGCTATCGACAGCCCCTTGCAACATCGCGGGCGAGCCGTTGGACAAGATGCCCGTGTTCAGCCCCGCCTCTTTGAGCGTTTTCAGCATTGCTGGCACTTCGGGATAGGCGCCCAGCTCCCAATAGAGCTGCAACAGCCGCTCGCGCAGCGCGGCATCGCCGTCATGCCCCGTCTTTTCCAAAGCCCAATCCAGCCCTTCCTGCGTCACCTGCCAAAAATCGTCATGGGCGTTTGTGACAGCGCGCAGCCAGCTATATTGCAGCTGCTTGAGGCGCCAATGTTCAGCCAACTGGGGCCAATCATCTTTGATTGCTGCGAATTCCGGCTCGCTCGCCGCTTGGCGGGCTGCGGCGGCTACATCGAATAATGTGCCGTAGGCGTCAAAGATGCATGTTGTGATCGGCATAGTGGCTCCGCCAAATGATTTACTGGTCACAGATACATTTGCATGAGCCTTGCCTATGGAAAAGAGCGAAATAGGGGTTGAGGTTTTGTGTTCAGCTTGAAAGGGTGCGCCATCTTTTGGAGCACCCGTGCAGATACGCGGCCTCTACCCCTTTTTCCCAATCAGAATGGAGACGACACATGGCCGAAGTTAAGGCAGGCGATACCGTGCATTTGCACTACACTGGCACTCTTTTGGATGGCACCACATTTGATAGCTCCGAAGGGCGCGACCCGCTGCAATTCGTTGTGGGCTCCGGTCAAATCATCCCCGGTTTGGATGTTGCTATTCCTGGTATGAAAGTGGGCGACAAGAAAGTTGTGAAAATCGCGGCTGATGATGCCTATGGCCAAGTAAACCCAGAAATGCGTCAGGCTGTCCCGCGCGAAGGTATCCCTGCGGAAATCCAGCTTGAGGTTGGGCTGCAACTGCAGATGCAAACCCCTGATGGTCAGGCGATGCCTGTCACCGTTGTAGAACTGGATGAAGCGACAGTAACACTGGATGCAAACCACCCGTTGGCTGGCAAGGATTTGCAGTTTGACATCGAGCTGGTGAAAATCGACGCGGCCTAAACCGTTTCCCAAGGGAAATTGCCTTGGGTGAAAAAATAAACGCTGTCCAAGAGATTGGGCAGCGTTTTTCGTTTGGATTGTATTTTCAGACTAGCGTTTTAGGATTTCTTGCGCAGTCGGATCACCACATCAACCGATGCGATCTCGGCCCCTTCGGGGGCATCGGGTATCTGGGCGATGACCAACTGATCAGAGGGGGCATCCGTCAGGCGCGCCTCATCCTCCCAATAGAAATGGGGGTGATCGTGGGTGTTGGTATCAAAATAGCTGCGTGAGCCGTCAACGGTGACCTCTTGCAGCAGGCCCGCGTCACAAAAGGTGCGCAGCGTGTTATATACAGTCGCAAGCGAAACACTGTCGCCACCGTCCTTGGCCGCGTCAAACAGGCTTTCTGCTGTGACATGGCGGTGCTGCCCGTCGCCAACCAGCAAGGTGGCCAAGGTTAGCCGCTGGCGCGTAGGGCGCAGCCCAGCTGTAGCAAGCCATTTGGTTCCTGTTTCAATCTGAGTATCAAGCATGATCGGCCTTTTTGCGGATTGGATTAAATATAGGGGCCGAGGTGGGCTACTTTCAATTGCAAAACCACCTGAAACCCTCTCAACATCAGGAAAAAGTGCCAAATTGCCCCTGCGCGAGCATCAAACACTGGCAAAAAGGGCAGGTGTCTGCCCCCTTGCGGCTGCTTGGGGCTCGGTGATAAGTGGAAAACAGCAAATAATCGCGCAGGAGAAGACCCCATGGCAGACTACCCAACGAGCTTTGACAAAGAAGACTTGCTGAAATGCGCACGGGGGGAACTTTTCGGGGAAGGGAATGCCCAGCTTCCTGCGCCGCCCATGTTGATGATGGACCGCATCACCGATATTTCTGGTGATGGTGGTGCCCATGGCAAAGGGCATATCGTGGCTGAATTCGATATCACGCCAGACTTGTGGTTCTTTGATTGCCACTTCCCAGGCAATCCGATCATGCCAGGGTGCCTTGGCCTTGATGGTTTGTGGCAGCTCACGGGGTTTAACCTAGGCTGGCGTGGCTGGCAGGGGCGCGGCTATGCGCTGGGCGTTGGCGAGGTGAAACTGAAAGGCATGGTGCGCCCTGATCGCAAAATGCTGACCTATAAAATTGACTTCACCAAAGCGATCCAAACCCGCCGCCTGACCATGGGTGTTGCCAGCGGTATCGTAGAGGCCGACGGCGAAGTGATCTATGAAGTGACCGACATGAAGGTCGCCCTATCAGAAAGCTGATTTAGCGGCGCAATCATTTGTGAAACGCGGTTGAACCGTCCTGCCCCAGATGTGGGGGAGGGCGGTTTTTTCTTGTTTGATGGGGCCCACAAACGGCGCGCCCGCTGCCATAATGTCGCCACTGACTGGTCATGCCGAAAACCAAAACACCTGCAATAGCTGTCTGCGGGGCGCTGCAAGAGCAGGGCCAGATGCAAAAGCACCGGCAGCCAAAATGGCAGATAGGCCAAATCGAAGACACTGATTAACACTTAACTGGCAGCAGGCGGGCTGGGCTATGGCTACGATCGACATTGTACGGCAGGATATAAACCCGCATGAAACCACAAGTGGCATTCGGGATGATACCAGTTCGCGTGGCGTTGATCTGGAAGGCACAATCGTCACGGCAACCTATGCGGATGGCACCACAGAAACGCTGACGTGGCAGGCCTATGATCCCTACACATTTGGTGGCGTTACAGGCACAGATGTGGATATGTCATTTGGGTTTGACTGGCATAACCTATCCACAAGCAAACGGCTCACCTCGCTGAAATTTGACCTTCAACCAGCAAATTCGGTTTTTGATACCACGCTGGATATGGATGATTTCCCGATCGGCAACTCGACCCCGAGCTCGCTCAACGGGTTCCCGTTCAAGCTGGCACCGGAATACGAAGACATCGAAGGAGCGATCACCGCGACCTATTCGGGGATCGTTAATCTGGCAGGCAGCGCCGCTGTGGGTGATCTGTATACCACCATGGAAATCGACTTTTCGGGGTTGCCCGATGGCGGGTTGCTGGGTGAGCTGCGGTGGAATTCTGATATCGACACCATCAAGGCCGATAACGATCTGGTGCCAACGGGTGTGACCTGTTTCGCCCGCGGCACCTTGATCACCACAGATCGCGGCGATCTACCTGTCGAAGACCTGCGCCCGGGCGATAAAATCCTGACCCAAGACAACGGGTATCAGACGCTTCTTCTGACCATGAACCGCGTGATGGAAAAACGGGAATTGCGCAAAAACACAAGCCTCTATCCTGTGCGTATTTGTGCAGGTGCATTGGGCGGAGGGATACCCAAAAGGGATTTGGTGGTTTCGCGTCAGCACCGCATGGTTGTCCGCTCAAACATCGCCAAACGCATGTTCGGGGATTTAACCGTTCTTGTCGCGGCGATTAGACTGGCCAAACTGCCCCGTATCAACGTTGAATATATGATCCGGAAGGTTGAGTATTTTCACCTGATCTTTAAAAACCACGAGATTATTTTTGCCGAAGGCGCCCCAACCGAAAGCTTTTTGATCAATTCGGATACGAAAAACACGCTAAGCACTCAGCAGCGCAAGGAATTTTTTGCGATCTTCCCCGAGGCTGCAGAAAACGGGTATTGCGCAGAGCCTGCCTATGCCAT
Organism: Sulfitobacter donghicola DSW-25 = KCTC 12864 = JCM 14565; assembly: GCF_000622405.1. Lineage (NCBI taxonomy): Bacteria > Pseudomonadati > Pseudomonadota > Alphaproteobacteria > Rhodobacterales > Roseobacteraceae > Sulfitobacter > Sulfitobacter donghicola. Next base: position 2,201,049 of record NZ_JASF01000005.1, read on the forward strand.
CCCGCCATTGGGGGGGCAAAAACGGCTGGTGCAACGTCACCGGAAAAATGAACGCAGGCTGCTATCCGCCCAAATGGGCTAGCTAGGTACCGCTTCACGATCGGCTAGGTAGAAGCAGCCGCTCCTCAGGGGCACCCCAGACCCAAGCCAAAGCCCTATCGGGATTGGATTTAACCTGTGCGGGCGCAGCTTTGGGTGCCTTGGCAGCAGTTTCTCAAAATCTATGCCGAATACGTTGATGTTTTGGCCCCAAATCGCTATCGCTCGCGTAACGTAACGGCAGGCCGATATGCTTGCACCGTGTCGTTGGCCTGTCCTAAGAAGGGACAAGGAAGTTTAGGGAGTGCTGCATATGCGCCGCGTCGTCGTCACAGGGTTGGGAATTGTCTCATCCATCGGAAACAATGCAACCGAAGTGAAAGCATCACTAAAAGCAGGAACCAGCGGCATTGTCGCCTCTGAATCCATGACCGAGCATGGCTTTCGCAGCCAGATCGCCGGCACGCTGAAAATCAAACCGTCCGAGCATATCGACAAACGCACCTTCCGCTTTATGGGGGATGGGGCTGCCTATGCCTACCTCGCGATGGGTCAAGCGATCGAAGACGCTGGTCTGGGCGAAGATGTGATTTCAAACCCGCGCACGGGTCTGGTTGCAGGTTCTGGCGGGCCGTCCACCTCGGCAATGCTGGCCGCGCATGACGTTGTGAAAAACACAGGCGCGACAAAACGCATCGGGCCCTTTGCCGTGCCAAAATGCATGAGCTCAACCGTCAGCGCGAACCTGTCCACGGCCTATAAGATCAAGGGCATCAACTATTCGATCACCTCTGCCTGCTCAACCTCGCTGCACTGCATCGGCAACGCGGCCGAGCAAATCATGCTGGGCAAACAGGATGTTATGTTTGCAGGTGGCGGAGAAGAGCTGGATTGGACGCTTTCCTGCCTGTTCGACGCCATGGGCGCGATGAGCAGCAAATATAACGACACTCCAGAACTGGCGAGCCGCGCCTTTGATCAGAACCGCGATGGGTTTGTGATCTCAGGCGGTGGCGGCATGGTTGTCCTTGAGGATCTTGATCACGCTCTGGCACGGGGCGCAAAAATCTACGCCGAAGTCACAGGCTATGCCGCGACATCGGATGGCCACGACATGGTTGCCCCCAGCGGTGAGGGCGGCGAACGCGCTATGCGCCTTGCGCTGGAAAGCCTGCCAGAGGGTCGCAAGGTCAGCTATATCAACGCACACGGCACCTCGACACCTGTTGGCGATGTGGGCGAGATCGAAGCGGTCCGCCGCGTGTTTGGCCAAGGCAGCACACCGCCTGTCAGCTCGACCAAATCCATGACGGGCCACGCGCAAGGCGCTGCTGGCGCTTTGGAGGCGATCTTTTGTCTGTTGATGCTCGAGGATGACTTCATCGCGCCCTCGATCAACGTACAAGAGCTGGACGAGCGTCTGGACCCTGCCGAAATCGCCACAACACGTGTAGACGATGCGGGGCTCGACTCGGTTATGACCAACTCATTCGGGTTTGGCGGCACTAACGGATCAATGATCCTTTCGAAATACCAAGGGTAAGGATCAGGATTATGACCGGTATGCTGAGCGGGAAACGCGGATTGATTATGGGTGTCGCCAACGAGCGGTCTATCGCTTGGGGCATCGCCAAAGCTATGGCAGGGGCAGGGGCCGAGCTGGCCTTTACCTATCAGGGTGAGGCCTTTGGTTCGCGGCTCAAGCCGTTGGCCGAAAGCGTTGGCTCTGATTTCATGGTTGATGTGGATGTAACGGATGATGCGTCACTGGACGCGGCATTTGAACAGCTGGGCGCGCGCTGGCCGACCATCGACTTTGTCGTGCATGCCATTGCGTTTTCCGACAAATCCGAGCTGACAGGCCGTTTCCTGAACACCAGCCGCGCGAATTTCAAACATTCGCTGGATATCTCGGCCTATAGCCTGATCGAAGTCGCCCGCCGTGCGCACCCGCTGATGAAAGACAACGGCGGCACGCTGATGACGCTGACCTATCTCGGCTCTAACAAAGTTGTGCCGAACTATAACGTGATGGGCGTGGCCAAGGCCGCATTGGAAAGCGCCACGCGCTATCTGGCGAATGATCTGGGTCCAGAAGGCATCCGCGTTAACGCCATCTCCCCCGGCCCGATGAAGACACTTGCAGGGGCGGCCATTGGCGGCGCCCGCAAGACCTATAAGCACACCGACCAAAACACCCCAATGCGCGCCAACGCGACGCTAGAGGCGGTGGGCGGCACAGCGGTCTATCTGGCGTCCGATGCAGGTGCCTGCACCAGCGGAGAGATCATCCACGTGGATGGCGGCTATCACGTGCTGGGGATGCCGCAGGCGGAAAACCTGTAGGTTTTACGACAGATCAAAAAGACGCATTGAAAAAAGCCGCGACTTTCCTGTCGCGGCTTTTTTATGGGCGCGTTCCTATTCAGGAGCCACCTTTCGATCAAATGCAGCGAAAGGTGGCCGTGATCCCTGAATAGCCGCGTGCCCTGAATGACCCAGATCAGGTGTCAGTTCGCCCCTTGGCCAATGGCCTTGGGACGAACTGGTGATTTCAATTACAGGTCTTTTGGCGCGATGCTTTTGATCTCGGGCCATTTGGCATCTGCATTTGTGCCGTGACCGCTGACATCTTTGCTAAAACCATCAATGGCGGCCTGATACGAATATACCGACAGTTTTCCGTTATCGATGCGGAACAGGGTCGGGTCGCCATCCAGCTTTTTGCCCAAGGCCGCGCCCATACGGCAATAGCCGCCATGCTGAGGCACATATTTGGCTGGATCAGCTTGGAACGTGGCTAGGTTTTCAGCGGATGAGAACCGATACGTAGCGCCTTCGTGTTCTGCTGAATATTGTTCGGATCCCAGCGTGGGCTTGCCGACCGTGAAATAGGCAACGGGGTCGTGGCTTTTTAGGGCGATGTTGGCCGCGCTCACATTTACTGGGGCCGTTGAGGTGATGTCATAGGCAAAAGCAGGCGTGGACGCCGTGACTGCAAATGCCAAACCCAATGCAACAAGTGTCTTTTTCATCTGAAGGTCTCCGTTTTTAAGAGGTTATGTTTGTCGCTACACGTGCTTGGGATGCACGGTGTGATTTCACATAAAGAGCAAAATGACCGATCGGTCAACAACTCGCCGAACACAGTTTCGTGAATTGTTGACCATTCAGTCATTTTGTATCACTAAAGGTATGGAAAGCGTGGAAACACGTTCACAAGATCGTTCAAACAAACCGGAACCTGTTCATGGCACGCCCCTATTCTTTTGATCCTAAGGCAGCACTAGAAACCGCTATGCATGTGTTCTGGCGAGATGGCTACGACATGGCCAGCCTCTCTAGCCTTCAAAGCGCCATGGGTATTCAGCGCGGGTCGCTCTACCAAGAATTCGGATCAAAGAAGGGGCTGTTTCTGAAGGCATTGGATCGTTACGTGGAGGACTTCGTCGATCCTGGTATCGCTTTGCTGATGTCGCCAGACGGCGCTGGACAAGATCGCATTGACCAGTTTTTCGCCCTCATCCCTGATGATGAAAAGCGCGGCTGCCTGTTGTGCAATTCAGCTGCCGGAGCAGCTGGTACAGATGATGATGTGCGCAGCGCGATCTCGGAGCAGCTAGAGCGGCTGCGAAAGGCATTCGACTATGCGTTGGCTGATGATGATCCAGACCCAGCGCATCGCAGGGCCAAAGCCGAGCAACTGACGCAGATGTATATCGGAATCCGCGTCGAAGCTCGGGCGGGATCTTAACTCCCGATGTTTTGTATTCAGCTGGCGGGCTAGGTAGTCGCAGCGTGTCAGCCGCAGCGAAAGCCCGCTTTTGGGCATGCCGCCAGATCGAAATCTGGCGCCACGCGCTGTTGCCTTAGGCGATATCCAGTGGCGGCAGCGATTTCACCACATCATCCACAGCTTTCATCTGGGCTAGGAACGGCTCTAGCTTGTCCAGTGGCAGCGCGCTGGGGCCGTCACATAGCGCTTCATCAGGGTTTGGGTGCGCCTCAAGGAACAGACCAGCAAGGCCAGCACCTAGGCCCGCGCGGCCCAGCTCGGCCACTTGGGCGCGGCGACCACCTGATGCTGCTCCGCCCGGATCGCGCATTTGCAACGCGTGGGTGACGTCAAAGATGATCGGCGCATCGTCAGATACATCGCGCATCGTGCGCAGGCCCAGCATATCAACCACCAGATTGTCATAGCCAAAGTTCGCACCCCGTTCGCACAGCATGATCTGGTCATTGCCACATTCGCGCAGCTTTTCGACGATGTTTTTCATCTGTGGCGGGCTAAGGAACTGGGGCTTTTTGACGTTAATCACCGCACCCGTCGCCGCAACCGCCGCAATCAGGTCAGTCTGGCGCGCAAGAAAGGCAGGCACCTGAAGGATGTCGCAAACCTCGGCCACAGGCGCGCATTGCGCTTCGGTGTGGATGTCGGTGATGACGGGCACGTTAAAGGTGCTTTTGACCTCTTCGAAAATCTTCAGCCCCTCTTCCATCCCTGGCCCACGGTAGGAATGGATGGAAGAGCGGTTCGCCTTATCGAATGAGGCCTTAAAGACATAGGGGATGCCCAGCTTGGTGGTGACTTCCACATAGGCTTCGGCCACCTGCATCGCCAAATCGCGGCTTTCCAGCACGTTCATCCCCCCGATCAGGGTCATGGGCAGGGCGTTCCCGATGGTCAGGTTTGCAACGTTGATATTGGGCATGGTCGTATCCTTGATTATCTCAGCGGTGGTGTCTGCCAAAGCCAGACTTTCATCCCGCCATGGGCGATGGCTGGCCCTTGGGGTTTCCACGGCAGTCCAGTTCCTTTTGCCAGAGGAGGCTCGCTGGTGACAAGAGCCACACGCCAGCCTTTGAAACGGGTCAGCAGGGTTTGGCCGAGGGTGCCATACAGCGGGTAAAGCAGTTTCTTGTTGCCGATCCGTGCGCCGTAGGGCGGGTTCACGATCACAAGGCCAGCAGGGCCATCGGGTGGCGTTAGCTCTCCGGCGGCGTGATTGGCGAAATGGGTGATGCCTTGTACGCCTGCGCGTTCTGCATTGGCCTGCGCCATGCGCACGGCACCAGCATCGCGGTCAGACCCATAGAATTGGGCAGAGGTCTCACGGGGGGCGGTGGCCTTCATCGCGTCAAAGGCCTCGGCGTCGTAATTCGCCAGCTGCTGAAACGCAAAGGAACGGCTGCGACCAGGCAGCAGCCCTGTCGCGATCTCAGCGGCTTCAATCGGAAAGGTGCCAGAGCCGCACATGGGGTCCACCACAGGTTCGCTGCCTGTATACCCCGCCTGCCGCAGCATCAGCGCCGCAAGGGTTTCGCGCATGGGCGCTTTGCCCACCGCTTCCTTATGGCCGCGTTTGTGCAGGCTTTCGCCCGATGTATCGAGGCTGAACAGCACCTGATTGTCGTCAATCCGCACCTTCAGCACCAGCTCGGCCTCGGGGTCCAACGTCAGGCCGTGAGTATCGGTAAGGGCCGTCTCAACCCGCTGGGCCGCAGCGCGCGCGTGATAGATTTTCGACGCCTTCGTGGTGACCTGCACCCGCAAAGGTACATCCTGACGCAGCAAGTCGCCAAAGGGAAACTTGCGGCTGCGTTTGTCCAGCTGCGCAAGGTGAAAGGCCATGAACCCGCCGATCCGCGCCAGCACACGTGTGGCGCCGCGCAGTTGCAGGTTGGCGCGCCAAACATCCCGCCAGCCGCCTTGAAACGTCACGCCCCCCGCAACAGCAGTGGCACCATCAAAGCCGCATTCAAGGGCCTCTTCACACAAGACAGCTTCCAAACCGGGGACGGTCGCCAGAAAGATTTCAAAAGATTGGGGTTCATTCATAGGCACGGGTCTAGTGGCTGATGGCCCAAGCTGCACGTGGTTTTTCGCCGCTTGGTCAAATAATCGCCGCTTTTCTTTGGGAGTTAGGGGGATGACATTTGCTGATACATACCGCGAAGAACGCCTGATCAACCGCCGCTCACGTGCCCGAAAGGCGCGGATCATGGGGCGCGTGATCGGGTTTGGCCTAACCGCTTGTCTGGTTTTTGTGCTGCGCACCGAACCGCAAATGCAAGACCTGATGGAAGACCTCGTGATCTCGCTCATCGGGGGCGGGAGCGCTTCAGAGCAAAGCATTGAGGGCGCGCGCGCAGATGCGATCAACAGTCTGGGCTATGAGCAGGGCAGCCAAGAAGCACAGCGGCTAGAGCAGTTGGGTCTTTCAGAAGAAGGCGAAAGCACCTCTCCAACGGTCAGCCAATTGCCGCAAAGCCGCGTCAAAATTAACCGCCCTACGTCGGGCTAGCCCCAGCACGTGCAGACAATGCACGCGGCCCATGATAACTTTTGCCTGAAAAGCGAGGGTATCAATGGCCGTTAAACGTATCGTTTCAAATATCGCGACCGGATCAGTCGAAGAGCTGCGGCGTTTCTATGCCGACTTGTTTGATCTGGATCTCGTCATGGATTTCGGCTGGATCGCCACCTTGGCCGGAGAGGATACTGCCGCTGTGCAGCTTAGCATCGCATCCCAAGGGGGCTCAGGCACGCAGGTGCCTGATCTGTCGATCGAGGTGGATAATCTGGACGAGCTGTATCAACGCGCACAGAAAATGGGCGCACAGATCACCTATGAACTAACGGATGAACCTTGGGGCGTTCGGCGGTTTTATCTAAAAGACCCCGCAGGCAAGACCATCAATGTTCTAGCCCATACCGCCTAGACACCCAGTGCGCTAAAACCACTGGCCCGGTTCCATCAACCCCAAATCCAACAACTGGCGCGAATGCCATTCAAACGGGGCCGAGTTGTGCCATTTGAAGGTGTCGATGTCGTATTTACTGCCCGGATTCGTCTTGAGCGCCTTTGCGGTGCGGAACGAACATAGGGTTGCGGTAATGTTGTGATGCCACGGGCAGGCATAGGTGTTGTATTCTTCGTTTGAAAACGTGTGGTCTTCGCGCAGGGTCAGGCCCGCGGTGGCGCGGAAAATCGAAATCCGATCAATTTTGCGCCGTGCTTGGGGGACATGCTCTTCATAGCGCCAGCGTAACCCGCCAAAGAAATCCAGCTGGCGTTCTTTCGGGTGGCCATGGTTTTCAGGGTCAGGGCGGGCAAGGGCGTAATAGCCAGAACGGTCCAAATGCGCACTCTCTAGCGAGACAGCCTCGGGGTGGGTTTCCAGATCATCCGAATACAGGTCAATAACATAGGTGAGCATCGAATCGCGCCGCTCTTCCGTATGAAAGGCGAGCATCTCCGAGATGGCACGAGTCTCGCAGAAGGGGTAAAAGAGGTATTCGGCATTGTAGCAGTAAAAGATCCACTGCTCTGGTGCGGCTTTGATGATGGCGTTGACGGCGGTTTCGGTCGCCCCTTCGGCAGACATATTATAGTCGATCCGATGCACCGGATCATGCAAATCGCGCGGTAGGGTGAATTGTTCGGGCATAAATGCCAAAACATGGCGAAAACCCGTCTGCAGGTGGTGGCGCAGGGTTGTGTCGACCTCAACATCATCCTCAACCAGAACAATCGCAATTGGCCCCTTGGCCAAGGCAGCACCCTGTTCAGTTAGGAATTGATCCAGCGAGGTATAGTGCATTTTGTCTGCATCCAGCTTTGCGTCGTTCGATTAATTAGCAGAATCGGTTAATTTGCTGTGCATTGCAAGATGCCGCGCGCGCTGATAACCCGCCCGTCATCCCGATCACACGATTATCTTTAGGCGTACCCCATGTCCGAGACCAAAACAGACACTCCCAAAAAGCTCTTTATCAAGACCTATGGCTGTCAGATGAATGTCTATGACAGCGAACGTATGGCCGAAAGCCTTGAAGGGTATGAGCAGACGGATAACGCCGAAGACGCGGATATGATCCTGCTCAACACCTGCCACATTCGCGAAAAGGCAGCGGAAAAAGTATATTCCGAACTGGGCCGCATGAAGCCGTTGAAAGATCTAAAGCCCGATCTGAAAATCGGCGTGGCGGGATGTGTGGCGCAGGCCGAGGGCGAAGAGATCATGCGCCGCCAGCCAGCCGTTGATCTGGTTGTGGGTCCGCAATCCTATCACCGCCTGCCGGAAATGGAGGAACGGGTGCGTTCGGGTAAAACCGCGCTTGATACCGATTTCCCCGAAGAAGATAAATTCGCCCACCTCAAAGGCCGCGGCACCAAGGCGCGCCGCGCACCCGCTGCGTTTTTGACGGTGCAGGAGGGGTGCGACAAATTCTGCGCCTTCTGCGTTGTGCCCTATACGCGCGGCGCCGAAGTGTCGCGCCCTGCGGATCGCGTGATCCGCGAAGCTCAAGAGCTGGTAGAGCGCGGCGTGCGCGAAGTCACCCTGCTGGGGCAGAACGTAAACGCTTATCACGGTGGCATGACGCTGGCGCAATTGGTGCGTGCCTTGGCCAAGGTCGATGGGCTAGAGCGCATCCGCTATACCACCAGCCACCCCAATGACATGGACGATGATTTGATCGCGGCCCATGCGGATACGGATAAACTGATGCCCTATCTGCACCTACCAGTGCAGTCCGGCTCTGACCGTATCCTCAAGCGGATGAACCGCAGCCACACAGCAGAAAGCTATCTGCGCCTGATCGAACGCATCCGCGAAGCGCGCCCCGATATCATGATGTCAGGCGATTTTATCGTGGGCTTTCCCGAGGAAACCGAAGCCGATTTTCAGGCGACAATGGATCTGGTCGAAGAGGTGAACTATGGCTACGCCTATAGCTTCAAATATTCCACCCGCCCCGGCACGCCAGCGGCCTCACGTGCCCAAGTCGACCCCGCAGAAGCGGATGAGCGGCTGCAGCGTTTGCAAACCCTGATCACCCGCCAACAGCGCGCCATTCAGGAAAGCATGGTCGGGCGTGACCTGTCGGTTCTTGTGGAAAAGGCAGGCCGCAAAGAGGGTCAGATGCTGGGCAAATCCGAATATCTGCACGCTGTTCACATTGACGCAGCAAACGCGCAAATCGGTGATGTTGTCCCTGTGCGGATTACCCGCGCGATGACGAACTCTCTCACCGCAGAGCAAATCTGATTATTCATTGGGCAAGTGAGTCGTCTGAATTTCGTCAAGAAGTAGAAATTCAGCGTTCTAGAGTAACCAAATGCTGCTCAATCTTCTAGAAATGGAAAATTATTGCGGTTTTCTGCACTGTTACCACCATATGTGGCACATAGTTCTTTTCACTACCTAAAGTTTTGCCTAACCTAGCGGGGTGTAAGGCTGTTTCTGGCGTTCTGTGCTGCGAACGGGCTTTGGGGGAAATAGAAAAGGAAAAGAGCTGTGGCAAACACACTTTTCAAAACACTGCGGATCGCAGCGGGTGCGGCACTTGTTGCTATGCTTGCTTTGCAAGGCACCGCAGCGGATGCGCAAACGAAAAGCCAGCAAGGCAAAGATAAAGGCCAGTACATTCCAACAATCTGGGTTGATCCGGATGGTTGTGAACACTGGGTTATGGATGACGGTGTCGAAGGATACATGACGCCTCACACAAACCGTCAGGGTATCCCGGTCTGCCGCCGTGGTAACGTCTGCGGCGTGATGCAAAGCGATCAGTTCTTTGCCACAAACAGCGCACGGATTTCGCAGTCTGGTCTCAAGCGTTTGCAGGAGTTTTTCTCCAAAGCGACCGCAACCAGCTATATCATCACAGGTCACACCGACAGCCGCGCATCTGACGCCTACAACATGCGTCTGTCCTTGCGCCGTGCAAATTCGGTCGCCAAGGTTGCAAAAGCAACTGGCGCACGGATCGCGGATGTACGCGGCTATGGCGAACGCCAGCCAGCAGCCTCCAACCGTTCGGCTTCGGGCATGGCAAAGAACCGCCGTGTCGAAATCATCTGTATTCGCTAAAAGGGACAAGCACATGAACATTATCAAAATCACCGCGCTTGTCGGCTTGGCGACCCTCGTGTCCGCCTGCGAAGACTTTCAGGTCACCCAGCAGGGGCCTGATAAATCTGTCGATAGAGGCATTGATAAAAAACACCTGAGCCAGCTTGAGGCCGGCATCTGGGTTGACCCGAACGGCTGCGATCACTGGATCATCGACGATGGTGTCGAAGGGTATTTGTCTGCTCGTTTGGATAAATACGGCAAGCCGGTTTGCTCTGGCGTAGCGCCTCCGACCCAAACTGTTGGCGACTTCAAAAAAGGTTCAACAGGTCTCATCGGGGATCCGGTCTGATCTTGTTGCGACAAACCAATATCAAAGGGGCCGGATGCATTTCGCAACGGCCCCTTTTTGTTTGCCTTCAAGCAAAAAAATCACCCACTCATTGTCACCAGATTTCCGATATCTGAAAGGAACCGATATTGTCTTCATCAGAAACGCTTGCGCCTGAAACGGGACCACCTGGTCCGGTGCTGGAATTCCCTGATAACCGTCTGTTGATTGATTTATGTGGTCCCTACGACCAATACCTAGCAACCATCGAAAAAGCGTTAGAGATCCAGATTGTGCGGCGGGGAAATTTCCTGACGCTTCTGGGGGATGCGCTGGCGACTGAACGCGCAGCCCAAGTGCTGCAAATGTTATACGCGCGGCTCGAAGGGGGCAGGGGCGTTGAACCTGCCGATGTAGACATGGTTCTGCGCATGGGCGATTCCGCCGATGGTACTGGCATTCAGGACGGCGATCAGATCGAAATGCCGATCAATGCAGGCCAAGGCATCGAAATCCAAACCCGCAAAAAACGGGTCGAGCCGCGCACAAAAGCGCAAAAAGCCTATGTGGAAGCCTTGTTCAAAAACGAGATGGCCTTTGGCATCGGCCCTGCTGGTACAGGTAAAACCTATCTCGCGGTGGCTGTTGGCGTGTCGATGTTCCTGTCGGGGAAGGTCGACAAGATCATCCTTAGTCGCCCCGCAGTAGAGGCGGGCGAAAAGCTGGGCTTTTTACCAGGCACGCAGGATGAAAAAGTCGACCCCTATATGCAGCCTCTTTATGATGCGCTGAACGACTTTTTGCCCGGTAAACAACTGGCAAAGCTGCGCGAGGAAAAGACGATTGAGATCGCACCGCTGGCCTTTATGCGCGGGCGCACCCTGTCCAACGCTTTTGTTGTGCTGGACGAGGCGCAGAATGCCACGGCGATGCAGATGAAAATGTTCCTCACCCGTTTGGGCGAGGGATCGCGCATGGTGATTACAGGCGATCGCACGCAAATCGATTTGCCGCGTGGGCAGGCCTCAGGGCTGGCCGATGCGGAACGTTTGCTCAAATCCATCCCGAAAATCAGCTTTAACTACTTCACCTCAAAAGATGTTGTGCGCCACCCGTTGGTCGCAGCAATCATCGAGGCCTATGAGGTCGAAGCCGAACGCGCCTTGCAGCGGGATGACTGAGCCCTTGCAAGATCTTGATATCCTGATCGAGGCAGGCGCATGGGATGCCGCCACCCTAGAGCCTTTGGCCCAACGGGCAATCGCGGCGACATTGACCCACATGCAGGTTGATCCGCAGGCCTGCGAGATGTCTCTGCTGGCCTGTGATGATGCGCGTATTGCCGTTCTCAACGCTGAATTTCGCGACAAGCCAACAGCGACAAATGTCCTCAGCTGGCCTGCGCAGCCGCTTGCGCCCGAGGCGGAAGGGCAGGCGCCACCAGCGCCGCAAACCGGCTTTGACGGGATGATCGAACTGGGGGATATCGCGCTTAGTTTTGACACCTGCAAACGCGAAGCTGCCGAATCAGGCAAGCAGATGGATGACCATTTAACCCATCTAATTGTCCACGGAGTGTTGCATTTGTTAGGCTATGACCACATTTCTGATGGCGATGCAGCGCTTATGGAGGGTCTCGAAGTCGAAATTCTTGGTAATTTGGAAATAGATGACCCATATAATAGCGATACGACGAACACAGGTGCCTAGTATGGGCACAGCTTCCAAAGACAGGACCCAATGGGCGACACTGACGGACCTTCTATCGCTGCGCAGAGCGCGCAGGATAACACCCCACCCCTAGATACGCTCCCACAGGGCGCGACCGACACGACCAAAAGCGGCTTTTTCAGCCGCGTGATTGGCGCGTTGAGCCCCTCTGACGTGGAAGAGAGCGCCCAGCCAGCACCCCATGCTGCGGATCGCAGCGCAACCGGCATGGGCAACCTGCGCCGGATGCGCGTTGATGACGTGATGATCCCCAAGGCGGATATCGTCGCGGTAAGCCAGACTTGCACGATGGACGAGCTGGTCGCGGTTTTCAAAGAAAGCGGGCTCACGCGATTGCCTGTTTTTGACGGCACGCTGGATACCCCCATCGGGATGGCCCACCTCAAAGACCTCGCATTGCGCTTTGGGTTTAACGGCAAGCCAAAGAACTTTGATCTGTCCGAAATGATCCGCCCTCTGGTCTATGTGCCACCCTCCATGACCATCGGCGTTCTGCTAACCAAAATGCAGGCCGAACGCCGTCACATGGCGCTGGTCATTGATGAATACGGTGGCGTTGACGGTCTGGTCACCATCGAGGATCTGATCGAACAGGTGATCGGCCAGATCGAAGACGAACACGACGTCGATGAAGGCATCTACTGGTCCGAAGAAAAGCCAGGCCAGTATCTGGCATTGGCCAAGACCCCGCTGTCCGATTTCGAAGAAGAAGTAGGCCGCTCGCTGACCGAACACGAAGACGTGGACGAAGAAGACATCGACACGCTCGGCGGTCTTGTCTTTATGTTGTCGGGCCGCGTGCCTGCACGGGGTGAAGTTGTCGTGCATCCCGATGGCCCCGAGTTTGAAGTGATGGACGCCGATCCGCGCCGCATCAAACGTCTGAGGGTGCGTATGAACGGCTCTCCTGCCGGATGATCAAGCGGCTCAAGTGGCTGGCCCTGCCTGTAGTGGCAGGGATGATCACCTCTTTGGGGCAAGCGCCGATTAACCTGCCTGTGTTGATGGTGCTGGGCCTAGCCGCGATCATTTGGGTGACCGACAAACGCCAGCCATCTGCACGCCAAGCGGCTGCTATCGGCTGGGCATATGGGTTTGGCTATTTCCTGATCTCGCTGCATTGGATTGTCTCGCCGTTTCTTGTCGACGTGGCGAAACATGGTTGGATGGCGCCCTTTGCGCTGATCCTCATGGGCGCTGGGGGCGGGCTGTTTTGGATGCTTGCGTTTTGGGGCGCGCGGCGGCTGGGGCCTCAGGCTTCTTGGCTAATCTTGACCTTACCCTTGGCGGAACTCTTGCGCGCTTATATCTTTACGGGGTTTCCATGGGCGACTTTTTCCCAAGGGGTGCTAGATGTCTTATGGGGGCAATCGCTTGCGGTGTTTGGCCCCCATGGGGTGAATGTCATGCTGGTTGTGTTGGCAGCAGCCATCGCACAGCTGACATCCCGAAACCGGATTACCGGCACCTTGTTGGTCGTTGGGATGGCGATGCCTCTCATTGTTGCGGTTCCACAACGCGCGCCAAAGCTAACCGATCATGTGGTTCGGCTGGTACAGCCCAACGCCCCACAGCATGAAAAATGGGATCCCCTGATGATCCCGATTTTTTATGACCGCCAGCTTGCCTTTACCAGCGCCCCTGCGACCGAAGGTATGACTGCCCCCGATCTGATCCTATGGCCTGAAACGGCGATCCCATGGTCGCTGAACCATAGCGAAGCCATTCTGGAAGAGATCAGCGCAGCCGCTGGCGGTACACCCGTTGCCCTTGGCGTGCAGCGCCGCGAAGAGAGGCGTTTTTACAATGCGTTGGTCACCCTTGGCCCAAAGGGGCAGGTGACCCAGACCTATGACAAACACCACCTTGTGCCGTTCGGTGAATATATGCCTTTGGGCGATTTCGCGGCGCGTTTCGGGTTTTACGGCCTCGCCCCTCAACATGGCGCGGGGTTCAGCCGTGGAGACGGGGCGCAGCTGTTGGATATGGGCGCGCTGGGCCGCGCCTTGCCGCTGATTTGTTATGAGGCGGTCTTTGCCCATGATGTGAATGCCGCGCCTGACAGGCCCAACTTTATCCTCCACGCCACTAATGACGCATGGTTTGGCACCTACGCTGGCCCGCAACAGCATCTGGCCCAAGCCAGAATGCGCGCCATTGAACAAGGGCTACCCGTCGCGCGCGCCGCCAATACAGGCATATCGGCGATGATCGGCCCGCGGGGGCAGGTGCTCAAAAGCCTTGGATTGAACGAGGCAGGCTATATCGACGCCTTCCTGCCAGAGCCGCGCCAACCAACCCTTTACAGCCGCACAGGCGACCTGCCACTGGCCCTGATCATGGTTCTGATCCTGCTGGCAAGGGTGTTGCGCGTTGCGGCCACTCAGCGCACGCTATTTGAATAACGATTGACCCGCCGACTGCTGCGGCTTACTGCGAGGCATACGCACTACAACGGCTTCCTGACGTGGTGCTTGATTTATATTGGAGCACGAACATGTCCCGCAAATCCTATGTCTTTACCTCCGAGTCCGTTTCCGAGGGCCACCCAGACAAAGTCTGTGACCGCATCAGCGATGCCGTTCTGGATGCCTTCCTGTCGGAAGAACCCGAAGCACGCGTTGCTGCGGAAACCTTTGCCACAACCAACCGCGTTGTCATCGGTGGCGAGGTCGGCCTGTCTGATCGCAGCAAACTGCACGAATATATGGGCAGCATCGAACAGATCGCCCGCGACTGTATCAAAGACATCGGCTACGAGCAGGATAAATTCCACCACGAGACTGTCGAAGTCACCAACCTGCTGCACGAACAATCCGCCCATATCGCGCAGGGCGTGGATTCTGCGACGGATAAAGACGAAGGCGCTGGTGATCAGGGGATCATGTTTGGCTATGCCACCGATGAAACCGACATGCTGATGCCTGCGCCGATCCACTATTCCCACGCGATCCTGCGCCGCTTGGCCGAGGTGCGCAAAGACGGCACCGAACCCACCCTGCGCCCCGATGCAAAATCCCAGCTTTCCGTGCGCTATGAAAACGGCAAACCCGTTGGCGTCAGCTCTATCGTGCTTAGCACCCAGCACGCGCACGAAAGCCAAACCAGCAGCGATATCCGCGACATTGTTGAGCCCTACATCCGCGAAGTCCTGCCTGAGGGCTGGATCACAGCAGATACCGAATGGTGGGTGAACCCGACAGGCACCTTTGTGATCGGCGGCCCGGACGGGGACGCAGGTCTGACAGGGCGCAAGATCATCGTTGATACCTACGGCGGAGCAGCTCCGCACGGGGGCGGCGCGTTCTCGGGCAAAGACCCGACAAAGGTTGACCGCTCTGCCGCCTATGTGGCGCGCTATCTGGCGAAAAATGTTGTGGCGGCGGGCATGGCCGCGCGCTGCACGATCCAGCTTAGCTATGCGATCGGGGTCAGCAAACCACTGTCGATCTATTGCGATACCTTTGGCACGGGCGATGTGGACCCCGAAGCGATTGAAAAGGCGATTGGTCAGGTGATCGACCTCACACCGCGCGGCATTCGCAACCATTTGCAACTGAACCGCCCGATCTATCAGCGCACCGCGGCCTATGGCCACTTTGGCCGCACCCCCGATGCGGATGGCGGCTTTAGCTGGGAGCGCACCGATCTGGTGGATGCGCTGAAAGCGGCCGTTTAACCGCACGCTTACATCGTTTTATGCCTTACAGGGCGGCTTGTTTTGCACAGGCCGCCCTTTGATCTTGCCACCCACCCATTGCAGCGCGACGCCATCCCAGATACATGCGCGGGCATGAGCACACCTGTAAAACCCCGCCGTAACTTCTATGGCCGCCTCAAGGGCCACAACCTCAAGCAGTCTCAAAAGGACTATCTTGATCAAGACCTCGAGGCCCTGTCGCCCGGTGCCGTGGATTGGGATGCCAACCCCCAGCGTGAAATGCTGGACACAGACGCGATGTTTGACGGCAAACCGATCTGGCTAGAGGTCGGATTTGGCGGCGGTGAACATATGGTCCATCAGGCCTCTAACAACCCCGACACAGGCATCATCGGCTGTGAGCCCTACATCAACGGCGTGGCCATGCTGCTGGGTAAAATCCGCCGCGAAGGGGTGACCAACGTCAAAGTTCACCCAGGGGATGCGCGCGACATCTTTGATATCCTGCCCGAGCAGAGCATCTCAAAGGCATTTCTGCTTTATCCTGATCCGTGGCCCAAAACCCGCCACCACCGCCGCCGCTTTGTCACCGAAGAACACCTTGTCCCGCTGCACCGCGTGTTGAAAAAGGGCGCGATCTTTCGCGTGGCGACAGATATCGAAGACTACGTGCGCCAGACTCTGGAAGAGGTCCCGCGTTACGGGTTTGAATGGCTGGCCGAGCGTCCAGACGATTGGCAAAAGCCGTGGGATGACTGGTATTCAACCCGTTATGAGCAAAAAGCCCTGCGCGAGGGCCGCGTGCCGCATTATCTAACTTTCCGTCGGGTGTAACGGCAGCTTTGCAATTCGGGGTTATCGCCCCGCCACAACCAGCTTATTGCTGATAAAAACTTCGGGGCGCTAGACGGTGCAGGGACGCTGGGCTAGAACCCTTTTAGCAAAATGAGGGCGCTAACATGTCGAGCCACGGTGATCCAATTCCAATGACGTCTTCGGCCTGCGGGCCGCTAAGCGGAACCGCAAATGTACCGGGTGACAAATCGATCTCGCATCGTTCCTTGATCTTGGGGGCGATGTGTGTGGGCGAAACCACGATCACGGGCCTTCTTGAAGGGCAGGATGTGCTGGACACCGCCAAAGCGATGCGCGCCTTTGGCGCCGAGGTCACCGACCATGGTGGCGGCAGCTGGTCTGTGCGCGGTGTCGGGGTGGGCGGTTTTGCCGAACCTGACAATGTGATTGATTGCGGCAACTCGGGCACGGGCGTGCGCCTGATCATGGGCGCAATGGCGACCCAGCCGATCACGGCAACCTTCTCTGGTGACGCCAGCCTCAATGGTCGCCCGATGGCGCGGGTCACTGATCCGCTGGCGCTGTTTGGAACGCAGGCCGTTGGCCGCGCAGGGGGCCGTTTGCCGATGACATTGGTTGGCGCGCGCGAACCTGTTCCGGTCCGTTATGTGGTGCCTGTGCCCTCTGCGCAGGTGAAATCCGCTGTTCTGCTGGCGGGCCTAAACGCCCCCGGTCAGACCGTGGTGATTGAACAAGAAGCCACGCGCGACCACACCGAACGCATGCTAGAAGGCTTTGGCGCCGAAATCTCGACGCGCGAAACCGACGAGGGCCGCGAAATCACCCTCACAGGCCAGCCAGAGCTGAACGCCCAGCACATCGAAGTGCCGCGCGACCCCAGTTCGGCCGCGTTTCCCGTCTGTGCTGCCCTTGTTGTGCCGGGTTCAGACGTTTTGGTCCCCGGTATCGGGTTGAACCCGACCCGCGCAGGGTTGTTTACCACGCTGCGCGAAATGGGCGCTGACCTGACTTATGAAAACGAACGTACCGAAGGCGGCGAGCCCGTCGCCGACCTGCGCGCGCGTTTCTCGCCAGATATGCAAGGCATCGAAGTGCCGCCAGAGCGCGCCGCCAGCATGATCGATGAATACCCCGTCCTCAGCGTTGTTGCCGCCTATGCCAAAGGCCAAACCGTCATGCGCGGCGTGCGCGAGCTGCGCGTCAAAGAAAGCGACCGTATCGACGCGATGGCCAAAGGCCTGCGCGCCAATGGCATCACCGTTGACGAGGGCGAAGATTGGTGGACTGTCACAGGCGCAGGCCACGGCAATGTGGCTGGCGGCGCAATTTGCGCCAGTGAGCTGGACCACCGCATCGCCATGTCCTTTCTGATCCTCGGCATGGCCTCTAATGCGCCCGTTCGCGTGGATGATGGCGGCCCAATCGCCACATCCTTCCCGATCTTTGAGCCGCTGATGACCGAACTCGGCGCATCTGTGGCACGCGACTAATCGGGAAAGGGCGGTCATGAGCGAGGGTTTCACAGTTGCCATTGACGGGCCAGCCGCCGCTGGCAAAGGCACCGTGTCCAAAGCGGTCGCTGCCCATTTCGGTTTTGCCCATCTCGATACGGGGCTGCTCTATCGCGCGGTTGGGGCCAAGGTTCTGACAGGGGTTGATGCAATCGACGCCGCCCTTGCCCTGATGCCCGAAGACCTAGAAGACGACAGCCTGCGCACGCCAGAGGTCGCGCAGGCCGCAAGCAAAGCCGCCGTAATCCCGCAGGTGCGCGCCGCCTTGCTGGACTTCCAACGCAGCTTTGCCGCGCGCGCAGGCGGAGCCGTGCTGGACGGTCGTGATATCGGCACCGTGATTTGCCCAGAAGCGCATGTGAAACTCTTCGTCACCGCCAGCGCCGAAGTCCGCGCCCAGCGGCGATATGCCGAACTGGCGGGCAGGGGGATCTCCGACAGCTTTGAACAGGTCTTGGCCGATGTAAAAGCCCGCGATACCCGTGATATGGAACGCGCCGAAGCGCCACTGCGCCCCGCCGATGATGCAACCATCATCGACACTTCGCGATTGACGATCGAACAGGCCGTTGCCGCCGCCGTCGCTGCAATTGCCGCTGTACAAGCCAGCTAACAGGCCACGCCTGTCACAGTGTTTCACCAAAGGGTGAATCGCCTTTTCATTCGGTTTTGCTAAGCTCCCCCTACCTTATGGGAGATTTCGCCATGCTACGTTTGATACCAGCCCTTGTTTTTATCCTGATAGCGGCTGTTCTATCCGCGCAGCAAACCGAACCCGAAACACCCGAGGTCCAACAAGAGATCGAAGGCCCCATGACCATGGAGCGCCTCGCGACCATCGTGACCGCGCTAGACCCCGAGGTGACGGCCCAAGGGCCCACATTGCAATTCCACATCGATAACCTCCCCGTGATGATCGTTGCCGACCCCGTCGCAGATCGCATGCGGGCCTTGGTGCCAATCGCCAGCGCCGAAGGTCTCAGCGAAAAGGAAATGCTGCGGATGATGCAGGCAAATTTTGATGCCGCCCTTGATGCGCGATACGCCATTGCAAACGGTCGCTTGTGGGGGGTGTTCATCCACCCTTTGTCACCCCTAAAGAAGGATCAGCTGATCTCGGGGTTGGTGCAAACAGTGACCGTGGCGCGCACCTATGGCACCGCGTTTACAGGGGGCGGTGCGATCTTTGGGGGCGGGGACACAGGCGAAATCTATCGCAACCTGCTGGAAGATCTGCGTAAAAAGGGCGAGGCGCTCTAATCGGGCGCTGCTATCGGAAAAGGCGTTAAAAGCAGCCCTATTTTTGCTCGGTAAGGTTTTGTTCAATCGCCTGAAGATAGCCGATCATTTGCGGGGATCGAAAGGCTGTCATGTGGTTGCTAGACCAAAGATCGGTTGCAAAATCAGCCGAGACAACCGTCGCCTCAGTGCCCTCTAAATCAGCTGCGGTTTTCACCGCGCCAAGACGGGCCTTGCTGCCGTTTAAGACGCCAGAGAGGCTCAGAAGTTTATCATTTTCCGCTGCAATCACGACAAAAGGCTGAGGCAGGCCGCCCATGTCTTTGCTAGCCTGCGCAAAGACATCCACATCAATATCGGGCGAAATCAGTGCAACACCTGTGAGCTTGGACCACTGCCGCCCATTACTGCGGATAGAACGCTGGCGCAGCGTCTCCATAACCAACTGGCTCCCCATTGAATGGGCCACAAGTGTAAACGCGTCCAAGCTCGAAGTTTGCAGCGTATCCAGTAGGGTTTCCAAGGGGGTGCGAGACGCTAAAACCGATTCATGATCGTGCAGGTAGGCATACCCGCGCCCGGATGAGGGCCAACTAAACAGGATCGGGACTTCGGGACGTTGGTAATCATGTATCAGCTGCGTTTTCAGGTATAGCGCTTCGGCGAAGGTGCTGTTGAACCCGTGCACATAAACGATCGCCTTGCGCTGCTCTTGCGGGTTTTGTGCAATGCGGGTTTCTAGCAGCCCCTCAAAAGCGGATAGGCTGGTTGTCGTCTGGGCGCGGATGATGCCGAACTCTGACTTTGGATTTGCGTTCTTCTTTGGGTATTCCACCACGCCCAGCTCATGTTTTGGGGGAACGGAAACAGTGGCCTGCCCATAAGACGCAGTCTGGCTGCGGCCTTCGCTAAACATCCGCGCGCTTGTGGATCTGTTTGTCGCAAAGAGCACGTCATGCTGCACAGCGCCTTCAACAGGGGGCACAACGACGATCTGGTCGCGTGCACCGCACCCCGCAACCGCAAAAGCAGCCACTGCTAATATGATTAACCTCACAGGCCACCCATCTGTTTGTTTTGTGCTGCGCGGTGGGCGTGCGACCTGTCGCAGCCCACCACGGGGTTAGACCTTAGCTCTTGCGTTGCCCCTTTGGCCCGTTGGCCTTGAGAGCCTGATCAACATCGGCGGTTGTCAGCTGGGGGTTGTCGCCCTTAAGGCAACCGGCGATCTTTTGGGCGTCCGGGCGCGCAGGGCGTTCGCCTTTGGTTGGCGCCGGCATGCATGTTTTTAGCGCGGCCTCGGAAACATTCAGCTGCGCGGCCATCTTTCCCAAATCAGGGCGTGGTGGCCGCTGCTTTTGCTCGGCTGTTGCTGCCATAGGGGCCAGCAAGGCAAGGGCGGTAACGATTGCGATTCGTTGTGTGGTTGTTTTGGTCATACTCGTATCCTTTTTGGTCCTGCAGCTGGGCAAGACGGGCGTGATACGGCGGCAGGGAAATCTTCCGTCGAAATTTTTCCCGCTGTTTCGCGGGGCTTTGCCTGCGTTTCCAAGAAACGACAAGGCGCCGCCAGAACACTTGTGTCACAGGCAAAAATCGCCTATATGCGCGCTTGTCTAAGGGGCGGATACAGCCTCGGACGCAAATTCACAGGCAGGGTCGGTTTGTTCCGGCCCTCTTTCGTTTGCGTTCCGAAATCTGGATTGGCGTGAATTTCGCGCCTCTCGGCCCTGACGACCAACTGAAACCCAAAGACCGGCGGAGACAACCGCACGGCCAGAAACACATTTAAAGGATACTATACGCTACATGGCGAATATGATGGACGAGTTTGAAGCACTCTTGAACGAAAGCTTCGAAATGGACACCCCCGAAGAGGGTTCTGTTGTTAAAGGTAAGGTTATCGCGATCGAAGCGGGCCAAGCCATCATCGACGTAGGCTACAAAATGGAAGGCCGCGTTGAGCTAAAAGAATTTGCCGATCCTGGCGAAGCTCCCAAAATTGCTGTCGGCGACGAAGTCGAAGTGTTCCTGCGTCAGGTAGAGAACTCCAAAGGCGAAGCCGTTATCTCCCGTGAGATGGCACGCCGTGAAGAAGCATGGGATCGTCTGGAAAAAGCCTATGCCGCAGAAGAGCGCGTTGAAGGCGCAATCTTTGGCCGCGTTAAAGGTGGCTTTACTGTTGATCTGGGCGGCGCTGTTGCGTTCTTGCCAGGGTCTCAGGTTGATGTGCGCCCCGTGCGCGATGCAGGCCCATTGATGGGTCTCAAGCAGCCATTCCAGGTTCTGAAAATGGACCGTCGCCGTGGTAACATCGTTGTATCGCGTCGTGCGATCCTCGAAGAATCCCGTGCCGAACAGCGTGCCGAAGTGATCGGCAACCTGACCGAAGGTCAGACTGTTGACGGTGTGGTCAAGAACATCACCGAATACGGTGCGTTTGTTGACCTTGGCGGCGTTGACGGCTTGCTGCACGTCACAGACATGGCATGGCGCCGTGTGAACCACCCATCCGAGATCCTGACAATTGGCGAGACCATCAAGGTTCAAGTCATCAAGATCAACAAAGATACACACCGTATCTCCTTGGGCATGAAGCAGTTGCAAGAAGATCCATGGGATCTGGTTGCTGCGAAATACCCACTGGAATCCTCGCACACTGGCCGCGTGACCAACATCACCGATTACGGCGCCTTTGTTGAGCTGGAGCCAGGTGTTGAAGGTCTGGTTCACGTTTCCGAAATGTCTTGGACAAAGAAAAACGTGCACCCAGGCAAAATCGTTTCCACTTCGCAAGAAGTCGAAGTTATGGTTCTGGAAATCGACGGTTCCAAGCGCCGCGTGTCTCTTGGTCTCAAGCAGACTCAGCGCAACCCATGGGAAGTGTTCGCTGAAACACACCCAGAAGGTACCGAAGTTGAAGGCGAAGTTAAGAACATCACCGAATTCGGTCTGTTCGTTGGCTTGCCAGGTGACATCGACGGTATGGTTCACCTCTCCGACCTGTCATGGGATCAACGTGGCGAAGAAGCCATTCAGGACTACCGCAAGGGCGACATGGTCGGCGCGGTTGTATCTGAAGTCGACGTTGAGAAAGAGCGTATCTCGCTCTCCATCAAAGGTGTTGGCGGCGACAAATTCGCCGAAGCAGTTGGCGGCGTTAAGCGCGGCTCTGTTGTAACTGTTGAAGTTACCTCCATCGAAGATGGCGGCATCGAAGTGGAATATGAAGGCATGAAAGCCTTTATCCGCCGCTCCGACCTGTCCCGTGACCGTGCCGAGCAGCGCCCAGAGCGCTTCTCTGTTGGCGACAAAGTTGATGTTCGCATCACAAACGTCGACACAAAAGCACACCGTCTGGGCGTCTCGATCAAAGCGCGTGAAATCGCTGAAGAGAAAGAAGCCGTGGAACAGTATGGTTCCTCTGACTCCGGTGCGTCCCTTGGTGATATCCTTGGCGCCGCTCTGAAAACAGGCGACGAATAAACATTCAAACCTAAAGGTTTGTAGTTAAATCAAGGGGCTCCATGCATTTTGCATGGGGCCCTTTTTTGCGAATCGGTTTAGCCTATTTTTAGAGCCTGAGTTTTTAGGTGTATAATTTCGCCCACTCACTACCCTTGGTAGTATGAGTTTTCAAAAATGGACAAAAATATACCCTAAATCGTGACAATTCATCGCTCCTTACTTTTAGTGAAGCCCGAATTTTCCTATAGTAAACGTATAGCGACGCAAAAATGCGCAAGGGGAGAAAACGAATGATCCGGTCAGAATTGATCCAGAAGATTGCCGACGACAATCCACATTTGTACCAGCGGGACGTAGAACGGATCGTTAATACCATATTTGACGAGATAACCGGCGCCATGGCCAAAGGCGACCGTGTTGAGCTGCGCGGCTTTGGCGCCTTCTCGGTTAAGCAACGTGATGCACGTGTCGGGCGAAATCCCCGTACAGGTGAGACTGTTCATGTCGAAGAGAAACATGTACCCTTTTTCAAGACGGGGAAATTGCTCCGTGATCGGTTAAACGGGAAAAGTTAATGCGCTACGTTCGCTATCTATGTATCGCCATCTTTGCGGTGGCTTTGGTATCTGTTGCTTTGGCAAACCGCGATGTGGTTTCCTTGCAGGTTCTTCCGACGGAAGTGTCGGGTTTGTTTGCGATGAACCCCTCCATCCAACTGCCACTGTTCATTGTGATTCTAGGTAGCATCCTTATGGGCCTGCTGGTCGGGTTTGTCTGGGAATGGATCCGCGAATTTGGCGAACGCGCCGAAGCCGCCAAACAGGCCCGCGAAATGCGCCGCCTCAAGCGCGAGCTTGAAAAGCTGAAAGCGGAAAAGCACGAAGGCAAAGACGAAGTCATCGCGCTGCTGGATGAAGCCAGCTAAGCTGATGCCTGCGGACACCGCTGTTAAGATTTGCGGATTACGCAAAAGTTCCGACATAGACGCGGCCGCCCTTGCGGGCGCGCGCTATGTCGGATTTGTATTTTTTCCAAAATCACCCCGCCATCTGGAAATCCCTGCGGCCGCAGCCCTGTCTGTTGCGGCACCTATCGGGCTTTGCAAGGTCGCGTTGACCGTGAATGCGGATAACGCCTTTCTCGATACGCTGGTGGATGCCGTGCCTTTGGACATGTTGCAGCTCCACGGCTCGGAAAGCCCCGAACGCGTTTCCGAGGTGAAGGCACGCTATGGCCTGCCCGTGATGAAAGCCGTCGGCGTGGCCGAGCGCAGCGATCTCGCCCAGATCGACCTCTATTCAGGTGTTGCCGATCAAATCTTGGTCGACACCAAGAAACCAAAAGGCAGCGACCTTCCAGGTGGCAACGGGCTCACCTTTGATTGGGGGCTGCTGTCGCGCCGTGTCTGGCGCTGTCCGTGGATGCTGGCAGGGGGGCTGACCCCCGAAAACGTGGGCACTGCGATCAAAACCACAGGCGCGCGCCAGATTGATCTCTCCTCAGGGGTCGAAACCAGCCCCGGCGTCAAAGATCCGGCCCTGATCCGCGCATTTATTCAGGCAGCACAGGCCGCATAACACGCAGCTTCTTTACCATTGCGCACAAGGTCGATACTGCTGTGAATAACACAGTTTCTAAAAGGCACAGACGCAATGGCAGACGATCTTTTCAACAGCTTCATGAACGGTCCCGATGAGAATGGCCGTTTTGGCGATTTTGGCGGGCGGTTTGTGTCTGAAACCCTGATGCCTCTCATCCTCGATCTGCAGGCCGAGTATGACAAAGCGAAAACAGACGAGACTTTCTGGGCCGAGATGGACGACCTGTGGGAGCACTATGTTGGTCGCCCCAGCCCGCTCTATCACGCCGAACGCATGACCGAAGAGCTAGGCGGCGCGAAAATCTACATGAAGCGGGACGAGCTGAACCACACAGGCGCGCATAAAATCAACAACGTGCTGGGGCAGATCATCCTTGCCCGCCGTATGGGTAAAAAACGCATCATCGCCGAAACAGGCGCTGGCCAGCACGGCGTGGCGACGGCGACGGTTTGCGCGAAATTCGGCCTGAAATGCGTGGTCTATATGGGCGCCCATGATGTGGAACGTCAGGCACCAAACGTCTTCCGCATGCGCCTGCTCGGCGCTGAAATCGTGCCCGTGACCTCTGGCCGTGGCACGCTGAAGGACGCGATGAACGACGCGCTGCGTGACTGGGTCACAAACGTGCGCGACACATTCTATTGCATCGGTACCGTGGCTGGCCCACACCCGTATCCTGCCATGGTTCGGGATTTCCAAGCGATCATCGGCAAAGAGGTCCGCACCCAGATGGAAACCGCCGAAGGGCGTCTGCCCGACACGCTGGTCGCCGCCATCGGTGGTGGCTCCAACGCCATGGGCCTGTTCTTTCCCTTCCTTGACGATAAATCCGTGAACATCGTCGGGGTTGAGGCCGGCGGCAAAGGCGTCAACGAAAAGATGGAGCATTGCGCCTCCCTCACAGGCGGTCGCCCGGGCGTGCTGCACGGCAACCGCACCTATCTGCTGCAAGATGACGATGGTCAGATCCTCGAAGGCTTCTCGATCTCGGCTGGCCTCGACTACCCCGGTATCGGCCCCGAGCACGCATGGCTGCACGACATCGGTCGCGCGCAATATGTTTCGATCACCGATGTCGAAGCCTTGGCCGCCTTCCAGAAATGTTGCCAGCTCGAGGGGATCATCCCCGCGCTGGAACCGTCCCACGCGCTGGCCCATGTGATGAAGATCGCACCGACCCTGCCAAAAGATCACATCATCTGCATGAACATGTGTGGTCGCGGCGACAAAGACATCTTTACCGTGGCCCGCGCACTGGGCTTCGAGATGGGCGAATTCGCCTGATCAAAAAAGGGTAGGGGCCCACGCCCCTGCCTATGCGCTGGCCCCTATCGCGTCAGCTCTAGGATATCGAAATCGCTTTCGTTGATCGGCGCGGGGAACATCAGCCGCGCGCGGGTCGGCGAAACGCGCTCAAACACCGCAACATCGGGTGTCAGGGTCTCGGTCCCTTCAAAATCGGTGGCTAGGTCTGCGTAATCCTGCGGCGTTTCCGAGGAATGGTACCCAACCCCCAGATAAACGGCACGGCCTCCGCGCAGCGTGATCCGCCCCTTGGTCCGTTGCGACCCCGATAGCTTTTCAAACGATACGCCTGTGTTGTCCAATGCCATGCGGCATTTGAAATTGGTATAGACCGCCAGCTGCTCTGCACCGCCCAACCTGATCGTGCGGCACCGCCATTCGCCTTGCAGGGAGGGGTCAAAGGCCACTTGCGCCTTGCCTGACAACGCCGTGCCAAGGGCCGCCACATCAGCAGGCGCGCCCCCAGCCATGGCCTCTAACAATGCCGCTCCTGCTGTGCGCTCGTATCGGTCAAGCCGCGCCTGTTCTTGCGGCCTGATGTCTTGTGCATAGGCTGTGCTGGCCATGAGAACAAAGGCGGCAAAACTTGCGATCCTCATTCCGCACGATCCACCGCATGGGCCTGTAAAACCGCCAAAGGCACCACATCCAAGGCACGGATATGCGTGGCTGCCAGATGAACCTTGGGGCCACAGCCCTCATCCGCCGCTTGGAGGAACCGCCCCGCACAAAGGCACCACGGATCACCCGGTTTCAGGCCTGCAAAACCATAGGCAGGGTTCGGCGTGGACAGGTCATTGCCCACATATTTCGAATAGGCCAAAAATTCGGCCGTCATGATGGCGCACACCGTGTGGCTGCCCTCATCTGCGGCGCCGGTGTTGCAATGCCCATCGCGAAAGAACCCCGTCACAGGGTCGCTGCCGCATAGGGCCAGCGTGCCACCCTCAACGTTTATACTGTCATCTGGCTGCATGAAGACGGCTCCTTACAGGTTGTTCGCGATCTCGCGGAAAATGGCGATGTTCTGATCCGCTACGCCGTCCTCGCGAAACTTGCGGTCTGCGGCGTTTGTGGCAATCACCACCCCACGCGGGCGGTTCACATAGACATATTGCCCATAGATGCCACGGGCCAAAAACTCACCCTCTGGCGCGCCCTGCGGGATCCACCACTGGTAGCCATACCCGATCGCGCCGTCCGCTGTAGGGGCGGAGGGGACGGTCGATTCCATCACCCACTGCTCAGGTACAATCTGCACACCATTATAGTTGCCCATCTGCAAAAACGTCTGCCCCATGCGCGCATAGTCACGGGTGATCAGGTTCAGCCCACCCAGCACAAATGCGGTGCCATAACCATCGGTCAGGTAATAGGGCGATTGCTCAACCCCCATCGGGGCAATGATCTTTTCGCTCAGCAATTCGGCGATTGGGCGGCCTGTCGCCCCGCGCACCACCATCGACAGCACATGGGTATCGATGGAGACATACTTCCACTCGGCCCCCGCTGTCGTAAAGGTCTCTTGCAGCTCGGCGGCAAAGCCATCCATGCTTTTGCCCAAGGCCAGCACACGGCCCATACGGTTGATATCAGACTTCGGATCAAGATAGTCCTCGTCAAAGGTCACCCCGCTGGACATGTTCAACACGTTGCGGATGCTCGCCCCGTCATAGGCACCACCCTTCAGCGCCTCGGCGTATTTCACGACAGGATCGTCGATCGAGGCGATTGCGCCCTCGGCCACCAGAACCCCAAACAGGGCGGACAGATAGCTTTTGGCGACCGACCATGAAATGCGGCGGTCATCTGGGTTTGTCCCTTTGTAATAGCTCTCATGCACGATGGCCCCGTCTTTCAGAACCACCAGCGCGGTCACGCTGCGCGCATCAATCCACGGATCAACACTATCGGGCAGATCAGCGTCATCCCCATAAGGCAGCTCGGCCGTCGGCCCATTGCCCCGCGATACTGGCGTGTTCAAAAACGCAGCATCCATGTTGGAGAAATTGTGAACAATCTTCTCTGGCGAAAAAAGCGAATTAACCGCCAGCAAACGCGTGATCTGCTCGCGCTGCCATAGGCCCACGACAACAGCGGCCAGCACAAAGACAATCAGAATACGAAGAACCCATTTACCGATTTTACGCATGTTCCCACCTTTCAGAATGTTAGGTTAACTGAAACACGTTTGGCGAAATCAGGCTAGCCGTAGTTTAGCCTTCCGCTGGGTGATGCCACGCGATCCAGCGGCCATGGAAATCCGCCCGCCCTAAATGCAGCGTGATATCACCGGGCCAGAGGCGCAGGGTAATCGCCGCGCCTTTGCCCCCTGTTGTGTCACCGTCACTCTCCATAGACAGCCACCCAAGCGGGCGATCTGGGGTCGCTTTTGCCCCAGCGGCTTCGATCATTTCCCGCCCGCGATGCTGAACCGCGTCAGGGAAATACTGCCAAGCCACCGAATGCTGGATCAGGTGCAAACGCCCCTCAGCCGCCGCGCCTAGCCGCCCCTCAAGCCACTCAACCGCGTCGCCCTTGTCAATCGGCGCATCCATCACCGCCGCCGCAGCACGGGTTAGCGCCAGCCGATGGGGCTGGTCGGGCCAAAGGTAAGCCGTCAGGCGTAACAGATGATCCGCCCGCTTTGGGTTTAGCGGGTTCAGGTCCACGCCAGCGCGCTCTGCGATCTGCGGTGCGCGGGCAGGGGGCAACGCCCCCGTCCACTCAGGCGATAGCACCAAGGCAGGCGCGGCAGGGCCAAATTGCGCACCACCAACCGCAAGCGCATAGTGATCCCACATCAGGTTCATCCCGCCACTCGCCCCCAGCTCGCTCAGCTGGATGGGTAAATCGAAATACTGCGCCGCCACATGCGCCCCCGCAATCAGCGCGGCCGAGCGGCGCACCTCGTTGGTTTGGGGCGGGCTATCCGTCCAGTCCAACAAAAACGCAGCGTGGGTTTCAAAAGCGGCAAGCACCGCGTCCCGCAGCGCCGCATCGGTTGGCGTGTTCGGCGGGTATACCTGCGCAAGGCCCTCGTCCTGCCCGCTCAGAACCAGCGCGTGCAACCCACCCGCCGTGCGCAGGGGGAGGGAGTGCCCCGCAGGGCCGATATCCCCCTCAAACCCCTCAAACTTCTTGGCCAATGCGCTATCGCTTGGCCAATTCTCGGCCAGGATGTTCAACAGCTGGCCCATAAACGGACTGCCAAGCGCGGCACAAGATATGGCTTGGTGACGAAAGGCCTCGGTGAGGGTCATTTGAACCGATCCATCAGCTTTTGCATGGCGGATCTCTCGTCAGGCGCTTCTGCTTGCGGTTGCGGCGTCGCCGCCTTTGGCTTGGCTGGTCCCTTGGTACCGGTCGAGGGGCGCGAAGGGGCGGTGCGCTGGCTCACCGCGTTCATAAACTTGGCGCTATCGCCCTCGGCAAGGTAGGGCGCGCCATCGCTGATCCCGCGCATCACAT
Organism: Sulfitobacter donghicola DSW-25 = KCTC 12864 = JCM 14565; assembly: GCF_000622405.1. Taxonomy (NCBI): domain Bacteria; kingdom Pseudomonadati; phylum Pseudomonadota; class Alphaproteobacteria; order Rhodobacterales; family Roseobacteraceae; genus Sulfitobacter; species Sulfitobacter donghicola. Next base: position 2,230,086 of record NZ_JASF01000005.1, read on the forward strand.
CGTCCAACCACCCCGCGTCTGCCTTCGGGAAATCGTTTAGCACATAGCTGGCAACGCGGTCCTTATGACCCGGATGCCCAACGCCAAGGCGCACGCGCGCGTAATCAGGCCCAAGGTGGCTGTGGATCGAGCGCAACCCGTTGTGGCCCGCATGCCCGCCCCCCATCTTGTACTTTACCTTACCCGGGGCAAGGTCGAGCTCGTCATGCAGAACAACCACATCCTCTGGCTCGATCTTGTAAAACCGCATCGCGGCGGCAACGCTATCGCCAGATTTGTTCATATAGGTCTCAGGGCGCAGTAAAACCGCCCGCGTGCTGCCAAAACGGCCCTCGCTGATGCTGCCCTGATGCTTGCTCTTCCACGGGCCAAAGCCATGATCCGCCGCGATCTGCTCAACCGCCATAAAGCCGATGTTGTGACGGTTGCGGGCGTATTTCGCCCCTGGATTTCCAAGACCTACGATGAGTTTCATACGCTTCTCCGCTGCTTGCCCTCTAGATACTTTGTGCAGGCCCCGCGCGCAAAGCAAAAAGGGCCGCCCGAAGGCGACCCTTTCAATAGCTTTATCAGTTGGGGGAAGATTACTCTTCGCCGCCCTCTGTTGCTGCTGCTTCTTCGCCGTCAGCGCCTTCTTCTTCGTCGTCAGAGGAAGCCAAGCCGGATGGTGCGGAAACCTGAGCGATCACAAAGTCACGGTCGATGACCGGCTTGCAGCCTTCTGGCAGTTTCACGTTTGCGATGGTCGCGTTATCGCCGATTTCCAGCTCAGAGATGTCTACGACAATGCTCTCTGGGATGTCTGCAGCTGTCACAACCAGTTCGACTTCTGGACGAACCAAGTTCAGCGTGCCGCCTTTTTTCAGGCCTGGGCACTCTTCTTCACCAGCAACTTCAACGTTGATGAAAAGGTTGATCTTGGTTGTGCGCTTGAGGCGCATGAAATCGACGTGCGTTGGCAGGTCTTTTACAACGTGGCGCTGAACGTCGCGGCAGATCACACGAACGTCGTCGTGGCCTTCGACCTTCATGTTGAACAAAGTCGCCTTAAAGCGGCCCTTGCGCAGCATGGTCAGCAGTTTGTTGAAATCCAGATTGATCGGCAGCGGGTCTACGTCACCACCAAATACAATTCCAGGAACCATGCCATCGCGGCGTGCCTGACGAGCGGCGCCCTTGCCTGTCCCCGTGCGTTCAAAAGCTTCGAGATCTGGGATCTGTCCGGCCATAATAATTCTCCAATACGTTTAGGGCGGGAATCCTCCAAGGCTGTATCCCCGCGTGAAGTCGCGCGTATAGACGGGAATCGTTTTCGAGGGAAGCACTATTTGCACAATTTCCCCCTGAAATTAGGGGGCTGTGTTACGCGGCGCGTGCCAGATGGCCACCTGCCGCTGTCACCTGTTGATATAGCGCGATTTCCTTGGCGTATCGGCTGTTGAACAGGGCCTCGGTTTCATCCGAAATCGGGGTCGGGGCAGGGGGGGAAACATTCATCGGCCTAAAGGTAATATCCGCGCCCATACGCGCAGACAGCCAGTTGCGCAAAACAGGCTGGGATTCATAGGCAAACAGGTGGTCGATCCCCAAGGCGCCCGTGGGCCCTGTCAGGAAATTCAGCTGGCTGCCGATCTTGGCCCATTCTGGCGGGCTGGCAGACAGGACCGCCTGCACAAACCCGTCAAAATCAACCTCCAGCGTCGCGGCGCGGTAACGGTACCAACTGCGCAGATGCTCAATCGGCGCGCGCATCACGGCCATGGTCTCTGGCTCTAGCTGATAGGCCTCGCGCAGAAACGGCGCGATCTTGCGCTGGTAGCGGCCCACGGGCGTGTGTTTGCGTTGTTTGTAAAACGCAATATCCGCCCATGGCTTCAGCGCAACCTCCATCGCTGTCGACCCCGTTTTAGGGACCGAAAACAAGACGAGGTTTTGCGCGGAAAATACCAGCATCAGCCCTGCCAGTCGCCCTCAAAATCTTTTGGAACCAACAGGTTGTGGCGGCCCAGATTTCCGATCTGCGTTTCACCGCAAAGCGCCATAGTCGTGTCGAACTCTTTGTGGATCACTTCCAGCGCGCGGGTCACACCCGCCTGTCCCATCGCGCCCAGACCATAGATGAACGCGCGCCCGATATAGGTGCCCTTGGCCCCCATCGCCATGGCCTTTAGCACATCCTGACCAGACCGAATGCCGCTGTCCAAATGCACCTCAACCTGATCGCCAACCGCATCCAGTATCGAAGGTAGCATCCGGATCGAGCTGAGCGCCCCGTCCAATTGGCGGCCGCCGTGGTTGCTGACGATGATCGCATCCGCACCAACCTGTAGCGCCATTTTGGCGTCTTCCGCGTCCAAGATACCCTTCAGGATCACCTTGCCGCCCCATTTCTCTTTGATCTTGGCAATCTTGCCCCAATCAAGGGTCGGGTCGAACTGCTCGGCCGTCCATGCGCTCAGGTCGGACGCATCCGAGATGTTGTCGACGTGGCCCACGATGTTGCCAAAACCACGGTTCTTGGTCTGTAACATCTCGATGCCCCAGCGCCATTTGGTTGCAAGGTTTGCAATGGTGGCAGGGGTCAGCTTTGGCGGGGCGGTCAGCCCGTTTTTGATGTCCTTGTGGCGCTGCCCAAGGATTTGCAGATCCAGCGTGATCACCAAAGCCGAACAATTCGCCGCCCGCGCGCGTTCGATCAACCGGTTCACATAGTCTTCGTCCCGCATCGTATACAGCTGGAACCAAAACGGCTTGTGCGTGGCCGACGCCACATCCTCGATCGAGTTGATGGACATGGTGGAGAGGGTGAACGGCACACCAAAGGCCTCAGCCGCACGGGCCGCCTTGATCTCACCATCCGCATGCTGCATGCCCGTCAGCCCAACAGGGGCCAAGGCGACAGGCATCGAAACGTCTTCGCCGATCATCTTGGTTGCAGTGCTACGCCCTGACATATCCACGGCCACGCGCTGTCGCAGGCGAATCTGGTCAAAATCCGACGTGTTCTCGCGGAAGGTCTGCTCGGTCCAACTGCCGCTTTCGGCATAGTCATAAAACATCTTTGGCACCCGCCGACGGTGGATGCGTTTCAGATCGTCGATGTTGGTAATGGCCGGCATTGTGGGGCTCCTAGGAAAATTGGTAAAGAAAGTTTACCTCTTCCCTGCCGCCAGATCAATGCCGCAAATTTTCTAGGCCGAATGCGCCCCGTCCGACAGGGTTTTTACAAAGGCCAGAACCTCTTCCGTGCTCTTGCCCGCAGCGATCTGGCTCACAATGGCCGACCCCACAACAACACCATCAGCAACCTCGGCAATTGCGCGGGATTTCTCGGGCGTGTTCACGCCAAAGCCCACAACCACGGGCAGGCCTGTCTCTTTGCTGATCCGCGCCACGGCAGGGGATACATCCCCCGCATCCGCTTCGGCAGCGCCTGTGATGCCTGTGATCGACACATAGTAAACAAAACCCGATGTGTTCTGCGCAACGCGCTTGAGGCGCTTGTCATCGGTTGTCGGGGTCGCAAGACGGATAAAGTTCAACCCAGCCGCCTGCGCAGGGATGCACAGCTCGCTGTCCTCTTCCGGCGGCAGATCCACAACGATCAACCCGTCGATGCCAGCCTCTTTTGCCGCAGCAAGGAACTTGTCCACGCCCATGGAATAGATCGGGTTGTAATAGCCCATCATCACGATCGGCGTTGTGTCATCTTCCTTGCGGAACTCGGTCGCCAGCTCCAGCGTGCGGTTCAGCGTCATGCCACCATCCAACGCGCGCTGCCCCGCCAACTGAATCGTCGGGCCATCGGCCATCGGATCGGTAAACGGCAGACCCAATTCGATGATATCAACCCCAGCCGACGGCAACCCGCGCACCACCTCTAACGAGCGTTCAAAATCAGGGTCACCCGCCATCACATACGATACAAATGCCTTTTTGCCCTTGGCTTTCAGGTCAGCGAATTTGGCGTCGATGCGGGTCATGATATTGGCCTTTCGAAAGTGTTCATCTCGCAATGCCCAATTCGCGCGGGGAAATCAATGCGCAACGGGCACAGATGCGGCCATATCCGCCGATTAGCCCCCCTCACAGGCCTTGCACCCAAGGCTTTGACACCCTAACAGAACCCAAACGCAAAAAAGGACGCTGTCATGGGTTTCAAAATGGGTATCGTAGGTCTGCCGAACGTGGGCAAATCAACGCTTTTCAACGCGCTCACCCGCACCGCCGCTGCACAGGCTGCGAACTTCCCTTTCTGTACCATCGAACCCAACGTGGGCGAAGTGGCCGTCCCCGATGCGCGCCTTGACCAATTGGCCGAGATCGCCCAATCCAAATCCATCATCCCAACCCGCATGACATTCGTCGACATCGCGGGTCTGGTAAAAGGCGCCTCCAAAGGCGAAGGCCTCGGCAACCAGTTCCTCGCCAACATCCGCGAAACAGACGCCATCGCCCACGTGCTGCGCTGCTTTGAAGACGATGACGTCACCCACGTCGAAGACCGCGTGAACCCCGTGGCCGACGCCGAAACCATCGAGACCGAGCTGATGCTCGCCGACCTCGAAAGCATCGAAAAACGCCGCGCAGGCCTCGTGCGCAAAATCAAAGGCAACGACAAAGAGGCCGTGCAACAGGATCGCCTGCTCGCCGCCGCCCAAGACGCCATTGAAAACGGCAAACCCGCCCGCACGGTCGAGATCGACGAAGACGACGCCAAAGCATGGCGCATGCTGCAGCTGCTGACCACCAAACCGGTGCTCTATGTCTGTAATGTCGGTGAATCCGAGGCTTCCGAGGGCAACGACCACTCCGCCGCTGTCGCCAAAATGGCCGCCGCGCAGGGCAACTCGGCCGTGATCATCTCGGCCCAGATCGAAGAAGAAATCAGCCAGCTGGAAGACGAAGAAGCCGAAATGTTCCTCACGGAAATGGGCCTCGATGAGGCAGGCCTCGACCGGCTGATCCGCGCAGGATACGAGCTGCTGCACCTTGAGACATATTTCACCGTAGGCCCCAAAGAGGCCCGCGCATGGACGATCAAAGCAGGCACCTCAGCCCCCAAAGCCGCAGGCGTCATCCACGGCGACTTCGAAAAAGGCTTCATCCGCGCCGAAACAATCGCATTCGATGATTTTGTGACGCTGGGCGGCGAAGGCCCCGCCAAAGAGGCAGGCAAAATGCGCGCCGAGGGCAAAGGCTACACGGTTAAAGACGGCGACGTCCTGCACTTCTTGTTTAATACATAAGGCGCGCTGCCTCAGGCGGAACACCGCCTAGGTCACCCACCGATATACGCCAAAAATCAGCGGTGCGAAAACGCCGCTGATCACCACAGCTGCGCCGACATACCCCCAAAAGGTTGCGCGGCCGATCTGCTTTTTCATGTTTGATATTCTTGTCTCGGGAAGCGCTTTGTCCCGTGGCTGCGCGCCTAATTCCGCTGCGACCTTCTGCAAGCTGCGCGATTTTTGCGTCAACACGGCGGACAGCCCTGCAAATAGGTGAATGATGGTTGGCACCAAAGTTGTCAGCGCCATGATGTATAGCGCAACACCATTCTGCGGTGCTGTTTTTACATCTGCCCAATAGTCACTCCAAACAACGGGCAGGGTAGTTGGGCTGATCCATTCCCAAACCGTCAGGCCGCTGATGATGCTAACAACCAACAAGCACAGGCAAGCCGCAGCAAGGATCAGATCCAGCAGCATTTGCCCGATGATGAACCATAACTGGGGGCGGTGATTGACGATCTGGCTCAGGAAATGCCGCGTCACCCAAAGTGAGATCATATCAGCCGCTGCATTGAGGAGGGGCAGTAGGACGTAGAGTAATAGGATAAGGCTGGTTGTTTCAGGGGCACCGGCACCGGCAATGGCAACGACAGCGGCAACGGCAACGGCACCGGTACCGGCAACGATACCGGCAACGGCACCGGCAATGGCAACGACAGCGGCAACGGCAACGGCAACGACACCGGCAACGGCAACGACAGCGGCAACGGCACCGGCAATGGCACCGGCACCGGCAACGGCAACGACACCGGCAATGGCACCGGCAACGGCAACGGCAACGAAGAATAGCCGAACCGCCTTCGCGAGAAAACCGGTTCGGCTATTGCTTGTGTCAACGGATTTAAACAGGCGCGCAACAACATAGTCTCTAAAGCTTTTTGTTTTTATGGCTATGACGACGGCAGCTGCCCAACCTCCGATCAAAATGATCAGGCGGATGAAACGTTCGAGCAGGCTTGGCGTGTCTCGAAACATCTCGATCCCCGCAGGGGCATTGATGTTAAATAAAACCCAGCCAAAAATAATCGCAAAAATGGGATAAGCATAGGCAATAGTCAGGCTGGTGCTATAGGCCCGCCACGATAGCGCCTTTGTGCCATAAATCCGATCCGCAAACCCTAGAATGCGTTTCAGCGCCGCAAAATACGCATCCGCGCTGCGCCCTTGGTACCGTTCAATCAAATCCTCTCGCGATGCGATGTCACGCAACTCGATTTCAAGGTCCACTCCACGAAAATGGGAAACAACCCAGCCAAGAATGGGGATCCCGAGGGCTAAGAAAAGGCCCGCAATCGCAACAATCAGGGCCCAGTCTGTCGGCGCACCAGAGGGGGTTTGGGTCACAGCACCGATCAACCCATCCGCTCCCGCTGCACACCCACCGCTTTCACCAGCGGCCTCGCGGCACAAGAGCGGCAAAAGCCACCTCCTGCAAATTCAAAGAATGCTCTTTGCGCAGTCAAACAGCCCATGAAAATCCTCTACCCAATACAGGCCCAAGATACCCGCACCGCGAGAGTTCACAACCCCCAGCCCCGCTTTCAACCCAATTTCCCACCCCACACCCGCAGCCATCCCCGTGTACGCGCGGTGCACATCCGGTGCACACTTTGTGACACCCCAAAAAACCCTCTTGCCCTCCCTCCCGCCCATCGCTAAACGGGTCAACGGAGACGTGGCCGAGTGGTCGAAGGCGCTCCCCTGCTAAGGGAGTATACCGGGAACGGTATCGAGGGTTCGAATCCCTTCGTCTCCGCCATTCAATTCTAAAACAATGGCTTAGGTCTTGGACGTGTAAGTGCGACACAGAGTGGAGCACAAGCCATGAAGCTGCCTGCCTATGTCTCACCGTCTAGACACGGTATCATGTATTTCCGTTGGCCGTTGCCAATGTCCTCAGATCGCAAGCGCCGATCAGTTCGGATTTCCTTACGCACCAAATGTCCAGATAGGGCTGGCGATCTTGCCAGACATCTTGCATCCTGTGGTCGTATTATCAGGGATAACAAGGCATTGGCACGGCTCAGACAAGACGAAATGCGGGATATGGTGCGCAGCTATTTCATGGCTTCGCTAGATCGCTACGTTGAAAAGCTGAATGATACCGGATTGCCAGATCAGACATTGGACCTCATGCGTCAAGAGTTTGATGTTCATGAAGACGCTGGTGGCGGCTATGATGACCTTTCGGACCTTTTCCTTGATACGGGTACTGTGGACAGCTTTCGGGCGTCTGCGGGCCTCTCAGGCGCTCAGTGGGCTGAAAATGAACCTGCCCTGCGTCACGAACTGCGCAAAGCCCGCCGGGATCAAATCAAAGCCATTCTAAGCGCCGCTGAGCGCCTTGAGGGGTATTCCTATGATGCGGCGCAGGAAAGGCCAGTAGCGCCACCAGAAGCGCCCTCTGTGTCTCTGGGTAAGGCCGTGGATGATTTTATGGCAGAAAGTCGCCCGCAATGGTCAAGCCAGATGGCAAACCGAGCGCAGGCATTTCTGGCCGTCATGCTGGAACATTTTGGCTCAGATCGCTCAATGACAGAGATATCCCGCCAAGATGCCAGTGCCTTGAAGAAGATCGTTCAAGCCTTGCCCGTCAATCGGAACACACGACCTGAGACCAGAGACTTGCCCTTGTCAGAGGCAATTAAAGTGGCAGGTGTTCAAAAGGTGTCAGTTGAGACAATCAACAATCACATGGCAATGTTTCAACGCTTTGGTGATTGGGCTGAGCGGCATGGTTATGCACCGAGCAATGTGTTCGACCGCATGAAGGTCGCCAAACCAAAGAAATCTGCACCGGGCCGCAAAGATTACACTCACGAGCAAACGGCTAAGTTGTATGCAGAATTAACGCAAAATCATGCAGGACTGGTCAAGAAAGACGATCACAAGTGGGGTGCATTGTTAGGGCTGTTCACAGGTGCACGGTTGAATGAAATTGCTCAACTAGCGCTTGCGGATGTGTGCTGTGAAGACGGCATTTGGTTTTTGAACATCACAGATGATGGCGACGACAAAAAGCGTCTCAAGGCGAATGCTAGTAGACGCAAAGTGCCGCTGCATTCTGAACTGATTAAGTTGGGTTTTGTCGAATGGGTGAAGTCACAAGAAAGCAAGCCGCGCCTGTTCATGTCTTTCAGTTACAATGCCAAGGATGGTTATGGCCGCAACCTTGGGCGCTGGTTCAACGGGCCTTTCCTCAAGGGACTGGGTATGAAAGAAAGCGGGCTGGTTTTTCACAGCTTGCGCCATACGATGGTTGAGCGACTAGCCAAGGCCGATGTCCCCGAGCCGCTTTATCAGGACATTGTGGGCCATGAGCGCCAAGGCGTGACCCAGAAATATTACAACAAAGGCGGGCATACGCTGGCGCAAATGCAAGACGCCATCGAACGGTTTTCCGCCTGATACCCGTTGATTTCTAGACAGCCAAGCTGAGCTACTAATAGTTATTGTGAGATAGAAATGAGTGAATTGCCTTCAAGCCTTTACCTTCACGGATATGAAGCATCAGAACAGCCCAAAGCTGATAACATAGACGACCCTCAGTATTGGGCAGACACGTTCCATAAAGCTAAGTTAAGCTTGGAAATAGCCTTGCGTATCCATGACCCACTTTGCCTGCTTGCTCGCACAACATCTCTTTGCAATGTAGAAGGAGGGCTGAAGAAAAGAGGCCCTGAGACCATCACCCTACCAGCACTAGAAGTTCTTCAGGCAATGCTTTTGCGTCAACGTGAGACGATCGCACGAGTTCCATTATCGCCCAATAATTTTGTCAGAACTTGGAGCACTGCTGAGAGCTTGCTTGATGCTTTTATTCGCATGCAGCCGCGAGACAAAGAAGATGCTCTTTCAGAAATGGCAAACCGCTCACGCATGCAGACCATACATTATCGGTTCAATTTCGACCGTGATGCAGCATTAGCCGTAATCAAAAAGATCACTTCTCGATTTGATCAAAAGACACAATGTAGTCACCAGCTAGAGAAACGAATTTTCTCGCTCTTCGCCTTGATGGACATCACAGTGCAGCGGCTTCACGAGTTTTATGATCGGGTCCAAGAGATTTATGAAGCAACGGAGCGCAGTACGGTTATTTCTGGGGTTGAATTTCTTTGTGAGAAAAGCCCGCTCGCATACCATACTTGGCAGCGGGTTGACCTTAGCGCTATTGACGACGGAACGCTTCAGTTCCTAGCATTCCAATTGTCAGAAATCTCTCATGAGTGGATTTATACATTTGCACCTGATGACCTGTCGGAACTTGATCGCGACACTGTTTCAAAGCTATCGGCAAAACAAGGTGATGAGGCCGATGGAGAGTTTGAGCATCTATTTATGAACAACCCAGTATGGGCCAAACCCTTCATCGAAAAGGATGATGGTTCATACTTCACGGCAGTTCCACATATCCCGCTGGCTTTTCCGTTTCGCATTATCGGGGCGTTGCTGCCTGAAGATGGCAAAACCCGCAAAGCACTATCAGATGCAAGAGCAGAAGCGTTGGAGGAGCTGATTGCCGAAGCTGTTCAGGCTGCAATGCCGTTGACCTGAGCCCCTAAAACTCCTCCAAATTTGTGTAGAGTCCGCCCAACAAAAGGACGGACAAATGAAGGCACGATTTACGGATGAACAGATCATTGCGATGATCAAGGAACAGGAAGCTGGCGAGAAGACCGCTGATGTATGTCGGCGGCATGGGATCAGCTCAGCGACGTTTTACAAATACAAATCAAAGTATGGCGGCATGGAACCGTCTGATGCGAAGCGTTTGCGGGCACTTGAGGATGAGAATGGCAAGCTGAAGAAGCTGCTAGCGGAGCAGATGCTGGACAACGCCATGCTGCGAGATATCAATTCAAAAAAGTGGTGACGCCTGCCTTGAAGCGGAAAGCTGTGGCGCACCTGATGGAACAACATCAGGTCAGCCAGCGGCGGGCGTGTGATGTTCTGCAAGTTGATCGGTCATCGGTTCGGTACCTATCGCGACGCAGCGATGATGCTGAACTAAGAGACGCTATCAAACGCGTTTCGAGAGAACGTCGACGGTTTGGGTGCCGCCGTGTCCATGTGATGATCGCGCGGGAGGGTTTCGAGGTGAACCACAAAAAGGTCAGGCGCATCTACCGCGAAGAGAAGCTGCAGGTGCGCCGCAGAGGCGGCAGAAAGCGCGCTTTGGGCACAAGGAAACCGATGGTACTGCCCGACGGTCCGAACCAACGCTGGAGCTTGGATTTCGTATCAGACGCGCTGACAGACGGACGTCGCTTCCGCATTCTTGCCGTCGTGGATGATTACAGTCGGGAGAACCTAGTGTTGGTCGCGGACACGTCTCTTTCAGGACATCGTGTCGTGCGTGAGCTGGGTAAGATCATCGCTGAACGCGGTATGCCGAAGACAATTGTGTCGGACAACGGCACCGAGTTCACCAGCATGGCGATCCTCAAATGGGTTCAGGATACAGGCATTGATTGGCATTACATCGCGCCTGGAAAGCCCCAGCAAAACGGCTTCGTCGAAAGCTTCAACGGTAAGCTGCGGGATGAATGCCTCAATGAAACGCTCTTCGGCACATTGCGCGAAGCCCGACAAACGCTGGAGGAATGGCAAGAAGACTATAACTGGCGCAGACCACATTCAGCTTTGGGCAACCTGACGCCCATGGAATTTTTGCAGAGAAAGACAATGGACAAAATGGCTGCCTAAGGCCAAAGATTTAACCCCAAGGACTCCGCGCCAAGCTGGAGGAGACTTGGGGCACAGGTCACCGTCTGCCAAGGTTTATAGATCAGTCATCTGGGATGATCCAAAAGACGGGAAGGGCTACGAACATGACGTTGTCGCCGTGTTGGGCAACCAGATTTTCATGTTCGAAGCCAAGTCAGGAAAGATCAAAGAACCTGCAAGGCGTGGGGGTATCCCATCGCTTAAGTCCACTTTGAAAGAACTGTTCGTCGAGCCTGCCGAACAATCGCAACGGCTTCAAGAGTACCTGAACGAGTACGGCAAAACCGCACAACTAAGTCAAAAGGGTTCGAAAGAGCCTGTTGATATTGACCTAACCAAGCCCAAAGCAGTTTATCGCTTTGGCGTCACTATTGAGGGTCTAGCGTCTCTTACGGCTGGACGCAGATATTTTGAAAGTCTCGGGCTGATAGCAGGATCAAGCCCTTGGGCACCTTCCCTGTCCATCGGGGAGCTATTGATGATCGTCAAGCATTTGGATAGCGAGGTTTCTTTTGGACACTATCTTAGTAGGCGTTACAGTATTGAAAGCCTGTTGGATTTTGTTGGTGATGAACAAGACTTGTTGTCCATGTACCTCACGAATGGCTTTTGCGTTTTGGGTGATGACACACGACAAAACACACTTATTCTCGTGGATGCGGATGACATGGTGCGAACACCCAAAACACCAGTCGATGATAGGCGGAATTGTGATATTTCTGGGGTGCAACTTGCACCGCGCTGGAAGTCTATTGTTCGTGAGGTCTATGCTGGGCACCCAAAGATTGACCGACATAAGTTCGATATTATATTTGCGATATTGAACATGCCACCCCCGATGCTGATGCACTTACAACGGCGAATTGGGCGATGGAAAACCGGTGGAGGTGGATCATCAAAGTCGGGCGAACACGCTAAGTATGCTGTTGGAGATAGGCAGTTTGTGGTTCTCTTGAACTACATGGACAAGCAACAATTGAGAACAACACACGACATAACTGGTTGGTGTCGTACCATGGCAATGAGTGTCGCGGATGACTTTGAAGGCACTACCGATTGTGTTGTCGTGACGTTATACAAGCATTCGAGCACAAGGACTTATGACGGAATATCCTTTTTCCGCGTGAAGCCCTCATCGTCAGGAAGGCTTGGCGCGACATTTTGAGAAAGGCCTATGTTGGCTTCTCATCTACACTTGCAACCATTGTCAAAATTGCACTTGCCGTTGGCATTCCATCACAGGCCACCATCCATTTAACGAATTCAATTACATCCAGCCTACGCTCTTGCGTCTCGACTTTCGCCACAAAGGACTGCGGCTTGTCCAGACGCTGAGCCAAGCCAGCTTGGGTCAACCCTGCATCAAGGCGCACCTGCCTGAGCCGTTGGCACAGGTAAACGTGTTCAGGTGTACGAAGTGTCTTGGTCAAATGACTGCCTGTTGATTGAGTTCAGGCAATCGGATAATCCCAAGTTAGGATAATACCATTTTAGGATATTGATCTTATCTCAGCCTAAGAGGTTGAGCTTGATCAGGCATTTGAAAGGTCATCACATGTGGATTGTCGCAATTTTCTGCGTCGCTGGGTTTCTTCTGTGGCAAAGCAGCAAGCGCCGTGCGCAGCGGTTTGTGCGGTCTGTGTTCTTTCTTGAAATCATCGACAGTGGGGCGAGCACAGATACCGCAAACGGCCAAGTGGCACGATTGTTCACCAAGCATTCAAGTGCGGATAAAGACAACGCCGCCATTCGGCACGCAATGGACAAAGCAAACAGGCTAACGGATGGAAAGCAACTTCCATGGATACAGGAGGCTCGCGAGAAGGGCTTCGCAATCGACAGCGGAGATAGCCGAATTGACATGGCACATCTTGCTCAATCGCAATCGCGCACCAATCCAGATCAAAATTTTACAGGACATTTTTCCGAAGGGGAATACATACAACCAAAAGGCGCACAGTTCCCCCATGCCCTGCCGGGATTGTCAGAGGCGTACCACGTTGGCCTTGAGCACATAGAAGCGAACAAAGGTAAGCTGGTGCCTACTATCAAAGCCGTTGCCCGCATTGGAATACGCTGGGCGCTATGGGGGGCTGTGGCGGGGTTCGCAATCGGCCTTGTGATCCCAAGGGTCGGCGTGTTCAGTTCTCTTGAGCTTTGGGCCGTACCAGTCGTTACGGCCTACGTCGGGGCCATGGCAGGGATTGCAATCGGAACCGTGTGCTGGGCCGTGCGTTGGGTTTATGGTCACTGAGGCATCGCCCGACCTTCTATGAGTGGTATCTGTCTGTTTTCCTGTGCCTTTTTGAGCTACGCACATATAGACAGAAAGAACCTAGCTTGGTTTGCGTTCTATTCCTCACATATAGACAGTAGGATGGCCCAGTATCTGTCTCGGTCAGTTATACCTTCATGGTATCTGTCTATTCCATTCCTGAATGGCTTTATGTAAATTATATATATTATCCACATATATCAAAAATGTATAAGATACTGATATTATAATGATTATTACACAATCACCTTTCTCAAATGAACTTATACTCAGATCACATTTGACAACATTACAATCCGGGCCGTAGTGTGACACAAAGTGGAACAACAGAGTAACCTTCGCTCTTGTATGTCCAGTTAAGTCAATGGCTTAGAAATATGGTGGAGCCTCCCTTCGTCTCCGCCAGAAATCCTAAATTTTATTAATTATATCATAAGTTTGGGGCTTCTCGCTGTTCTGGTGTCCCCCATTCCTGTTTGGCATGGTTGTCCCTCAATCTTGCGGCAAGTCTGGAACAAATATCTGTTTGAGCGGTATCATAGAGCGATAGCGCGGGGCGAGTTGGGCATAGTGTTCGAAAATCAGCTCAACAAATTGTTCGCCGTTTATAAGCCTCAGCTTCGCGCGGTTGCGCTCCAACTCTACAGCACCGCGCGCGAATGACCCCAGATTGACGAACAGACCGTATTCGCCGTCTCCAAGTGTCCCTAACAACTGGTCTACGTCTGGGCGTGGTGTTTGGCCTGTGGTGCGCTTGCATTGCACTTTGACGATAGGGGGCTGGAATCCAAGCGGGTCCATATGAGCGATAACATCAACACCACCAACGCCGCTTTTCGGGGTGAGGCGCGCTGTGTAGCCCATACATTCCATCAAATGCGCCATGAAGTCCTCGAACTGGTGACCTGATAGGCGCGTCATAAACTGCTTTATGACGAAGTCGCTGGTGTTGGCCTCTGCCTGTACTGAGGCCGTAACGGTGGCTGTGTCGTCGTCTGTGGCGTCCTCTGCTGTGTCTTGTTCTGCACTGTCACTGGGCGAGGGCTCTCTGGCAGTTGGGTCAACCTTGCTTAGAAATTCGAGCGCAAACCGTCTAACGCGGAACAGGGTTAGGAATGAGCCGATTTCATTAAGCGCACTTTGACTGAACTCACTGCGTGGGATGTGCTTCAACCACTCGACGCGCTGGCGGGTTGGGTAACCGTCTTGGTCTTCTTTGTCGTACTGAACTACGCCTGTAAAACGACCGATATTTACCATGCGGTCTGACTTTGACGGATACACGACCAAATCACCTTCTTTGATAACATTTGCGAACTTGAACAGTGTGCCAGCATCAACTGGTATCGCACCCGCCTTTTTGTCAGGATAGGCGGCGGCACCAGCTTTGTCTGGACCCGAGAGGGTTGGCTGTCTCTAGCCGTGATCCTGGATTTGCATTCCCGACGTGTCATAGGCTGGGCTGTGAGCAACCGCATGAAGCGTGACCTCGTGATCCAGGCGTTGAAGATGGCCATCGCGTTCCGGAAACCACCCAGAGGATCCATCCACCACACGGATCACGGTAGCCAATATTGTTCGCACGACTATCAGAAGATCCTGCGAAAGCATCGGTTCAAGGTGTGGATGTCACGGAAAGGCAATTGTTATGACAACGCAGCTGCCGAGACCTTCTTCAAAACCATCAAGGCCGAGCTGATTTGGCAAAGATCATGGGAAACAAGTCGACAAGCTGAGATGGCGATCTTCGAATACATCAACGGGTTTTACAATCCACGCCGCCGTCACTCAGCATTGGGCTGGAAAAGCCTGGTCGCTTCGAGCGAAAAGTGACCTAAACGAGCACTTGGGGCGGCACTAAAGCAGGACAGGTCCAGGTCTAGGAAACTAGGGGCACCTCACAGACATTCAGGTGGCAGTGCGCTCAGACGCCCCTGCCACCTGCCGGAAGCTTAGTGATCTGCCTTAAAAAGCAAACGCATGGTCACAGGACTGACACGGGTGATTGAATCAAGGCTCGCCAGCTCCTGCATCTTGTCGATACTTGCGTTGAAGGCTGTGTCTTCGATGCTCAGCATCATCATGCCGTTGGTTGTTACCAGAACCTGATCTTCGCTCAGGCGCATCACAAAGAAAGATGCATCCAAATCAGTATCTGTACCAAGCAAGCTGAGCGTGCCGGAGGTTTCGACGGTTTTTGCGTCACCTGATGCCAGCGCAGAAATCTCAGCCATATCAAGTTGAGCGGAAATGGTCGCGGTGGGTGCATTTGCGAAAACAATCTCCCTCATACGCTCATTCCGGATGTCGATCATGGTTTCTACAGATGCAAGACCCAAGGTAATGGACACAACACCATTTGCATCCACCGTTCCAGTGACATCGCTGATGGTGTGGCTTTCGCCAGTATAGTCATTTTTGACAGATCCGAACGAAACAGCAGATAATTCTGTATCAACCGTCCAGCTTTCTGCGTGACCACCGGCAAAGCTTGCCCCTGCCAATAGCGACAATGTGATAGCGGCAGCAATGGATTTAAGTTTTATCATTGGAGTTCCTTCAGTAAAGTTTCAGTCCGCCTGCTTTTTGGGGCGGCTATAGGAATAACACCCAGAGGAGCACCGTTATTCGCTGGCTATCAAGAAAAACTCAAAAAAAAGCCGTAGGTGATGGTTTGGCTGCGCTCTACCCGCTTTTGTGGCGGTTTTGTCTGGTGCTTACGAAAAACCGCACCGATGCCGATGATCTTGCGCAGGCCGCGTCGGAACGTGCGTTGTTGCATGCCAGTAAGTTTGAGGTCGGGACAGATTTGGATCGTTGGGTATTCACCATAGCACGACGTCTTTGGCTGAATAACAAGCGACATGAGAAATTACGCAACGGACAAGGTCTGGTGCCTGTCGAGAGTACTGAGCTGGAAGATAACGCTCCGTCTGTAGAAACGAATATTTTTGCCCGTCAGGTGTTAAAGAAGATACAAGCCCTGCCAGAGGGGCAGCGGTTATGCGTGTTTTTGGTGTATGTCGAAGGTCAGAGCTATCGCGAAGCTGCAGACATGTTAAATATCCCCATTGGCACGGTGATGAGCAGGCTTTCAACGGCGCGGCGCACCATTTCTGAAGATGTAAACCAAGAGAGGACGGACTAATGAACACATATTCCCAGCCGTTTTCTGATGATGAAATCATGATGTTTGCCGATGGTCAGGCCGATGCCGATCTAGCGCAAGAGATCACATTTGCTATGCAGTCAGATCCGGATTTGGAAAATCGCATCAAAATATTGCAGGCTCAGGCCTTTGATATCAAAGATGCATTTGATCTGGGTCGGCTTGCTGCGCCAAAGGTCCCAGAGCACCTCTTGGCGAAGAAAGCACAATCTGGTCGGATCGCACCCCAACTTATTCGCACAACGGCACTTGCGGCCTCTTTTGTGTTTGGGCTGATTGCGATGCACTTACTTGAGCCTGCACCAACTTGGGTGGAACGTGTCGCCTCTTATCAGGCTCTTTATGTGACAGACACGCTGGCTGGGGGGGCGCAAGCCCCCGGAAAAACCGAAGCTGTCCTATCGCAAATGAAGCGTGAAACTGGCGTTACCCTTCAGGCTATTCCTGACGTGCCAGGGATGGTGTTCAAGCGCGCCCAACTGCTTGCGATTGATGACGCGCCTTTGCTGCAAATCGCCTATTTATCCGAAGACGGAACGCCATTTGCATTGTGCATCGTCGCCGCTAGCAATTCTGGCCGGGCGGTTGAAACAACCCGATCTCACAACCTTGCGACCGCAACATGGACCAAAAATGGTGTTGGCTACGTGTTTATTGGTGGAACGGATGCGGCACGGGTCTCCAATGTCGCCGAAGGCCTTTCCAGCGAAATTTGATGTACCTTGCTTTTGCCCGCTACAGAATGTCGGGCTTTTGGCGCGAAGATTACGTAAGGAAAGCGTCTGTAACTCTAGGGGCAGCTCAAGGTTTGTTTGGGCTATGTTTTTGCAGCTTGGTTTTGCCGTCTGAAATCGACACGCCTTTGCGCCAAAGGTGATCTTGCATCACCGTCGGATACTGGCTGGCGTAATCGCGGAACCTGTCATTCGTCACAGCAAAACATATTGGCATGTATTTGAGGCACTCTAGTATGTATTTATCCGCTTGAACCCTACTTGGGACGACATAAATCTCGTCACGCTGAAGGCCGAAAATGTCTTCCAGCTGGGGCACGGAATGCGGTGTGCCACGCAGAAAAGCACCATGTCCGCCAAGGGTGTGGAAGATATTGGCATCAAAGAAACAAATGACGCGATACCCTTCTGATCGCAGTTGCGCGGCAATTTCGCCCAACGGCTGGGCGTCTAGTTTGTTGTCGTGCCCGAAATGGTAAATATTGCTGCCATCAATGACGACTGATTTCTTGTCCAGCCTAAGATCCGCCATGAAACCCTGTCGGTCATTGTCTAGCAAAAAATGAGATTTTTTAACGCGCGGTCTTCTTACTCTGCGGAGTACAAACCACCAGAAGAGGGTTTGTGCCGTGAAAAAGAGCAAAGCCGTGATTGTGTCGACATCCGCTTGCCCGAATAACCACCAGATGGCCAGCGTAGAAATGCAAGCCAGCGACGCGCTGTCGATCAATGCCTTCAGGTGGCCCCCTATTTTCCTGCCGATACTAGGATTTGGGTTTTCGGCAGAACGTCGGGTGAGCACCTCTCCTAAGGTGATTGATTTGGGGGGCAAGGGAGCAGGGCCTTTATGTTGGCTGTTTAACTTCTTTCGCTTCTTCTACAGCGATGTTTGCCATTTCCAGAATAGCTGCGCGTGAATTGGCGACAGCTAGAAAACGGGCGTTGTGGCAGAAGGTTGCCCCTTTTACGCCGCAGGCTAATTCCAGCGCTTCATCGGTTAATCCAGCCCAGGATGCGGGGAGGTCGGCGCGTTGCTCAAAGGTGTCATTAGATAGTTTGATCCCGTTGAGCGTCCAGTCGTCGCCACGTGGGGTGATGACAAACCACATGTGGTCGGCCTCCATCTGGTCCAAAGCCGAGCGGTAAGGCATACCCATTGGCAATTCCAGAATGGGAGAGCTACCAGCCTTGGTGATGGCCTCTAAAACGATCCCCATTGCGCGCGCTTTGGCGGCCATATTCTGGATCTGCGCTTCGACAAAGCTGCGTGCGATTGGCAGCGCGGCCATAAAAGCGTCGTCATCGGCAGTCGGAGAGGGGTCATCAAACACGGGTTTTAGACTGCCCAGCAGTGACGGCAGGGTCATAATGGACAAAGGCCCCGCAACGGAAGGCTCCATCGCGCCGTTATCCA
Source organism: Sulfitobacter donghicola DSW-25 = KCTC 12864 = JCM 14565 (assembly GCF_000622405.1). Classification (NCBI taxonomy): domain Bacteria; kingdom Pseudomonadati; phylum Pseudomonadota; class Alphaproteobacteria; order Rhodobacterales; family Roseobacteraceae; genus Sulfitobacter; species Sulfitobacter donghicola. The sequence goes on from NZ_JASF01000005.1 coordinate 2,248,702, forward strand.
GTAAATCAATGGGCAGGACAAATTTTGTGTCAAACTTGCTGTGGATTTCGTCATGGGCTTGGGCTGGTACGCCCATCGCAGCGAGATAGTCGCGGCCAAAATGGGCCCAGATCAATCCAAAAGAACTATAGGGCTGGTCGTCTTCCCGCAGAGGGCCTGGGCGTTGATGATGGTCAAAGATTTGCTCTTCGACGTTAAAAGCCCCGCCGACATCATAGATTATCTTTTCTTCTGAAGGTTTTATCCATTCTTTGTCACGCGTTCGCATTATTGTGGCATCAGGAAAAAGCCGAGTAAGGATAACAGATGACAACAGCTCATCAGCATGAAAACCGCCTGAGTGCGTAACGAGATGTTTGATGGCCATGGTTTAGTTCCAAGAATCGAGAAAATTTTAGTCGTGCTGGATTCCGATGAAAGAATTCACTCGGTGCTTTGTCAAAGCCCAGCAACCAATTCAAGTCGATTTTTCCCGTTCTACAAGAAGCAGCTTGGACGTCGCCCAATTGGTGTGCTGTTTTTGGCGGGATTGTTGTGGGGGGCAAACATAGGATTATAGCTTGGAAATACGCATTGGCTGGGGGGCTATGGCGCTACCTATTTTCGGGAAAAACACCCTCATAGCGGGATCGGGCCTGTCCTTGAGGATTACCGTGTTACGGGTGCAATTCATACCTGCGATAGAAACTGGCGCGTTGGTCGGCAAGATTGCAGATTGAAGCTGCTGTTTTCTGGGTGGGGATGCTAAAGAGGTTCACCAACAGAACGCATCGGGAGAAGTTATGCGGTTGTTTTCAAACAAGAACAGGCCCATCCATCTAGGGCCTTTCCCCAGCGAGCTGCTGGCCCGACGGTCTGACATGCCGCCCTTGAAAGACGTGCCGCAGCGCCAAGGGCTTTCATTTGAAAACAATCACGATCCGCGCAGCATAATTAATGCGATGGGGGAATATCAGGCGATGTTGGATGCCATTCGCCAAGGGAACAAGAATGCCCAGCCCGCTGCCTGCCCTGATGATCTGCAAGAGCGCGCAAATCACCTGAAGGCGTTCGGTTATTTTTCGGATGCAGCGGTGGTTGGCACCTGTTTGCTGCCCCAGAGCTCTATTTTGGAAACGCCGCTTCAAAACCCTGCGGTCCAGCGATTGGTCAATGCGTTGCAGACCCGTCAGACCAAAACACTGGCGGCTGGAATTGACGGGATCATGGCCGATCTGCGGGATTCTGTGAATGCCTCCAAATCGGGGTTAGGCACGCATAGCCATGCTATTGTTTTTATGTATGAAAACCCCCGTGATCCTCAGCAGGATGAATGTGGAGGTGATTGGCTTAGGGGCGCGCAGGCCCATCGGGCTGGGCTTTTGGCGGCGGAAACGGCGGTTGTGATTGCCGAATACATCAGGCTGTTGGGATATGACGCGCGCGCGCATACGGTGGCGGATGCTGATGTGGATTTGAACCAGTTGGCAGTGGCTGCGGGGGTGGCTAGCGTTGAGGATGGCGCGTTGTACCATCCTTATGTTGGAACGCGGTTCGGTTTGGCCGCTGTGACGACGTCGTTTGCTGTTGCCACGGATTTACCTTTGGCTGAAATGGCGCAACAACCTGCCTCCGCTTTTGGCCGCAAATGGCGGTTTGGTGGCAGGTTCGAACGCAATGCCGCAAATGCGGTTCCATATGAAAACCGACGATTTGTTGACGGCGCGCATCCGTTTGAAACGCTCAAAAGGGTTGATGAACCAACCACCTATATAGACGCGGCGCGGGTGGCACGTGTTCCTAAACGCGCCGATATGTTCGCGCGCGCGCAGTTTGGCGATATGGGAAAGCCTCTGCAGAAGGGCGCGGGTGGTGGGTATTACGCGCGCAAGGCGGCGCCTTCGATGGCACAGCGCCGCGCGCTTGGTGCGTTTGTTTTATTGCAAGACGGTGAACCCGCTCGGGAAAAGCAAGAAATCGCACCGCAAGAGGCTGCAGATTTGGTCAAGGCGACAGCCTATTGGCTGGGGTGCGATGCGGTGGGGGTTTCGGCCTGTCCTGATTGGACATGGTATAGCCATGACGCCCGTGGCGACGTGTTGGTTCCGCGCCACGACCAAGCGATCAGCATGATCATCGATCAGGGCTATGAAACAATGGAAGGCGCCAGCGGAGATGACTGGATCAGTGTTGCGCAATCCATGCGCGCCTATCTGCGGTTTTCCCTGCTGGGGGGCGTGATCGCCCAGCAAATCCGAAATCTGGGCTATAGTGCCAAGGCGCATACGGTTCTGGATGGCGAGGTTTTGCAACCGCCGCTGTTGTTGCTGTCAGGTTTGGGTGAGGTCAGCCGCATTGGCGAAGTGATCCTGAACCCTTTTCTGGGGCCGCGTCTGAAGTCTGGGGTGGTCACAACGGACCTGCCGATGGTGCATGACAAACCGATTGATTTCGGCCTGCAAAAGTTCTGCGAAAGCTGCAATAAATGCGCGCGTGAATGTCCTTCGGGTGCGATCACCGCTGGGCCAAAGCTGATGTTCAACGGCTATGAGATCTGGAAATCCGACAGCCAGAAATGCGCAACCTACCGCATCACCACACCGGGTGGGGCGATGTGCGGGCGCTGTATGAAAACATGTCCGTGGAATTTGGAAGGGCTGTTTGCCGAAAAACCGTTCCGCTGGGCGGCAATGAACCTGCCCGCGGCTGCGCCAGTTCTGGCCAAGCTGGACGATGCGCTGGGCAATGGTGGGCTGAACCCTGTCAAAAAGTGGTGGTGGGATTTAGAGCTGGATGAAAACGGCGGCTATCTTGCCGCCAAAAATCCGGTGAATGAGCGGTCGTTGCAAAAGGGGCTAGCGCTGAAATACGAGGATCAGACGCTGGCGGTTTATCCCGCGCCGCTTGCGCCCCCGCCGTACCCTTATCCCTATCCGATGGACCGCGAGGCGGGCATTGAAGCGTATCAAGCGCTGGTCACTGCCGAAGAATATAAGGCCCATTTGACAGCCGGAACAATCGACCAAGTCGCCCATATCTATACGGCCGATGGGGACAGCCCTGTTATTCAAGTTGAAGTATCAAAGGTGGAACATGCTGCCGAGGGTGTCATCAAATATGAGTTTCGCGCCATCGACGGGTCCGACCTGCCGGAATGGCAAGCGGGCGCGCATCTGGACATCGTTGTAACGCCTGAATTCTTGCGCCAGTATTCAATGTCAGGCGATCCTGCGGATCGAAGCCGCTATCAAATCGCGGTCCTGCGCGAAGAAGACGGGCGCGGGGGCTCTAAAATGATGCAGCGCATTTTCCAGACGGGGCGGCGCATTTTTATTTCGCATCCGATCAACCACTTTGCCTTGGATGCTGGGGCACGTCACTCAATTCTGATGGGGGGCGGCATCGGGATTACCCCGATGATTGCCATGGCGCATGAGCTACACGCCAAAGGTCAAAGCTTTGCGCTGCATTATTCAGGCCGTTCGCGCAGCGCGATGGCGCTGGTGGACGATCTGGCAGGGTTTGACTGGGCCGCGCATGTGCATCTGCATGTTTCCGACGAAGGCAGCCGCGCTGATCTGGATCAGGTGTTTCGATCTGCGCCAGAGGGCACCCATGTTTATACCTGCGGAGCCGAGGCCTATATGACCGCCGTTCTGGATGCCGCCGCAAAGGCTGGCATCCCCGAAGAGGCGCGGCACCTTGAATATTTCACGGTTCCAGAAACGCCTGACTATGAAAACCATGCCTTCACCTTGCGGCTGGCTAAATCAGGTCGTGACCTGCTGGTGCCAGCAGATCGCGCTGCAACGGATGTTTTGGCAGAGAATGGCGTTCACCTAGATGTAAAATGCAGCGATGGCCTGTGTGGTGTGTGTAAATGCGGGCTGATCTCGGGGGAGGTTGAGCATCGCGATTTTGTGCTCTCCAAAGCGCAGCGCGAGACAGGGGTGATCCTGTGCCAATCCCGCGCAGCCCAACCCGATGGTGTGATCGAGGTGGATCTCTAGCGCGTTATTCCTGCTCGTAACCCGTCATCTCAAGATAGCCGATGCCGTCATGGCTGCCTGTGACCCGAACAGGCCCTTCCCAATAGGGGACGGCCATATCCATCCATGCTTGGGCATTACTGGCCTGCACGCTGACATCTACGCCATAGTCGGGAACGACAACCTGCCAACCTGTTGGAATGGCCACGCCGTTTACATCGGATGTTTCCAAAGGCGTTGCATCAAATCGGCCGTTGGGGATTGGCGTTGCACCGCCTGCTTTCGTGATCCAAGTCCCCGACGTGTAGTAGCTGCCGTCGGCTTGGCGCAGCCGAAACCCCATCAGCTTGTCGCCGCTCTCAAAAGACAGTGAAAACCAATCCCACCCCGTTTGATCCGATGCCAAAGGCTGCGAAGACCATTCGCGGTCCAGCCATGCGGTTCCCGTGACGGGGATAGTCCCCTCGGGCAGGTCCAACGTGCCAGATAGGTCAAAGAACGGTTGGGAGTAGTAATAGCTGGCTTGTCCTTGGCTGGATTTCACAGAATAGCCGCTGTCACCATGCAAAACCAACGGGCCCTTGGCCTTGAGCTGGATGTCATAGCGAAAGGCCGTGCCAGCCGCGCTGAGGGAGAGGGCGCCCCAATCCGCGCCGCGCATGTGCCATTCGTCAATCCACGCCTCAAATGGCGTGGCGGTGACGCCTGCCTGCCCCGTGCCGCCACGGGCGAACCTTTCGGCGGTGTAGTGGTTTGTCGGGGTGGTAACGGCGGCATTGCCAAACCAGATTTGCGGGCTGTCCCAGCCCTCTGTCGCAAAAGGAGCAAGGGCAGAGCGAAACAGGGTCCATTGCAACCCGTATGCTGTCCCATCGGGGCCTTTCATATTGGCCGTTAGATACCACCATTCGATGCGGTAATCGGGGTGGGGGCCATGATCGGCAGGAAAGACCAGCGCGGTATCAGGGCTAGGGGTATTAAAGCCCTCGGCGTCGCTGCCCATGCCTGCAAACCCTTGAGCGGCCAAAAGGGAAGGGCTGGTGAGCAAAAGGAAAGCTGCGGTCCAAAGGGCTTTAGCGTTCATTGGCAAATACCTTTAACAGATCCGCAGGCGGGGTTCGGGCCAAACGGCGGGCAGGCCACGCAGCTGCGATCAGGGCCGCGGCAAGGGCAAACAGCCCCAGCAGCGCGTAGTCTTGGGGAAAGAAGAACATCGGCAAGCGCCAGCCAAAGGCTTCGACATTGACCACCGCCAACAGCACCCATGCCAGCGCAAGCCCCAGCGGCAGCGCCATTGCGGCGGTGAGGGTGGCCAATACAACCGCGCGGATCAGCTCGAGCTGGCCCAAACGACTGCGCGTGAGGCCCAAGGCCCAAGCAGGCGCAAGCTGGGGCAGGCGCATACCCGCAAGGGTGAGCAGGCTCATAAATATGGCAAAGCCAGCGACGCTAAGGGTGAGCACGTTGAGGGCCGCGGTGACGGTAAAGGTGCGTTCGAACACGGATAGGGAAAAGGATTTTATCTGCGCCTGATCTGTGATGCTTTGCTCTGATAGGCCAAAATCGTTGATCAACTGCGCGCGCAAGCCTAACGGATCATCAGTGCGCAGGCCAAATCGCGTTGCTTGGATAAGGGGGTAAAGCCGCTTGAACAGGGGCTCGGAAACGATCGCTTTTCCAATCGGGTTGCCGTAATCGCCAAACACACCTGCGATCGGCAGGCTATGCTCTGCTGAAAGGGCTAATCTATCACCAACCCAAAGGCGGGCTCTTCTGGCCAGTTGTTCGTTAACCAATACCGCCTCGCCGTTCGCGACACGCTCCCAAACCTGTGCCGAGCTGGCCAGCAAGGTCCAGTTTTCCCGATACGTCCTGCCAACGCGCGCGCCATAGATCTCGGCGGGAAGGCCAGCCAATTCAGCATCAGTTGACAGGAGAGGCAGGATTTCGGACGTGTGATTTTTTATGTAGGTTTCAAAATCGCGGGCCTGATCGGTGCTTTCGGTGCTGACGTATAACTCAGAGGCAAGGCGCTGATCCAGAAAGCCCGTAAAGGTCAGGCGAAAGCTGGACACCATGGTCGAAACGCCCACATTGGCAGCCATGGCCAGCAACAGCGCCATCAAGGCAAGGCTAAGGCCTGACAGCTGTTGGCGCGTGTCGGCCCAAAACCACTGCGCAGTAACCCCTTTGGCGCGTTTTTCGGCAAATGCCAGTACACCGCCAAGAAAGAGCGGTAGCACAAGTGCTGCGCCAACCAAAAGGCAGGCCAATAGGCCAAATCCCATGATGAGCCCTTGGCCCCAAACCGCGAGTAATCCAGCCATGGCCAGCAAGGCGGCACTTGCCCCCATTTGAACCAGACGCACCTTTCCCCGCGCCGTTGCCCATGCGCGGGGTTGGGCGCTGGCCAGCAGCGGCATACGCGCAACCGAGACCAACGCGCCAGCGGCGGCGATGGTTGTGCCAAAAACGGAAATAGCCAAACCCGATAGCCACCATGAGGCCCGAAACTGCAACGCGCCTGACACGTCCGCCCCATAGAGCCCCTTTAGCGTGGCTGCGACATCGGGCAACAGGCTGGCTGCAATCAGATATCCGATGAAAACGCCCAAAACCCCGCCGATCAGCGCGAGGAGCAAAAGCTCAGCCGCCATAAGAAAGATCAGCGTAATCAGGGGCATGCCAAGGGCGCGCAGCGTGCGCACCATGGCGCGGCGCTGCTCAAACGCCAATCCAATCGCGCCATGTACGATGAAAATGCCGACCGCAAAGCTGAGCAATCCAAAGGCCGTCAGGTTGAGGTGGAAACTATCGGTTAGGCGGCCAACATCTGATCCGCCTTGTGCAACGATGCGTTCCAGTTCAGGGGCGATCTGCTGTAGGGGCGGCCGCCCGACAGGTTGAGCGGGGGCAATAATCAAACGGTTTAGAGTGCCTTTTGCCCCCAGCAATTCCTGAGCAATTGAAATGTCCGTCAGGGCAGTGTCTGGCGCGACCTCGGGGGTGGTTCGGATTTCTGCATCAATGTGCCCTTCCAGAAGATCGGCGACAGCTGGCGCGGCAAAGACGGGTCGGGTTTGCAAAACCGTGGCAAGCTGCGCGTCATCATCGCCTGTGCTAGCAGGCCCCAGCCCGCTGGGGGCGGTTAGCGGATCAATCCCGACCAGCCTGATCTGCACCCCCTCAATCGAAAGGTGACCCTCGACAACAGGACTAACCAGCCAACCCGCGCGGCGTAACGCAACAAAGGTCTCATTGGGGATGGTGGCGCCAGAGGTTGGCACCAGTTGATCGTATTGGCCTTCGCCCAAAGTTGCAGCAGCCGCATCATAGCTGGCGCGGGCTTCGGCATTGATGGCCTGCACCCCCGACCACAAGGCCGTCGCCAAGGCCAGCCCAGCGATCAAGGTGAACAATTGCAACGGGTTGCGCCGCCAATGCGACCACAACGCAGAGAGGCCTGCGGCAATCACGCAAGCAACCCTTGGCGCAGGTTCAACTGGCGTGACATCTGCCCTGCCAACCTTGGCGAATGGGTCACCATGACCAAAGCGGCACCCGTCTGGGCGACCAACGATAGCATTTGCGCCATAACGTCACTTGCGGTGTCTTCGTCCAGATTCCCTGTAGGCTCGTCCGCTAGGATCAATTTCGGCTTTACCGCCAGCGCCCGTGCGATGGCCACCCGCTGCTGCTGCCCTCCTGATAGTTGATCGGGGTATTTTGACAGCTGATCGCCAAGCCCCAATGCCGCAGCAAGCTTGGCCGCTTCGGCGGGGTTGTAGACACCAGAAAGACGCGCCTGAAAGGCGATATTTGCGGCAACATCCAAGGAGGGGATGAGGTTGAACTGTTGAAAGATAATGCCAATGCTATGCCGTCTAAGGGCCGCGCGGCCTGCATCGTCCAGATGGGTGACATCGCGTCCATCGAGAATAATTTGCCCCTCATCGGCCAAATCCAACCCGCCGATCAGGTGTAAAAGCGTGCTTTTGCCTGATCCGCTTTCCCCTGTTAGGGCAAGGGTATCCCCAGCATTCACATGCATGTCGATCCCTTTAAGGACCGGAACATTCCCCTGCGCGGTTGAATAGGATTTCTTGAGGGACTTGACGCTGAGCAACATGGCGGTCTCCGTAGCTATCTGGAAACCTAACGAAGATCGCCGCAATGGCCATAGCTATTCGCCTATATCTTAGGCGCCAAATTGCCACTGTTCGATCAGTTGCCTGTCGTCGAGGGGGGAGGGGGCTGGCCGCAACGGGTATCCTTGCGGCCAGCCGATAGATTTAGCTTTTCTTGGTGTCGTCGATGACGTTCATGCCTGCCAAACCGGAATTGCCCAGCTCGACCCCTGCAAAGGGGCCGCCGTGGCACATGTGGTTGGGATCATGCGGGTCCATTGGAGGCTCGTTGGCGAGAACCTCTTCGGCGAATTGTTCCGCGTTATCGGTGGGGCGATAGCCGAGGAAGCTGGCCTTGGCATTGTCCACGGGCGCGCGGTCGTTGTTGCTGACGCCGTAAATCACGGCAAAGCCTGTGACAGGTGTTTCGATGCAGCGCGTGACCAGCTGGATCAGGTCATCATAGCTAAGCCATGATCCCAAGGCGCGGGCGTTATTCACCTGTGCACAGGACAAAATCCGCATGTGAACGCTTTCTAGGCCGCGCTTTTCCCAATACATCCGGCCCAGATCTTCGGTAAAGCATTTGGCCAAACCATAGAACGTGTCAGGGCGGTGGGCGACTTCGGTGTCGATGAATTCATTCTTTGGATACATACCAACCGCGTGGATGGACGAGCCATAGACAACACGGCGCACACCATGGCGCGATGCGGCTTCCCAGATGTTATAGGACCCTACAAAATTCGGGCCAAGCAGCTGCTCAAAGGGGCCTTCGTCCACAAAGGCGCCCATGTGGACCACCATTTCGGCGCCCTCAATAACGGCGTTCATCTCGTCAAAGCTGGCAAGGTCCGCCTGCATATAGGTTTCGCCTTCATACAATGTACCAGGCTGTTCTTTGATGTCTGTTGAGACCAGTTCATCGCATAGTTTTGACAGAGGTTCGCGCAGGTATGATCCCAGACGACCAGCAGCGCCAGTGAGGACAATTTTGCTAAGTTTTGCGGGCATGATTTAGGCCTTTCGTTTGTTTCTTTCGGTGCGCGCTGGGCGCTATAGTTTTTTGTCGTAAGTGATCCATTGGGTGCGCGTTGCCGTGCGGTCATAAAGGCTGCGTGCGCGATAGTTGTCATCCGCCGTGATCCAGCGGATCAGCGCCCATCCTTTTTCACGGCCCACCTCAGACACGGCATCAATCAATGCTTGGGCTGCACCGCTGCCGCGCGCGCCTGGATCCACGTATAGATCATCCAAAAACCCCCGCATATTCGCCGCAAGCGGCGAAGCAAAGGGGCGGTAATGGGTCAGGCCGATCAGCTTGCCCCCCGCTTCGGCGACAAATCCGTTCACTTCGTGGGTGTGATCGTGCAGCCATCCCCAAACGGTTTCACGCATTTGGGGTGTTTGTTCGACGCCGTAAAAGGCGGCGTAGCCCTGATACAAAAGATCCCATGCAGCTTTGTCAGCAGGAGTAATCGGGCGAATTGTAACGGTCATGTAGACCTCCAACGGAATTAGATGACAGCAGTTTCCAAGAAGTGCTTCTTGTGCGCTGCGCGGTTCACATCAAAGGCACTTAGATCAAGGCTACGGTATTCACCATAGGCGATCAGCTCGGCCACCCCGCGCCCCATGGCAGGGGATTGCTGCAAGCCATGGCCAGAAAACCCGTTAACAAAGACAAAGTTCGGGCATTCCTCGGCGCGACCAACCAAAGCGTTTTGGTCAAAACTATTAAAGGCGTAATGGCCGACCCATTCGTTGATGACCTTGATCGCTTCAAATTGGGGGATGCGGCTGGCCACGGTTGGCCAGACTTTGTTTTCCCAAATGCTGTGATCGAATGCAAAATCATCAAAGGCCACATCGGGATCTTCATCTGGTGGACACCCCGCGAGATAGTATTTCCCCTCCGAGCGCATGTGAACACCCGACGGATCAATGGTAAGCGGCAGATCACGGTCCAATGGCTGAGCCGCGTCAAAGATAAACGTATAGCGTTTGCGCGGGGCCACAGGAATATCCAGCCCAGCCATTTTTGCGGTCGCTGCCGCACGCGGGCCCGAAGCATTCACAACAGTACCACAGGCGACAACGGTGCCATCGCTTAGGGTTACGCTATCTACGTTGTTTCCAGTGCGGTTGATGGCGGTCACCTCGGCGTGGATGTATTCAACGCCATTGGCGCGCGCGCTGCGTTTGAACCAGTCAAACATTGTACCGCCATCGAAATAGCCTTCATCCACGAGGTTGTGGTTGGCGCCCAAGACGTCATCCAGCTGGTAAAACGGGTAGGCCTCGGCGATCTCATCGCGGCTCAGGTGTTTTGTTGCGGCCCCCAAAGATTCCTGAATCGTTTGGGCCTCTTTCAGAGTTGCCGCAAATTCTGGCGTGTCGGCCAGATACATATAGCCATAGCTTTGTAAGGTAAGATGCGGCACCTCTTCGCTGCCGCCCATAAAATCGCGAAAGTTCTTGATGAATTCTGCGCCGAACTGGCTGACCTGAATGTTGGTTGCATTGCTGAATTGTTGGCGAATGCAGCTGTTTGTGTGCGAGGTCGAGGCAAAGCTATATGTCGGGTCGCGCTCAACCACCAGAACCTTGCCGTCAAACCCCTTCATCTGGGTCAACCACCACGCTACTGATGAGCCATAGATGGCCCCTCCGATAATTACGACATCATAACTGGGGTGAGCGGGGGTTTGCATGGCAGTTCCTTTTTATGGAGAGGTTTCGGGGCACGTAACCATGAAGTGATCGGAGTGCCTAGTGCTTTTCTACGCTGCAGCTGCAAACTGGGGAAAGGGGATTTGATGGATGAATTTTTGAGCAACTCGGTTGACGCCAAGGCTATGGTTGGCGCGTGCGCACGCCAGCCTGCGCTCTGGTAGATTTTTCTGGACCAATCTGTGCTGCTCGGTCATCACTTGGGTATGAAAACGCCTTTGATCGATAATCTGCAATACGCCAATTTCTCGCCCGCCATTTTTGAACAAATGCGTGCAGGTGGTGTTGATGCCGTTCACGTGACCATCGCCTATCACGAAACATTTCGCGAGATGGTCCTGAACCTAGAACAGTGGAACCGCTGGTTCGAGGCGCATCCAGACCTGATTTTCAAAGGTACTTCAGCGGCTTGTGTGCGTCGTGCTCAGGAAACAGGGCGTACTGCGATCTTTTTCGGGTTCCAAAACCCTAGCCCGATTGAGGATGACATTGGCTTGGTTGAAATCTGCCACCAGCTGGGCATCCGGTTTATGCAACTGACCTATAATAACCAGTCGTTACTGGCGACAGGATGTTATGAGGATTACGACGCGGGGCTAACGCGCATGGGCCGTCAGGTGGTTTCAGAGATGAACCGCGTGGGGCTGGTTGTTGATATGTCCCATTCTGGCGATCGCTCCACACTAGACGCGATTGAGCACTCCTCACGCCCGATCGCCATAACCCATGCGAACCCGTCGTGGTGGCACAAGGCCCTGCGCAACAAATCGGACGAGGTCCTATCCGCGCTCACCCAATCGGGCGGTATGCTGGGGTTTTCGATCTATCCGCACCACCTTGAGGGCGGATCGCAGTGCACCTTGCAAAGTTTTTGCCAGATGATCGAAGAAGCTGCGCGCCGCTATGGGGCGGGGGCGTTGGGGATCGGGACGGATCTGTGTCAGGATCAACCTGATAGCATCGTTGAATGGATGCGCGTTGGGCGCTGGTCCAAGGTAATAGATTATGGCGAAGGCTCGGCCGCAAATGCGGGCTTCCCGCCGATGCCGAACTGGTTTGCGGATAATCGGGATTTTGGAAATATCCGTGACGGGCTGGCCGCGACCAGCCTGACCAGCAGTGAGATTGACGGCATCATGGGCGGCAACTGGCTGAACTTCTACGACAGCAGCTTTGGGCCTGCTTGTTGAACGGGGTGGGATCAACACCCGCGCAAATAGCTTTGCGCGCCCCCGATCAGGTCATGCGACTGTCGCGGATGGGGGCGATGTTTCCAACCCGCCTTTCGTTTTTGCGCAGCTTGATCCGGCGGTTGGCACAGGAAAAGGCACAAGTTGTTCGGCAAGCATGGGAAATGTGCAAAGACGGGTTCGGCCATGCGGTATTTAGTGTAGAATTGGGGGGGTATTGCTATTCACTGGTTGCGATCTCAACCGACCTTCCCCCCGAGCAACGCACCGACCGTGTGATCGCAACCGCATGGGACACGGCCTATGTTTTGTTCGACGGCGTGCCGGATGCAGCAGATATCGCGAGAATAGCCCAGAATGCGCCGCTGCAAGAGGTGGGGCGATTTGGTCCGCGCGATCTGGTATTAAGCCGCGCGAACAAATCCGTTCGCCTGTTTGCACATGTGACGCAGGCGCTGCGTGCGGGGCAGCAGCCAGATGAACAGATGATCCGCGATGTCGGCTATTTGATGCGCACAACCGCCGTATACGGAAACGGCAAATTCGGGATCGCCGACCGCGATACCTATCACGACCGCCCAGGATTAGAGGGGCCATTCGCCGCAGAAATGTTGACCGTTTGGCTGATCCGCCATTTCACACATGAACTGGTCGAGCACGTCGGGCAGGGGCAACTGACTTCTTCTACAAAACGCCACTTGGGGATCGGGAATTCAACCGGCCTGGGCATGGCGCCGTTTCTGGTGACGCATCCGGTTTTGTTGAATAACTGGATGCTGGCGCGTGAAACCGCTCTTGCGCGGGTATGTGCGATTGAAACCTTGGATGATGCGCAGATCGCGCGCCTTCTTGCGCTTGCAAATCGCGCGGCGCTGCATTTGGCGCAATGGCAGGTGCCCGATGCCGAACACCAAATGCGGATTGAACAGCTAAAGAGCGATTGGGGGCATGCCATGGCAGCGCTGGACCAAGGGGCGCTTCAGGCCGATACCCCTTTGCAAGGGGTGATAGAGGCGGTTCAGCCCTATAGCGAAGATGTCCAAGAGCTGATGGCGGCCTTGGTCCTCGAACCTTTTGGTGAGCTGGTGGATGATTTGGCTGAAACCATGGCCGACGAAGGCAAAGCCTTTGCGCCGCCGATTTGTAATACGGATGCATTGGCACAGCAGATGCAATCCCAATTTGGCTGGGCTTTGGGCTGTGATTATCACGCGCGGCCGAACTGCGGCCAATTCTGGTATGTGTCCGAGGCCAAGATGGAGCCGCGTCTGGGCCTGAGGTTTTCCGAAGAGGGCGCGGAACTGGAAACGCCATTGGATATTGGGCGGCGTGTCTGTGCGGCCTATAAAGATTTGCCTGCACAAAGCGAACCGGTCTCATCCTTTTTGGCACGCTATCCAGAACATGCTTTAGCCGTTGAGCGGGTCACGCTATCGGCGCGCTACCCTTACGGCGAAATACGCGATAATCTAATCGCGCAAACATGTCTGCCCATTGATATGCTCCGCTGCAAACTGTCGTTTTTTGGGGCGTCCAAATTTGATCCAAAATCTGACCGCTGGACGCGCATCACCCTGTGCCAAGGCGCGCCTTTGGCGGATGAGTTGACTGAAACAGCCGATGATTGGTGGCTGCCGGTGTTTGGAACATGAGCCGTTCAATGAACGAAGTGATGGTGCTGGCCACCAAAGCAGCACGCGGGGCTGGCGCGCCGCCCAGCCAAGCTGCCCAGTTTGGCGCAGCTGCTGCGGCTCATCTGGCAGCCGAACGTGATGTTGAACCTTTGCAGCAAGCGTTGGAGGAACTCCCGCAAGGGCCAATTCTGGATATCCCGCTGCGGATCATGGCGGTGGCTGAAGCCGCTACAGAGGGGCGCGGGCAAGGTTCTTATGGGGCTGTCAGCGCGCAGTTGATGCAAAGCTATCTGGCGACACTTCCCTACCGTGCGGTCCTGAAGGGGGGCGAGATTGAGATCGACCTCAACGCCACCTCAGACCGTGTGAGGCCTCAACGGATCGCGCTGCCAGAGGGGGTGTATGCGCAATGGTCAGACCTAGCCGCACGGCTGTTGGTGCCCGAAAGCGAAGCGTCGCGGCTGAATGGAGCCGGAGCGGGGATTAACGATAACGACTAACCAAAGGGCGGCGTGTCGTAGAGGACTTTCGCCAGATAAAGCCCATGGGGCGGTGAAACGGGGCCGCAGGCCGCGCGATCCCGCGCTGCAAGGGCGGTTTTTACATCATCAGGTGTCAGCGATCCACATCCAACCCGCTCAAGCGTGCCAACAAAGCTGCGCACCTGATTGTGTAGGAAAGACCGCGCGCGCACATCAAAATGCACTTCGGTGCCATGGTCGGTTTCGACATTGGTGATATCGAGGCGATCCAAGGTCTTGATCGGGCTCATCGCCTGACAAATCGTCGAGCGGAAGGTGGTAAAGTCATGCTCGCCCAGCAAATGGCTTGCGCCTTCCATCATCAGATCAACATCAAGCGGTTGTTTTACCTGCCAGACATAGCCGCGCGTATGGGTAAGCGGCGCGCGGCGCGGCATGATGCGGAATAGATACTGGCGCTCGGTTGCGGAAAAACGCGCGTGGAATGTGTCGGGCACCTGCGCACAATTCACAACCGATACCGGATTTGGCTTGAGGTGATAGTTCAGCGCCTCGGAAAGGCGAAAGGGCGTCCAGTCGCGTTTCATGTCGCAATGGGCGATCTGGGCCAGCCCGTGCACACCTTTGTCGGTGCGCCCAGCAGCGGCGATGGTGTGGGGGCCAGGCTCGAGCTTGCAAAGCGCCTGTTCAATGGCGCCCTGAACCGAAGGGTGGTCCGCTTGGCGCTGCCATCCATGGAAGGGGGCGCCGTCATATTCTATCTGGAGTGCAAAACGTGGCATAAAGGGGCTTTAACGTGGGGGCTGACCTGTGGCAATCCCTGCTAAACGGTCCTATGTATAAGGCTGCAAAGAGGGCAGAGCGCGCGTGGTCATTTCTCAAATAGCTGACGGCATATGGCGGCAGGTCGAAGCCGTCCAAGATACGGTTTCAGAAACCTTCTTCGAGCCGGTGATCCGGCTTGGGGTTACGGGGTTGGCGCGTTCTGGAAAAACGGTGTTTATCACCTCACTGGTCGCCAATCTGATCGATCGCGGGCGAATGCCCGGATTGGTCGCGGCTGGCGAAGGCCGGATCGAGGCCGCATTTCTACAGCCCCAGCCTGACGACACGATACCGCGGTTCGAATATGAGGCGCATCTGGGGGCTTTGACGGCTCAATCCCCCAATTGGCCCGACAGCACCCGCGCGGTTTCCGAATTGAGGCTCAGCTTGCGCGTGCGGCCAAAGGGGCTTTTGTCTGGTCTGCAAGGGCCGCGCACCATTCATCTGGATATTGTTGACTACCCGGGGGAATGGCTGCTGGATCTTGGGCTGTTGGATGTCACCTATGACGCGTGGAGCGCGCAGACGCTGGAGCGGATCGCCAAACGGACGCAAGCCCAAGCGTATTTAGAGAGGATCAGCACCGTTGAGCCAGATGCCCAACTAGACGAACCGCTGGCAAAGGAGCTGGCTGCGGCATTTGCCGCCTATCTGACCCAAGCGCGCAGCGACGGGTTTTCCGATTGCACGCCGGGGCGGTTCCTATTGCCGGGGGATTTGGCGGGCTCACCCGTTCTGACCTTTGCACCACTTCCTGCACAGGGCAGCGATGGGCGCAAAAGCCTTCGCCGTGAAATGGCGCGACGGTTTGAGGCCTATAAACGCGAAGTGGTAAAGCCGTTCTTTCGGGATCACTTTGCCCGTATCGACCGCCAAGTTGTGCTGGTCGATGCGCTGGGCGCTATCAACGCAGGGCCACCCGCGGTCGAGGATTTGCGCGCAGCGATGAGTGAAACACTTGGTGCATTCCGCCCGGGGCGAAACGGCTTTCTCAGCAATCTTCTGGGCGCAAAGCGGGTTGAGAAAATCCTGTTTGCGGCGACCAAGGCGGACCACCTGCACCACAGCCAGCACGCCCAGCTTACCTCGATCATGGAAGCGTTGACCCGTGAGGCCCGCGAACGGGCGCGCTTTGCAGGGGCCGATACGCAGGCATTGGCGATTGCGTCGCTACGCGCCACCACCGAAGACACGATGAGCCACGAAGGGGCCGCATTGGACGTCGTTCGCGGCACATTGTTGGAAAATGGTAAGGAAGCAGCCTTTTACCCGGGTGAATTGCCCCAAGATCCATCGCATTTGTTAAACCCTGCGCGGTCGGGTGCGGACAGGTGGCTAGATGCGGATTACCAAATTATGCGCTTTGCGCCAGCCCCACTTACCTTGCGCCCCGGAGACGGGCCACCCCACATACGGTTGGACCGCGCAGCAGAATTTTTAATCGGAGATAGATTATGAGCGTCGTCATGATCCGCCCCGCACGCACGCTGGATGCGGGAAAACTTGCAGATATTATGAGCGAGGCAAACAGCCGCCTTACGTGGTTGCCTAAGCTGTATAGCGGCGCCGAGGAAATCATGCTGATCGGTGACATGATCGAGGCAGGATGGGTGCGCACCGCCTATCTGGACGAAGAGCTGGCAGGTTTTATTGCCCGCAAAGGCACTGAAATCCACGCCCTATACTTGCGCCCGCACCTGCAAGGGCGCGGGGTGGCGCGCAAACTGATCGTGGATGCGCAGCGAAACGCCAAAAAGCTGGGCTTGTGGAGCTATGAAGAGAACGAGCGCGCCTCGCGGTTCTATGGTAAAGCTGGATTTGCGGAGGTCAGCCGCACGGATGGCTCGGGAAATGATGCCAGACTACCTGATATCCGTTTTGAGTGGTTAAGGGAGGCCGTGTAATGGCCAAAGGCCCAGTTCTATTTGATCTGGAGGACGCTACGGCCAAGCGCCCGTCGGTGGCCGACGCGCCTCCGGTGCAGGATATAGTGGAAACGGGCGCGCCACAGGGGCAGGCGATGCAGATCGCCGCACGGCTGGCTGCGCGCAAACCATCCCGATTGACCCGCCTGTTCTGGGCCTTGGCTGTTGCTTTGATCGGGGCGCTTGTTTCTATCGCTGCGTGGAGCTTTATCACCGATTTGCTGGCGCGCTATCCGCTGTTGGGTATCGCGATGAGCGTGCTTTTGGCTGCGTTCCTTTTGGTTTTGGCGTTGGTTGGCCTGCGCGAATTAGCAGCCTTTGGCCGTTTGGGCCGGATTGACGGCTTGCGCCATAGGGCCACGCAGGCGTTAGCCCATGAGGATTTGGCACAGGCACGGCAAGTCACGGACCGTTTGGTTGGGCTGTATAAAGGGCGCGAGGATACCCGTTGGGGGCGGGATCGGCTGGCCGAGTTGCGGGGGGATCAATTGGATGCCGCTGGGTTGTTAGCGGTGGCTGAGGCCGAGGTTCTCGGCCCTTTGGATAAGGCCGCGCAGCGCGAGGTCGAGGCCGCTGCACGGCAGGTCGCCACCGTCACTGCATTGGTGCCACTGGCGCTTGCGGATGTCGCTGCGGCCCTCACGTCAAACCTGCGAATGATCCGGCGCATCGCCGAGATCTACGGCGGGCGTTCGGGCTTTTTCGGGAGCTGGCGATTGACCCGCGCGGTGCTGTCCCATCTGGTTGCCACAGGCGCGGTTGCTGTCGGTGATGACATGTTGGAGCCTATTTTGGGCGGCTCATTATTGGGCAAGCTGAGCCGCCGTTTCGGTGAAGGTTTGGTGAACGGCGCCCTGACCGCACGTGTTGGGGTTGCGGCGATCGAAGTGTGCCGCCCCTTGCCATTTACGACTGAGGCACGCCCCAAAATACGCGCCATAATAGCGCAAAGCCTTGGCGGGTTATTTGGTAAGAACGACGGCGAAGGCTAGGGAATTCCTTACTTTTATCTTCCTGCGTTGGAGGCTAGGCTGTCGTTGAAGTAGAAATTTTGACGGCAGGGTGAGCTGACATGGATGGTATTATTGCGACCGTAGTGATTATTGCTCTGGCGATCCCGATTGCCATTATCTCGCTGATTGTAGGGCATGGTAATCTGCGAAAAAGGATTTCGGATTCTGAATTTGAAATCAAAAAGTTACAATCCAAACTTAATGCGTTAGATGAACTTTATCGCAGGCAGAAATCGCCTAAGCCCTCTGAGGCGCAAGCGGTTGATGGTGAACCCGCACAAGAAGCGGACAAGCCGCAAGAGGAATTGCAAGCGGAAGAGGCTGTGACCCTTGCAGAGGCCGCACCGGAAAAAGTGATAAAGGCGAAAGACCCCGTCACAAGTTCCGTTCCGAAAGTGCCGCCTGCGATTAAGACGCCGAAGGTGGCCGAAACGCCAACTGCTTTCGATCAGACGATGGGGCGGTTTGGCGCGTGGTTGCAGCAGAATTGGTTCTACGCTGTCTCGGCTGCATCGCTGGCATTGGCTGGCATTTTTCTGGTGCAATACGGAATGGAAAACGGGTTGCTTCCCCCCAAGGCGCGGGTGGCGGCGGGGCTTGCCTTTGGTGCTGCGTTGATCGGCGTGGGGGAATTCATCCGCCGCCGCTTTGGCGATGATGTTCAGTCAACCACTGCTTATCTCCCATCGGTGTTTTCCGGCGCGGGGATTGTCACCCTGTTTGGGGCGATCCTGTCGGCGCGGATGCTGTATGATTTGATCGGCGGCGGTGCGTCGATGGTGGGCATGGTTGCTGTTGCGCTTTTGGCTGTTGTGCTGGGCTGGTTGCACGGGCCGCTGTTGGTGGCGGTTGGTGTGATCGGAGCCTATGGCGCGCCCTTCATGTTGGCTGACTCGCAGGCAGATGCCAGCCCGCTGTTCGGCTACTTCGCCGTTGTTGCTGCCCTTGGGCTAGCAGTTGATACGATCCGTCGTTGGGGGTGGATTTCGGCGCTCACGCTGATGTTGGCCTATGGGATGGGTTTCCTGATTGTGCTGGGCGGTTCCGCCGCGCAGTGGAGCGGCCAGCTGTATTTTGCCATTTTGCCGATGCTTGCGATCCTCATTCCTGCGCGTAGCCTGTCGCCAGATCACGCGGGGCCACCTGCCGTGCTGGGCCTATTGGACCGTGCGACATTGGGGGCGAAAGATCGCGGCGTTGCTTGGCCTTCCTTCCCAACGCTGTTGGCCTTCACCAGCGTTGCGGCAAGTTGTTTTATCTTGTTGACGATATGGAAAACGGGCGAGGCCGAGTTATGGCTGAGCATGGGCCTGTTGGCGGTCATGGGTGTTTTGCTGATTTCGTGGTCTGACAAAGCCCCCGCATTGCAAGACGCGGCGCTGTTGCCTCCCATTGCTTTGCTGCTGTCTGTCTTTGCGCAGTCCGAAAACGCGAGCGAGACCTACAGGAATTTCCTGCGGACCTATAGCGAAAACCCAGAGGCGGATTTCCCTTGGGTGATTACCATTCTGGTTGCAATCGGAGTTGGGATTTCCATCCTTGGGCTATGGCGCGCACTGCGGGGAGGGCAATTTGCTGTCCCTTGGGCGGCTTTCGCTTGTGTCTATGCACCAGCGATGGCGATTGTTCTGGAGATGGGCTGGCAGCCGGCGGATGTGATTGGGGCCTATCCGTGGGCGCTGCATGCGGCAGCTTTGGCCGCAACGATGTCGCTGTTTGCTGAACGTTTGGCGCGTCGCGACGCAGAGCAGCGATTGCGGGTTAGCTTTGCCATGATGTCTGCACTGTCGTGTATGTCGTTTGCCTTTGTGATTGTGCTCAGCTCGGTTGCGCTGACGGTCGCCTTGGCGGTCACTGTGGTTGCGGCGGCGGCGTTGGATCGGTTGTGGAAACTGCCGACGCTGGGGATTTATATTGCGGTGGGTGTCGTGACTGTCGGGTACCGGCTGGTTGTTGATCCTGGTTTGCGTTTCGGGATCGACGGCCCTTTGCCAAGCGTCTTGTTGGCTTATGGCGGATCGCTGGCGGCCTTTTTGGCGGCGCTTTGGCTGTTGCGGCCTCTGGTTCGGCCAACGGCGCAGGTCATGCTGGATTCGGCGGTGTGGTCTACTGCGGGGTTGACGATCAGCTTGCTTTTGCTGCGCTGGATCGAAAACGCCATCGGGGTCTCTTATATGGATACGCATTGGAGCTTTGGCCTGCACGCGGCGATCTGGATGGGTCTGGCGCTGGCTCAGGTTCAGCGAGCGGATGCGGGGACGTCCAAAATCTTAACGAAATTGCGTTGGGGCTTGGCCGCGCTCTTTGGGGTGTTCGGCGGTGGGGCATTGTTTGCGGCGCTGACGGCTGGGAACCCGCTGTTGAACAAGTCCCTCCCAAATCAGGTGTTTGGCCCTGTTCTGGTGAATACGCTTGCTGCGGCTTATCTGGTGCCTGCTGCTGTTTTGCTGCTGGGCGCATGGCGTTTGACGCAAATTGACAGGCGTCTGCGGGTGGCTTTTGCCACCATAGGCGGCAGTGTTGCGGTGATCTGGGCACTGATGGTCATTCGCCACTTCTGGCAGGGGGGGCTATCAATGAGCCTGCGCTATGGCATCTCTCAGCCTGAACAATACACCTATACCATCGTGTTGTTGGTCGCGGGTGCGGGGCTGTTTTATCAATCCCTCGCGCGCCGCTCGCCTATGCTGCGCAAGGCGGGGCTGGTTGTGATTGGCCTTGCCGTGGCCAAAGTGTTCCTGATCGATATCTCAGACCTAGATGGGCTGACGCGGATCTTCTCGCTTTTGGTTTTGGGGCTGTCGCTGGCTGGGTTGGCGTGGCTCAACCGCTGGGCACAGGAACGCGACCGCGAAGAGGGGGGCGCGCCTCCACCTCCTTCACCGCCTGCATTACCTGATGAGGATCAAGACTCGCTTGCTCCTTAGGGGGCAGGTGCCTATAAGCCTGTTCAAGATGACAACACGTTTGATCATACAGCGAATTACTTCCCCGGCGCTCAGCCAGTTCTGAGCCGCCGGGCCAAGGTGTTTGAGCCGCTCGCACCGCCCCCATATCCCTGACATATCCGACTAAAAAGGACGCCCGACATGTGCGCCGAGACCCCAGAATATAAAACCACATTGAACTTGCCCAAAACCGATTTTCCCATGCGCGCTGGCCTGCCCAAGCGCGAGCCAGTGTGGCTGGAACGTTGGGAAAAGATGGGCGTGTATAACCAGCTGCGCGAAAAGGCCAAAGCGGCGCCGCGCAAACCCTTTACGCTGCATGACGGCCCGCCCTATGCCAACGGCCATTTGCATATCGGTCATGCGCTGAACAAAACCATCAAAGACATGATCGTGCGCAGCCACCAGATGATGGGCAATGACGCGCGCTATATCCCTGGTTGGGACTGCCACGGCCTGCCGATCGAATGGAAGATCGAAGAGCAGTACCGCAAGAAAGGCCGCGACAAGGATCAAGTGCCGATCAACGAATTCCGCGCCGAATGCCGCAGCTTTGCTGCGGGTTGGGTTGATATCCAGCGCGAAGAGTTCAAACGCCTAGGCGTTCAGGGTAACTGGGAAAAACCCTATTTGACGATGGATTTCCACGCCGAACGTGTGATCGCCGAAGAATTCATGAAGTTCCTGACCAATGGCACGCTGTATCAGGGGTCCAAGCCTGTCATGTGGTCACCTGTTGAGCAAACCGCATTGGCCGAGGCCGAGGTTGAGTACCACGACAAAGACAGCTTTACGATCTGGGTAAAGTTCGATGTTGTCGGGGCTGCGGATCTGGAAGGGGCACAGGTTGTCATCTGGACGACGACTCCTTGGACGATCCCGTCCAACAAGGCGGTCGTTTACGGCGCTGGCATTTCCTATGGCCTATACGAAGTCACAGGTACGCCGGATGAATGCTGGTTGAACGTGGGTGATCGTTACCTGCTGGCCGATAATCTGGCCGCTGATGTTATGGGCCGTGGCCGTCTGGAAGAAGATCAGTGGACGCGCGTTCGTGACGTAACCAATGAAGAGCTCGAAACCATCAGCCTCAAGCACCCGTTCAACGGTGTCGAAGGCGGTGAAGGCGAATGGGACGACATCCGCGATTTCCGTGCGGCCGAGTTTGTCACCGACACCGAAGGTACGGGCTTTGTGCATTGCGCGCCGTCCCACGGCCTAGAGGAATATGACCTCTACCGCGAGCTGGGGATGTTGGAGCAGGTGATCACCTATAACGTGAACCCTGATGGCCGCTACCGCGATGACCTGCCGTTCTTTGGTGGCAAGGCGATCCTCAAGCCCAACGGCAAAGAGGGCAACGCCAACGCTGCCGTGATCGACAAGCTGGTTGAGGTCGGCGGGTTGCTGGCGCGTGGCAAGATCAAACACAGCTACCCGCACAGCTGGCGTTCCAAAGCGCCGGTGATCTATCGCAACACGCCGCAGTGGTTTGCCGCGATCGACCGCCCTGTGGGTGACGGGCAGGACACGTTTGGCAAGACCATCCGCGAACGCGCCCTGACCGAGATCGACAACGTGAAATGGACACCTAAATCAGGCCGCAACCGCCTGCATGCTATGATGGAGGCACGCCCCGACTGGGTGCTGTCGCGCCAGCGCGCATGGGGCGTGCCGCTGACCTGCTTTACCTTGAAGGGCAAGCTGCCAACGGATGCCGAATTCCTGCTGCGCAACGACGCGGTGAACAAACGTATCGTTGAGGCGTTTGAAGCTGAAGGTGCGGATGCATGGTATGAAGAGGGCGCCAAGGAACGTTTCCTCGGCGGTATCGTGAACCCTGATGATTATGATCAGGTCATGGATATCCTTGATGTGTGGTTTGATTCCGGTTCGACCCACGCCTTTACCCTGCGTGACCGCGAAGACGGGTCTGACGATGGTATCGCTGATGTTTATATGGAAGGCACCGACCAACACCGCGGTTGGTTCCACTCGTCCTTGCTGCAATCATGTGGCACCTATGGGCGTGCGCCGTATCGCAATGTGGTTACACATGGCTTCACCTTGGATGCCAAGGGCATGAAGATGTCCAAATCCATCGGGAATACAATCGTTCCAGAAAAGATCATCCAACAATACGGTGCGGATATCCTGCGTCTTTGGGTGGCTCAGACTGATTACACCAGCGACCAGCGGATCGGTGATGAAATCCTGAAAGGCACCGCAGACAGCTATCGCCGCCTGCGTAACACCATGCGCTATATGTTGGGCTCGCTGCCTGACTTTGACGCGTCCAAAGCGGTTGCCGCCGAAGACATGCCCGAGCTGGAGCGCCTGATCCTGCATAAACTATCCCTGCTGGATGAGGTTGTGCGCGACGGATATGCGCGGTTTGACTTCCAAGGGGTGTTCCGCGCGATCTTTGATTTCGCCACGCTTGATCTGTCATCGTTCTATTTCGATATCCGCAAGGATGCG
The DNA here is from genome assembly GCF_000622405.1 of Sulfitobacter donghicola DSW-25 = KCTC 12864 = JCM 14565. Classification (NCBI taxonomy): domain Bacteria; kingdom Pseudomonadati; phylum Pseudomonadota; class Alphaproteobacteria; order Rhodobacterales; family Roseobacteraceae; genus Sulfitobacter; species Sulfitobacter donghicola. The sequence continues at coordinate 2,272,028 of NZ_JASF01000005.1, forward strand.
CTTTATTGTGATGGCGACACGCTGCGCCGTCTCAGCGCGCTGACGGTTCTGGATCACCTCTATAGCCGCCTGACCACTTGGCTGGCGCCGATCCTGCCGTTCACCATGGAAGAGGTCTGGCTGCAGCGTAACGGCGAGGACACGTCGGTCCATCTGATCGACTTTCCTGAAACGCCTAGCACGTGGCGCGACGATGCGCTTGCCGCGCGGGCCGAGACCGTGCGCGCGGTGCGCCGCGTGGTGACTGGCTGCTTGGAAGAGCAACGCACAGCCAAGGTGATCGGCTCGTCCCTAGAGGCCGCGCCGGTGGTCTATCTGAACGCTGAACTGGCCGCGATCATCACTGATCCCGAAACCTTTGCCGATCTGTGCATCACCAGCCAGATCAAACTGGTTGAGGGCGAAGGGCCAGCGGATGCCTTTACATTGGATGATGTGAAAGGTGTGAGCGTTGTGTTCGCCAAGGCCGAAGGCCAGAAATGCGCCCGTTCGTGGAAGATCCTGCCAGACGTTGGCACATACAGCTTCCCGGGCGTGAGCAAACGCTGTGACGAGGCGCTGCGCGAAAAAGGGTTTAACCCCTCAGATTTCGCAGTCTGAATAAATTGATTGAGCATGGCCCCCACGTGGGCCATGCTCCTGCGCATGAATACATGCACTGTCCCCACACAATTCGGCGATTTGATCCTGTTCGAGCAGGAAGGCTTTATCACCAAGCTCGACTGGGGCGTTGCTGTGCGTGAAGATACCAGTGACGGTCTAAGCGAGGCGCGCCGCCAACTGCGTGCCTATGATGCACGTGAGTTGGAGGCGTTTGACCTGCCATTGCGTGTTGAAGGATCTGATTTTCAACGCGCTGTTTGCGCGGCCATGTCGGCGATCCCTTTTGGTTTCACCTGCACCTATGGGGATATCGCCAAACAGCTAGGCGCCCCTGCCCAAGCTGTGGGAGGGGCCTGTGGGGGCAATCCGATCCCCGTGATTATCCCCTGCCACCGTGTGATGGGGGCAAAGGGGCTGACAGGGTTTTCAGGGGCAGGGGGCGTCGAGACAAAGGTCGCCTTGCTGCGCCATGAGGGCGCAGGCGGTTTCCTGATTTAGATATCGCGACCATCAAACAGGATTTGCTGCACGATGCCTGCAAACAGCAGGTAGGTCGAGGTTACAACCAAGCCCCATGCGGCCCAGCTTTCGGGATGGAAATTCACCCATGCGGCCCAACCCGCAAAAAACGTCCATGCCAATGCCATGGGCAATGTGACCATGCGCCAGCGTTCCGTTCGGACGGGGTGCACAAATTTCAGCGGCAGGAACATGGTCACGGATAAAAAGGCGACCAGAACAAGGCTGATGTACCATGGGATGTTCAACGCAAAGATGACCAGCACCAGCATGTTCCAGCACCCTGGAAATCCGGAAAAGGAATAATCTTTTGTTTTCATGCGTGTATCGCAAAAATACATGGCGCTGGCGAAGGTGACGATGATCAGGGCCAGCCAGCCGCTCCACCCGTCCATGAGGCCGGATTTAAACAGGGCAAAGGCGGGAATGAAAACATAGGTGAGATAATCGATGATCAGGTCCAGCAACACGCCGTCAAACTCGGGGGCGTTGGTTTTTACATCATATTTGCGCGCCAGAGGGCCATCGATCCCGTCCACAAAAAACGCGACCACCAACCACAGGAACATCATGTCGTATTTGGCGTCCACAGCGGCCAGCAGGGCCAGCATCGCAAAAACCGCGCCAGAGGCGGTCAGCAAATGAACGGAGAGTGCTTTTTGTCGAATGGTCATGGTTTTCTCTCACAATTCAGAAAGCTAGGGCATAAAGAAGCGCTTTATGCACGTGGATGGGCGCGTTTGTAAACGTCCATCAGGCGTACAGTATCCACAGCGGTGTAAGCTTGGGTTGTCGATAGCGACGCGTGCCCTAGCAGCTCTTGGATCGCGCGCAAATCGCCGCCTGCATCTAGCAGGTGGGTGGCAAAGCTGTGGCGCATCGCATGAGGGGTCGCCGTGGCAGGCAGGCCAAGCTGCATTCGCGCGTTTGCCATCACCTTTTGGATCGCCCCTGCCGATAGCGCACCACCGCGCACACCGCGAAACAGGGCTGTGTCGTCTTGTTGGGCATAGGGGCAGGCGCGCAGATAGGCGTTCACGGCGTCTTGGGCTGCTGGCAGAACGGGCACAACCCGTTCTTTGCCGCCTTTCCCAAGAATGCGTAGAACATCGGGCAGGGGGGCGTCGGCTCCGCGCAGGGCCAAAGCCTCGGAAATGCGCAGCCCGCAGCCCCATAGCAAGGTCAGTACAGCAACATCGCGCGACGCGACCCATGGTTCGCTGGCGCTGGTCTGGACGCAGTCGATCAATTCACGGGCGGCATCAACGGCAAGGGGGCGGGGTAGCTTTTTGGTGAACTTGGGGGCGCGGGTTGCCAAAACGGCTGTGGGTTCAAAACCTTCACGCTCGGCCAGCCAACGGTAGAAGGCTTTTACAGCGGATAGTTTGCGCGCAAGGCTGCGTGGGCCTACGTCATTGCCGCGGGTCGAGGCCATCCATGCCCGCATATCGCTAACCGTGATCTTGGACAGGGCGCCCAGACCATGAGGCTGCCCGTGGTGGATGCTCATGAATGCCAAAAATTCAACCACATCGCCGCGATAGGCCGTAATGGTGTTTTCAGCCGCCCCTTTCAGGGCGCGCTGATGATCCAGCCATGTTTGCAGGGCATCCCGCGCAGCAGGAGAAATAGCAAGGGTATCGGGTGTTTCGCTCAAGACAGCCAGCGGCGCATGGTCCGCTCAAACACACCTGTAAAGAACGCCAGTAGGTCGGTCCCCTGCTGAGGGCCGAACATATGCGGGTCTTCGGCACCCATAACCAACATGCCAGGCAAGCGTCCCGCGCCAAAATCTAGTTTGAGGCAAGCCTCGGAGCGGATCCATTCGGCGTTGGGGCCATAGATGTTTTCGGAGGCATCCTGAACCGAACGCAGGGTCACTTGGCGCACGGCGCCACCACGGCCTTGGCTTAGGTAGGTGTCGATGAACCCGGGTTCTGAAACGCTCAGGACTTCGCCAAGGCGCTGCACGGCAGGGTCGTTGTCGTTTTGGACGGATTCGAGAACCAGCTTGACCGCGTCAACGCGCAGGATTTCAGCAACTTCGCCGCCCAAATCGCGCAGGAATGTCTCAAACTCGAGCGGATCAAGCATCCGCAGGATGGCGCGGTGGATCTGGTTGGTGCCAGCAAGGTTTTCATAGGCTGCTGCAATCACGCTGCGGTGGGTGTCTTCGAGACGGTCAAGGCGTGTCTCAAGGCGCTCCATCGCGATGCCGCGCAGATCGACGATATTACCGCCCATCGCCTTTTCATTGGCCGCAATCAGGGCCTGCATGACATCGTTGTCATCCAGAATCACATCGGGTTGCGAAATGATCACTTCACGAAGGGAGTCTTCTATTTTTGGGCTGCTGCTCATGCTGCTCTCATCTTGTTTTCAAGTTCTATAGCACGGCAGTTTTTGGTTTTCTGCTCTTTTTTCGTTAACGCGTCGATAATCGTGCCATAATTATCAATACAGGGGAGGGTGAGTGGCGCATTCCCCTGACTTGCCTGACCAGATTTCCCTAGGGTCAGCTTATGGAAAACCAGCAATCAAATGTGCCAACGCCGATCTTTCCACTGACCCCTGAGGAATTGCGCGCGCTGCTCGGCAAAAGGCCGTAACACCGCGCGCGATCGTTTTTACAGGATGTTCTGGCCGGTTTTGGCCCAGTCCTTCATGAATTGATCCAGACCTTTGTCTGTCAGCGGGTGTGTGGCCAGCTTGCGGATCACCTCTGGTGGGGCGGTCATGACATCTGCGCCAACCAGCGCACATTCACGCACATGGCCGACCGAACGGATAGAGGCGGCAAGGATCTGCGTGTCAAAGCCGTAGTTGTCATAGATGGTGCGGATGTCTTCGATCAGGTCCATGCCGTCAAGATCGATATCATCAAGGCGACCGATGAAAGGCGAGATGAACGTCGCGCCCGCTTTTGCGGCCAGTAGCGCCTGATTTGCAGAGAAGCACAGGGTCACGTTGACCATTTTGCCTTCGCTTGACAGAACCTTACAGGCTTTTAGGCCATCCCATGTCAGCGGCAGTTTTACGGTGATGTTTTCGGCGATCTCGGCCAGTTTGCGGCCCTCGGCGATCATCGCGTCAGCTTGCGTTGCGACAACCTCGGCGGAAACAGGGCCGGAAACGATGTCACAGATTTCTTTGGTGACTTCTAGAATGTCGCGGCCTGATTTCAGGATCAGGGAAGGGTTGGTTGTCACCCCGTCCACCATGCCTAGGTCGTTCAGCTCGGCGATGTCTTTGATTTCGGCGGTATCTACAAAAAATTTCATATCTGGTCCTTCACGGTTGGAATGGGGCGCAGGGCGGTTATGTTGGGCGAACGCGTCGGCCCATGTCTTGTGTCGCTGATAGCCCCCGATCCTCTCAGGTGCAAGGAAGCCTCGGTTGTCTGAACAGATGTTCTTTGAAGAAGGTGCATTAATTGCTGTGCTCACCACGCAGCCGTTGGACCGTGCATTGGACTATAAAGCGCCCGAAGGCGGCTGCATGCTGGGCGCATTTGTTGAGGTGCCACTGGGGCCGCGCAAGGTGATTGGCGTTGTCTGGGGTAAGGGCAAAGGGGATTTTGACTATAACAAGGTCCGCGCGGCGTACCGTGTTCTGGATGCCGCGCCCATGCGGGCCGAAATGATGTCGTTTTTGGAAAAATCGGCTGCATACACGCTGACCCCGCTTAGCGCGATGTTGCGCCTGACCACCCGCGCACCGGGTTTGGGTGATCCGCCCTCGATGCGCAAAATCTATCGCCGAGGCGAGGGGGAACCTGACCGTGTGACCAAGGCGCGTACGCAGGTTCTGGACACGTTGAACGAATATGGGGATCTATCTTTCACCCTCAAAGAGCTGGCCGAGATGGCTGGCGTGACCTCATCCGTCATCAAAGGGTTGGTGAAACAAGGTGTGGTCCACGAAGAAGACAGCCCCCGCGATCTGCCATTCCACCCGCTAAACCCCGATTTGCCCAGCAAGGAACTGACCGAGGATCAGGCGGCGGCCTCAGCGGTGCTGGCCAAAGGGGTGTCTTCGGGGGCCTATGGCACAACCTTGCTGCGCGGTGTGACGGGATCGGGCAAGACCGAGGTCTATCTAGAGGCCGTTGCAGCGGCGTTGCGGGCAGGGCGGCAGGCGCTGGTTCTATTGCCTGAAATCGCCCTGACGGCCGAATTTCTGACCCGCGTCGAAGAACGTTTTGGCGCAAAACCAGCCGAGTGGCACTCGGGCGCGACAATGACCGAGCGGCGGCGCATTTGGCGCATGGTCGGCCAAGGGCAGGCGCAACTGGTGATTGGCGCGCGTTCGGCATTGTTTTTGCCCTATCAGAACCTTGGCCTGATCGTTGTGGATGAAGAACACGACACCTCTTACAAGCAAGAAGAGGGTGTTTTGTATAATGCACGGGATATGGCGGTGCTGCGGGCGTCGATCTGCGGGGCGCATGTGGTGCTGGCCTCGGCCACGCCATCGTTGGAATCATGGGCCAATGCGCAGGCGGGTAAGTATACCAAGCTAGAGCTAACATCGCGTTTTGGCCCTGCGGTGATGCCAACGATGGGGGCCATTGATATGCGCTCTCAGGGGTTGCCATCCGATCGCTGGGTTTCGCCCAAGTTAAAGGAAGAGGTGGACGCGCGCCTTGCTCGGGGCGAGCAGGCGATGTTGTTTATCAACCGTCGCGGCTATGCGCCTGTTACGCTGTGCCGTGCATGCGGTCACCAAATCGCCTGTGATCACTGCGATGCGCGGATGGTTGAGCACCGCTTTCTTAAGCGCCTCGTTTGCCACCAATGCGGCGAAAGCAAACCCATGCCCACCGCCTGCCCATCTTGCGAGGCCGAGGATAAACTCGCCCCCGTAGGACCAGGGGTTGAGCGGCTGGGCGAAGAGGCCACAGCCCTATGGCCAGATGCAAAGATTGCGACGCTAAGTTCGGATATGTACGGATCAGCCCGCGCGCTAAAGGCCGAGATCGCAGGGATTGCGGAAGGGTCGGCGGATATTGTCATTGGTACGCAATTGGTTGCCAAGGGGCACAACTTTCCCAAACTCACGCTTGTCGGGGTGATTGACGCTGATTTGGGCCTGATGGGCAGTGATCTGCGCGCAGCCGAGCGGACCTTTCAACTGATGCGGCAGGTCGCAGGGCGTGCAGGGCGCGCCGAGGCGCCGGGCACCGCGTTGTTGCAGACCTATCAGCCCGAGCACCCTGTGATCGGGGCCATTTTGGCAGGAGATGAGGAGGGATTCTGGAGGGCCGAAGCCTCTGAGCGCCAGCATGCTGCAATGCCGCCCTATGGACGATTGGCAGGGATCATCCTCAGCGGGCCTGATATGGGGGCGGTTTTTGATGCGGGCAACCAATTGGCGCGAAACGACCGCCCGTTGCGCGATATCGGCGCACAGGTCTACGGGCCCGCGCCTGCGCCCATCGCGCGGGTGCGCGGGCGCCACCGCGTGCGCCTGTTGGTAAAGGCGGAAAAAGGGGTGCCCCTACAGCGTGCTTTGGCGGCGTGGGTCAGCCAGATCAAGCTGAAGGGCGATCTGCGTTTGGCCGTGGATATTGATCCGCAAAGTTTCTATTGAGCAACGCCAAAGGCCAGTCGCACATTGACTGTGCGCTAAATTCCTATCGCCTTTGTCGATTGTCAGGCGTAAGCCTACCCTATGATAGATTTCCTGACCCTAGATGACGCCAAGGACCAGCCGCTATGGCGACGTCCGATATCGCTGCTGTTTCTCATGGCTTTGGCCATGCCGATTGCGTTTTTCACGTGGTATGCGCTGCTGAATAACTTCGTTCAGGAGGTTGCCAGCTTTGACGGTGCGGACATTGGGCTGCTGCATACGGTCCGTGAAATTCCGGGGTTTCTCTCTTTTCTGGTGATTTTCCTGATTATTGCTCTGCGCGAACAGGTGTTGGGGTTGAGCTCGCTGGTGCTGCTGGGGGCCGCGACGGCGGTAACCGCGTGGTTTCCACAGCTAACGGGGATTATGATCCTGACCTTCCTCAGCTCGGTCGGGTTTCACTATTACGAAACGGTGAATCAGTCGCTGCAACTGCAATGGCTGCCAAAAGACCGCGCGCCTGTGATTATGGGGCAGTTGATGGCTGTCGGGTCGGCCGCGACTTTTTGCGTCTACTTTGTGATCATGATCCTGTGGGAGCCCTTGGGCCTGACCTATAATGTGGTGTTCATGCTGGGGGGAGGGATTACCGTTGCCTTGGCCCTTTTCGCTTTGCTGGCCTATCCGCAATACGAAAGCCCCCATCCCCAGATCAAAAAGCTGGTCCTGCGCCGCCGCTATTGGCTGTATTATGCGTTGCAGTTTATGGCCGGTGCGCGGCGCCAGATTTTTATGGTGTTTGCTGGGTTCATGATGGTCGAGAAATTCGGCTTTGCCGTGCATGAGGTTGCGGGGCTGTATCTGATCAACCTTGTGCTGAACATGTTGATCGCCCCCGTGCTGGGCAAGATCGTCGCGCGATTTGGTGAACGCCGCGCGCTGTTGTTTGAATATGCGGGGCTGGTGTTTGTCTTTCTCTCTTATGGCGGTGTCTATTTCTTTGATTGGGGGTTTCAGGTGGCTGCAGTGCTATATGTGCTGGACCATATGTTCTTTGGCTTGGCCCTTGCGCTGAAAACCTATTTTCAAAAGATCGGCGCGCCTGGTGATATGGCGCCAACGGCTGCTGTTGCCTTTACGATCAACCATATTGCAGCGGTGTTCTTGCCTGTTCTTCTAGGGTTGCTTTGGCTGGTCTCGCCTGCAGCGGTATTTTTGCTGGCGGCGGGTATGGCCATGGTTTCCTTCATCTTGGCCACATTTATTCCGCGCCACCCCGAAGCGGGTCGTGAAACGATATTTTCGTTGCGCGCCCCTCAGGCCGCAGAATAAGCGTTAGAGCAGTTTATCATCGGCGCGGCTTGCGTGGTGGTAGGCTGTTCGAGGTGGAGGGGGCCGCAATTGGGCGGGTTCTATGTAAAAGGGCGGTCTGAACGGATGCAGCCCTTGACCCCGCTGCGCCAGCCCCATACCCGAACTCTGACAGACACAGGAGCCGATAGATGCCAACCTTTACCGCGCTGACGACACTCATGGGCCGCGATGCCGCCTATAAACTGGGCGAAGCCATGGAAGACCTGACACCAGAGCCGACAGGCGTCGGGGTGTTTGAGGTCGAAGACGGATCAGGCCTGTGGGAAGTGGGCGGCTATTTCGAAGAAAGCCCCGATGCAACTGCGCTGGCTGTGCTGGCCGTGGCGATGGAGGCCAAAGAGTTTGTGATCTCTGAGTTGCCCGAAACCGACTGGGTTGCCCATGTGCGGCGCGAATTGGCGCCCGTCGAGGCGGGCCGCTTTTTCGTCTATGGCTCGCATGATGCGGATAAAGTGCCCGAAAATTGCGAGCCTTTGTTGATCGAGGCGGCGATGGCATTCGGCACGGGCCATCATGGCACGACGCTGGGCTGTTTGAATGCGCTGGATCGTTTGGCGAATGACGGTTTTGTCGGTCGCAAGGTTGTTGATATCGGCTGTGGGACAGCCGTGTTGGCCATGGCGGCGGCTCGGATCTGGGAAGATCAGGTGTTGGCATCAGATATTGACGAGGTAGCCGTTGATGTGGCCGAGGCCAATGTCAAAGCAAACGGGTTGGACGGGCGCGTTGCCTGCGTTGAGGCTGCTGGCTTTGATCACCCCACGCTGGCCGGCGCTGCGCCCTTTGATCTGGTCTTCGCCAATATCCTGAAAGGGCCGCTGATTGCCTTGGCCCCCGATATGGCTGGTGTGATGGCACCAGAGGGCTATGCGATTCTATCTGGCATTTTAAACGAACAGGCAGATGAGGTAATTGCGGTTTATGCACGATCTGGCATCAATCTACACCACCGCGAAAGCATTGGTGACTGGACGACAATAGTGCTCCGAAAAATGAACGCGAATTAACCCTATTTGTGTTAAAATCGCCTTATTTGCCCCAATTCTGCCATATTTGATCTCTAAAAATTAAATCAACAACGGTGGGGGCTGTTGTTGAGAGAGACCGCTGCTATGGTTTACACAAGAGAAGACTTTCACGCCCGCGTTGGGAACGTAGACAAACAACAGTCACGTTTGGTGCGCCGAGGCTATACAACCCGTATCGACAAAAATGGCGTGATCGTTGCAAAGCCAAAGGCGATGCGCATCCGCTTGCCCATTAAAGGCGCTGTGTTGCTGGTTCTCAGCTTTTTCTGCTTCAAAGCCTTTATGCTGGCCGCAAATGGCCCTGATACCTATCAGGACCGTCTGGCGACGCTGGAAAGCGGCAATGCGGCCGAAGCCTTTGGCGCAAGCGTTTTGGCCATCGACCCTGTAACGCAATATATTGCGGATCAAATGGGCCCGCTTCTGCGTTAATTAATTTATACCGTTATAGCAGACCCTCCGGGGGGAGGGGTGGCTATAGCGGGCTTGCGCGCGTTCTAGTAGGCGCAAAGGAAAGGCCGCGAATGGAGTGATCCATTCGCGGCCTTTTTAGGTCTGGAAAAAGAGCCGGTGCAGTTGCGCACCGGCGTCTTGATTAGCGGATGAACGCGCTACGTGCGACGGCGTCGATGTCGCCGCGTACAAGGCCGATATCTTCCAGTTCGCGGTTGGAGAGAGCGGAAAGCGCTTTGTTTGTTGCGCGTGCGTCGTTCCATGCGGAAATCGCGTGAGCCAGATCGGCTACAAATGCGAATGTGCGGTTTGCAAATGATGCAACGCCATAGTTGGTGCGGGTGGTGTCAAAAGCAGCCATTGGAGCCGTCCTTTTATTAGTGTGAATGCTGAACTCATCAGCGTTATGCTGCCCAATTAGGCAGAGTTGAAACATCTAGCAAGAGGTGTAATTGCACGGCTGATATGCGTTTTCTGCATGGCAGAGAAAGATGGTTAACCTATCGTTAAGTATGGCAAAATCCTGCCTATTAGGATGTCGCATTCAGGATGGTTTTGCGTCGCTTTTGCTGCATTGCGGCACGGGGTGGCGTTTTTGAACCTACCCGATGTCGTTTTTGGATTATTTATCTAAAGATGTAGGCAATGTTCGCGTTTCGTGCTACTGCATCAAAAAAGCAACAAGACTAAGAGGCATCAAATGATACGGGTGATCGGAATCGATCCAGGTCTGCGAAATATGGGCTGGGGCGTCATTGATGTGGCGGGAAGCAAGCTGAGCCATGTGGCAAATGGAATCTGTCATTCTGATACAGGTGTAGAATTGGCCGAGCGATTGTTGTCGCTGCACGCTCAGCTCACGCGTGTTTTTACGACCTATCGCCCTCATACTGCGGCTGTTGAACATACTTTTGTTAACAAAGACGGTGTCGCGACCCTGAAATTGGGGCAGGCGCGGGGGATCGCTTTGTTGGTGCCTGCGCAAATGCAGCTGACTGTCGGGGAATATGCACCCAACAACGTGAAGAAAACTGTTGTGGGTGTGGGCCATGCAGATAAGGGGCAGGTGGCGCATATGGTGCGCATGCAATTACCAGGTGTTCAGTTTGAAGGCCCAGACGCAGCAGATGCATTGGCCATTGCGATTACCCATGCACATCACGGCGGCGCCTCCAGCCTTGCCGAAGCAGTAGCAAAGGCAAGCGCATGATTGGAAAACTAACAGGCCGGATCGAATACCGCGCAGCGGATCACATCCTGATCGACGTGCGCGGCGTTGGCTATCTGGTATTTTGTTCCGAACGTACCTTGGCAGGATTGCCAGCCGTGGGCGAGGTTGCGGCCCTATATACTGATCTGCTGGTGCGCGAAGACCTGATGCAGCTATTCGGGTTCACAACCTTGGCCGAGAAAGAATGGCATCGTCTGCTGACATCTGTTCAGGGCGTTGGGGCAAAAGCGTCACTGGCGATCCTTGGGGCGCTTGGCCCTGACGGGGTCAGCCGCGCGATTGCGTTGGGCGATTGGAATGCCGTGAAGGTTGCCAAAGGCGTCGGGCCAAAGATCGCGCAGCGTGTGGTTCTGGATCTCAAGGATAAGGCGCCATCGGTTATGGCGATGGGCGGCACGGTGGCCGAAGCATTGGGTGAACAGCCAGCTGAGGTGGTCGAGACCCCTGTGAAACGCAAGGCGCCAGCCCCTGCATCAAATGCCTCTGCGCAATCCGAAGCGCTTTCTGCTCTTTCCAACCTTGGTTATGCGCCGGGGGATGCGGCAGGTGCGGTTGCGCAAGCAGCCGGTGACGCGCCAGATGCCGAAACGCCAGCCCTTATTCGCGCGGCGTTGAAACTTCTGGCGCCAAAAGAGTAATGTGCGAACAACGCGCCCCTAAGGGGCTATTCGCTTTGGGGGCGGCATGATTGATAGTGATCCGATAATGCGGCCAGAGGGGCTGCCCGAAGATACTGACCGCGCCTTGCGTCCGCAGATGCTGGATGAATTTGTCGGGCAGGCTGAGGCACGGGCAAACCTAAAGGTGTTTATCCAATCAGCCAAACAGCGCGAAGAGGCGATGGATCACACGTTGTTCCACGGCCCTCCGGGGCTGGGCAAGACGACATTGGCGCAGATCATGGCGCGTGAGCTGGGTGTCGGGTTTCGGATGACCTCTGGCCCCGTTTTGGCCAAAGCTGGTGATCTGGCGGCGATCCTGACCAATCTTGAGGCCCGCGATGTCTTGTTCATTGACGAAATCCACCGCCTAAATCCAGCGGTCGAAGAGGTGCTATATCCCGCGCTAGAGGATTTTGAGCTTGATCTGGTTATTGGAGAAGGCCCTGCCGCGCGCACTGTGCGGATCGAACTCCAGCCCTTTACGCTGGTGGGGGCAACCACGCGCATGGGGCTGCTGACGACTCCGCTGCGCGATCGTTTTGGCATTCCCACCCGCTTGCAGTTTTATACCGAGGATGAGCTGTACATCATCGTTGACCGTAACGCGCGCAAGCTGGGCGCGCCCGCAGATGAAGGCGGCGCGCGCGAAATCGCAAAACGCGCCCGTGGCACGCCACGGATTGCGGGGCGTCTGCTGCGCCGTGTGGTGGACTTTGCCATCGTTGAGGGCGACGGTCGGGTCACCCGTGAATTGGCCGATATGGCCCTAACCCGTTTAGGGGTGGATCATTTGGGGCTTGATGGGGCGGATCGCCGTTATCTGCGCCTGATTGCGGAAAACTATCAGGGTGGCCCCGTCGGGATTGAAACCATGTCAGCCGCGCTAAGTGAATCCCGCGATGCATTGGAAGAGGTGATCGAACCCTTCCTGTTGCAGCAGGGGTTGATCCAACGTACCCCGCGGGGGCGAATGCTGGCGCAAAAGGCGTGGTCCCATCTGGGGATGGAGCCGCCAAAGCGGGACGTTGATCTATTCGGTTAGACCAGCGGCACGCGAAGGACAAAGAAAAGGGCAACAGGATATGAAACCGGAACAGATAGAGCAGCTGTTTACCCGCGGCGACGGGCAGTTTGCCTTTGCGCGTTGGGGGCGGCCCATTGCGCCAAATATTTTTGGGGTAGAAGACGAGACCTTGAAGGTTGTCAAAGGCGCGTTAGAGGCGGTTGCCGTTCTGGCGGACCATAAAATGGCCGAAACGGATATGGAGCTTGGCTCCAACCTGATGATGTTCTTCTTTTCGGATTGGGCCGAGTTGTTGGATGTGACGGGGATGGAGCGCCTTGTGCCAGACCTTGGCCCTTTGGTGGCGCGTTTGCAGGCGGCGGATGCCAATCAATACCGTTTCTTTCGGTTTGATGAGGACGGCGCGATCAAGGCGTGCTTTGTCTTTTTGCGGATGGATGAAAAGCTGGCGGCAATGGATGCACAAGCCTTAGCGCTCAGCCAGATCGTGCAATCCTACCTTTTGTGGTCCGATACGGCATTTCGGGATCAATCCCCCCTTGCTATTGTGGGCGAAACGACAATCTTGCGCCCCGACATCTCTGAAGTGATCCGCGCGGCCTATGATCCCGTGCTGCCCTCAGCGGCAACCGACCCAAGCCACGCCTTGCGGTTGTTTGCGCGCATGCAAGTCGGGGCGGATCAATGATCCACCGCAAAGAAATCCGCGTCTATTATGAAGACACTGATATGGCGGGGATCGTTTATTACGCGAATTACCTGCGTTTTATTGAACGTGCGCGCAGCGACTGGGTGCGCGATGTGGGGATTGATCAGCTTGCCATGAAAGAAGACGGCGTTGTCTTTGCGGTGCGTCGGGTCGAGGCAGACTATATTTCACCCGCTCGGTTTGATGACATTCTTGAGGTGCGCACAACGTTAGATAGCCTTAGCCCTGCACGGATGGTGATGCAGCAAGAGGTGTGGCGCGCGGATGATCTGATCTTTACCGCCAAAGTGCAAATTGTCTGCATCGGAGCCAGCGGAAAGCCGGTGCGCCTTCCGGCGGAATGTCGCCTGCTGAAAACGTGATTAGGCAAGGGTACGCTTGGCCCTCGCTTTTTTCTTTGCGCTGCGCTAGATTCACCCCAAATGGAGCCTGATAACAGGCCCGACCGAGGCAGAAGAGTAGAGCACATAACATGCAGACAGCATTGATCGCAGCCGAAATCGGCGGCAGCATTACCGTATGGGGCATGTTCGCCCAAGCGACCTTTACCGTGAAACTGGTGATGATCGCCCTGATCGCAGCCAGTTTCTGGACATGGTCCATCATCGTTCAAAAAACGATCCAATACCGCGAAGCGAAACGCGAAGCCGCGCAATTTGACCGCGCCTTTTGGTCGGGCGAACCGCTGGATGGCCTTTATGAGCAGATCGGGCCAGAGCCGTCAGGCGCTGCTCAAAAGATTTTCGCAGCTGGCATGACCGAATGGCGCCGCTCGCACCGCGAAGACGGCGGGCTGATCCCCGGTGCAACTGCGCGGATCGACCGCTCGATGGATGTTGCCATCGCGAAAGAGGCAGAGCGCCTGCAAAAGGGCCTTCCGGTTCTTGCTACGACAGGTTCAACCGCTCCGTTTGTGGGCCTGTTCGGTACCGTTTTCGGGATTATGAACGCCTTTATTGAAATTGCAGAGCAACAAAACACCAACCTCGCCGTTGTCGCCCCGGGTATTGCCGAGGCCTTGCTGGCGACAGGCCTCGGCCTGATGGCCGCGATCCCTGCGGTGGTTTTCTATAACAAGCTGAACGCAGATAGTGATCGCATCCTCGGGGGCTATGAGGCCTTTGCCGACGAATTCGCCACGATCCTCAGCCGCCAGTTGGATAGCTGAGCCATGGCGGGTGGTGTCATGCAAAAAAGCGGTGGCGGAAACGGGCGCCGCAGACGGCGCGGTGGTGCGCAACCAATGGCCGAGATCAACATCACGCCCTTCGTGGATGTCATGCTGGTTCTGCTGATCATCTTTATGGTTGCAGCCCCTTTGCTGACGGTTGGTGTGCCTGTTGAGCTGCCCAAAACAGCCGCACAAGCCTTGCCCGCCGAACAAGAAGAACCTTTGACCGTGACGATCACGGCTGAAGGGGGCGTGCAGATCATGACAACCGAAACGCCCCGTCAGGAGCTGGTTGCGAAACTACGCGCGGTGGCGGATGAACGTGAAGGCGACCGCGTCTTTTTGCGGGCCGATGGTTCGGTGCCTTATAGCGCTGTGATGGAGATCATGGGCGCGCTGAATGCGGGTGGTTTTTCCAATATCGGTCTGGTGACGGATATTGGCGGGCCGACGCTGGACGGTTCTGGGAACTAAGCGATGCTGCCGCTGCGCAAAACAGGACATATCGTATCCGGATTGGGCCATGTTGGCGCAATCGGGTGGATTATGTTCGGCGGCTTGTTCACGTCGCGCCCTGATCCTGTTGAGGTTCAGGAGGTTGCGATGATTTCAGGGGCCGAGTTTCAGGCCTTGGTCGATGCATCCCGCCAGCCTGTAGAGGTTGCCCAAACCCCGACACCCGCAGCGCCAGAGGTTACCGAAGACGCGCCAGAGGTTGATGCCGCTCCTGATGAGCCAGCGCCAGCGCCTGTGCCCGAAGTTGCAGAACCTGCCGAGGAACCTGTGGAAGAGATTGCACCGGAGGTGTCCGATGCCGCACCCGAACTGCCAGAACCCGCCGCTGAAGTAACAGTGGAAGATGCGCCAATAGCTGAAACGCCCGTCGAGCGCGCAACCGAAGTTGTCGCCCCCGATCCATCCCCCCGCCCAGAGCCTGAAACCATTCAAGAGCCAACACCTCAAGAGGCGGTTGTGCCCGAAGAGACAGGCGAAACCGTTGAGCAGCCCCAAGAAGCGGCCGAAACGCCACAAGCCAGCGACCGGATCGTGACCGAGGCCACCGAAGAGCCAGCCGCCGCGCCAAATGCGTCGATGCGCCCCCCCGCGCGCCGCCCATCTGCGCCGCGCCCTGCAGCTGAGCCAACCCAAACAGCTCAGACCCAACCCCAAGACGACAGCGCCGTAGATGATGCCGCCGTACAAGCCGCGCTTGAGGCGGCGCTGAGTTCGGCAGCGAATGAAATCCCAACGGGCCCGCCTATGTCATCAGGTGAAAAAGACGCTCTGCGCCTTGCCGTTCAAAACTGTTGGAACGTCGATCCTGGTGCGCGATGGGCCCAGACAACTGTGACAGTTGCCATGAGTATGACGCAGGATGGCAAAGTCGTCTCGTCCTCTTTGCGGATGATTGCCAGCGAGGGCGGGGATGCATCGACCGCGAATGCGGCCTTTGGTGCTGCGCGCCGTGCGATATTGTTGTGCCAAAAGGAAGGCTACCCTTTGCCGGCCGAAAAATACGGCCAGTGGAAAGAGATCGAGATGACCTTTAACCCAGAGCGGATGCGGATCAGATGAGCGTGCCTCACCATATTTCCCACTGCCGTTTTGGGGCGGGTGATGTTTTGATCATCGGCGCCAACCCGTGCCAAACAATGGCACCTGATAAACAGGCCGAACTATATTGTGGGAGAGATCAGTTCAGTCTCCCCGTTAAGAAAAACCATCAATGGCGGAAAAGCGGACTGCGGTTCAGCCCTGAAAGGATGATTTCCAAATGAAGTATTTGAGTATTTGTTTAGCGCTTCTTTGCGCGTTTGGTCTTTCCTCCGCTGTTAGTGCCCAACAAGGCCCCCTAAGGATCACCATCGAAGAGGGGATCATTCAGCCGCTGCCCATCGCTATTCCCGATTTTCAGGCCGAAACGGGCGAAGCGGGGCAATTGGCGGGTGATCTGGCGCGGGTGATCGCAGCTGATCTTCAGGGCACGGGCGTTTTTCGTGAAATCCCCAGCTCGGCCTTTATTGCACAATATAGCGACTTTAATGCGCCTGTTTCCTTTCCTGATTGGAAGGCAATCAATGCGCAGGCTTTGGTCACGGGGGCCGTTTCGGTTTCTGGCAATAGCGTAAACGTAAAGTTCCGCGTGTTTGACGTGGTTTCAGGTTCTAATCTGGGTGAGGGGCTGCAATTTAGCGGCACAACCGAAGGCTGGCGCAGGATGGCGCATAAGGTGGCCGATGAAGTCTATTCCCGCATCACAGGTGAGGGGGGCTATTTCGATAGCCGCGTTGTTTATGTTTCCGAGACAGGGCCAAAGAATGATCGCAAAAAGCGTCTTGCGATTATGGATTATGATGGCGCGAATGTACGCTACCTGACCGATAGCAGCGCGATTGTTCTTGCGCCGCGCTTCTCTCCTACGGGTGATCGGGTGCTGTATACCAGCTATGAAAGCGGGTTTCCGCGCATCTATGTTTTGAATGTCGGCTCGGTCCAGCGCCGCGTGTTGGAAAGCGCCGAAGGCACGATGAGCTTTGCCCCCCGCTTTTCACCCTCTGGTCAAACGGTGGTGTTTTCCCTTAGCCAAGGGGGGAATACAGATATTTACACGATGGATATTGCCTCGGGCCAATCTGTGCGCCTGACCAATACGCCTTCGATCGAAACTGCCCCCAGCTATAGCCCCGATGGCAGCAAAATTGTATTCGAGAGCGACCGCTCAGGCTCGCCCCAGCTGTATATTATGGCTGCAACTGGCGGAGAAGCCCGCAGAATTTCCTTTGGTGAGGGGCGTTATGGCACGCCTGTATGGTCGCCTCGTGGAGATCTGGTTGCCTTTACCAAACAGCATGGTGGCCGCTTTCACATTGGTGTGATGCGCACAGATGGATCCGAAGAACGCCTCCTGACCGCATCGTTTCTGGATGAGGGGCCAACGTGGTCACCCAATGGGCGTGTGATCATGTTCACCCGTGAAACACAGGGCGCTGGCGGTGCATCTTCGATCTATTCGGTGGATATCACAGGCCGTGTTTTGCGTCAGGTTTCAACCCCTGAGGGTGGATCAGACCCCAGCTGGTCACCGTTGCAGCAGTAACTCTTTTCAGGCGGCGCCACGGTGTGATAAAGTGGCGCTAACAATAAAAAACCTTATGTGAGGTCGAGACAGATGAAATTCCTACCTATGAGCCTTCTGGTTGCAGCTGTTGCGCTGTCGGCCTGCACCAACCCGAACCGTTTTGGCGGCGACGATGAATTGAGCACGCCAACGGCCCCTCTTGGCACGCCGTTGAATGGCATTGTGCCAGGCAGTGCAAATGACCCCAGCTCAACCGCCTATTTCAACCAAACGGTCGGTGACCGCGTGTTGTTCGAGGTGGACCAAGCCACGCTTACAGCGGCGGGTCGCGCGACATTGGACGGGCAGGCGGGGTGGCTGACCACCAACACTGATTATCAGGCCGTGATCGAAGGCCACGCAGATGAACAGGGCACACGTGAATACAACCTCGCCCTTGGTGCACGCCGTGCTAACTCGGCCCGCGAATATCTGCTGTCCAAAGGTGTGCCAGCCTCGCGCTTGCGCGTGGTGAGCTATGGTAAAGAGCGCCCGATCGAGGTTTGTTCGAATGAGGCCTGCTATGCCAAAAACCGCCGCGCGGTGACCGTGCTGGCTGGTGGGCAAAACAGCTAAAGGAACCTGAGCATGCGATTTGCATTTATCTTTGCAGTGGTTTTGGGGGCGGTGCCATTGGGCGCGGCTGCCCAAGACGCGCAAACGCTGGCTGATATCCGTCAGGAGCTTTCGATTCTGAACGTGGAAATGAGCAAGCTCAAGCGCGAGCTGTCGACCACAGGCACAGCGGGCGGCGTTCAGCTGGCAACATCTGTTTTGGACCGCGTAAATGCGATGGAAAGCGAATTGTCGCGTGTGACAGCCAAGACCGAAGAATTGGAATATCGCATCAACCGGATTGTCGATGATGGCACACGCCGCGTTGCCGATTTGGAGTTCCGTTTGGTTGAGCTTGAAGGCGGCGATATTTCGACTTTGGGTGAAACAACCACATTGGGCGGAACAGATCAGGCGACTGCCCCAGCCCCTGCGCCCACACCAACAAACACCACAACACAACTCGCCGTGGGCGAACAGGACGACTTCAAGCGGGCGCAGGAGGCGCTCGCATCCAGTGACTTTCGTACCGCCGCAGACAAGTTTGCGACCTTCAATCAGACCTACCCAGGCTCTCCGTTAGCCGCAGAAGCGGATTTGCGGCGGGGTGACGCCTTGCAAGGGACTGGCGACACACGAGAGGCGGCGCGTGCCTATCTTGCCAGCTTTGGCGCGGCACCGACTGGACCAACAGCACCGGAAACTCTGTTCAAACTCGGCGCTTCCTTGGGGGCGTTGGGGCAAAGCAGTGAGGCCTGCGTGACTTTGGGCGAAGTTCCAGCGCGTTTTGCCAGCAGCGAATTTGCAGCGGCCGCAGTAGCCGAGCAAAGCAAGCTTGGATGCAACTAGACCAAAGTTGGGTGATGCAGCAGGGCGCTGATGCCATGTTGCTGCATGCTATTGATGTTGCTTTTGGTAGCGAATTGCCAAAACGAGTCGGCATTGCTGTGTCGGGCGGCGGTGATAGTGTCGCGCTGCTGCATCTTTTTGCCCGTTGGTCCGAACAGACGGGCCACCCCATTGCCGCTGTTACCGTTGATCATGGCCTGCGCGCAGAAAGCCGTGCCGAGGCCGAAGGGGTTGCGGCGCTTTGTACGCAGCTGGGTGTTTCCCACGATATTTTTACGTGGAGCGGACCAAATAGTGGTGGCAATGTTTCGGCAGCGGCGCGTGATGCGCGGTATGATCTGATGGCCAAATGGGCCAAGACCGCCAAGGTCGGCGGGATCGCATTGGGCCACACAATGGATGATACGGCCGAAAATATGTTGATCCGGCTGGGGCGCTCTGCGGGTTTGGATGGGTTGGCGCAGATGCAAACCCTGTTTCGACGCAACGGCATCCTATGGTCGCGCCCTCTGTGGCAGCAGCACCGTTCAACCCTGCGCGATTACCTTAAACGTCAACAAATTGAATGGGTTGATGACCCCACCAACGATGACCCGCACTATATGCGCACAAAAGCGCGCCGTCTTTTGCCCAGCCTAAAGGAGCTGGGGATAGATGCAGATAGCTTGCATCACTCGGCCTTTGCGCTTCGTCAATCCCAAGAGGCCTTGGCCCATTATACTCGGCAGGAGGCCCGCTCGCATGTGACGCAGGAGGGAGGGGACCTGTTGTTATCTGCTGATTTCACGCGGGAGGTTCCAGCAGATATCGAGCGCCGATTGACCGCCGCCGCGCTGCAATGGGTCGGGTCATTACCCTATCCGCCGCGCAAGGTTTTTGCAGGTTTTTTAGGGCGGGAGCTTGAGGCGCAAAATCGTTTGAACCTCGCAGGGTGCCTTGTTCAAAGGGGCAAAGGTCATATTCGGATCACGCGGGAATTTAACGCAGTTAAGGATACAGTAACCAAAACCAACGAGATTTGGGACACACGGTGGCGGCTTGTCGGGCCGCATGACGACTCGCTTGAGGTCCGTGCCCTTGGTGAAGGGGTTCTTGCGCTGCCTGACTGGCGCGCAATTGGCGTTCCGCGCCATAGTTTGATGTCGTCCCCAGCGGTTTGGAAGGGAGAAAACCTAGTTGCGGCACCCCTTGCGGGATACAATCTGGATTGGTCTGCACAGATCGTCGCAGATTTCACCTCATTTTTGCTTTTGCATTGAACAAATCGGTTCAGTCTCTATTTTAGAAGAGTGGTTGGAGGAGTCACCTCTGACCGACAAGTATTCAGGAGAGTTTCCTTGGGCAATTTCCGCAATCTTGCGTTCTGGGCTGTGTTGCTTGTTCTCGTCTTTTCGTTGTTCAATCTGTTCAACGGCGGCGGCAACAGCGGCTTGCAAAACCGCGAGATCAGCTATTCCGATTTCATCACATCTGTCGAGAACGGCAATGTTAGCAATGTAACCCTTGACGGTGAGCAGGTGCGCTTTCGTCAGTCTGATGGCAGTGACTATGTCACGATCAAGCCAAGCGACGCCGAGGTGACAAAGCTTCTTACCGATAACAGCATTCCTTTCCGTGCGGAAAGCCAGCAGGAAAGCGGTCTTCAGACCTTCCTGATTTCGCTGTTGCCCATTCTGTTGCTGATCGGTGTGTGGATTTATTTCATGAACCGAATGCAGGGTGGCGGCAAAGGCGGGGCGATGGGTTTTGGCAAATCCAAGGCCAAGATGCTGACCGAAAAACATGGCCGCGTCACGTTTGACGATGTTGCAGGCATTGATGAAGCCAAGGAAGAGCTGGAAGAGATCGTTGAGTTTCTGCGCAACCCGCAAAAATTCTCGCGGCTTGGCGGTAAGATCCCGAAAGGTGCTTTGCTAGAGGGCCCTCCGGGTACCGGTAAAACCTTGCTGGCGCGCGCAATTGCGGGCGAGGCGGGTGTGCCGTTCTTCACCATCTCGGGTTCTGATTTTGTTGAAATGTTTGTGGGTGTGGGCGCATCCCGTGTGCGCGACATGTTCGAGCAGGCGAAAAAGAACGCGCCATGCATCGTGTTCATCGATGAAATCGACGCTGTTGGCCGCTCTCGTGGGGCTGGTTATGGCGGTGGTAACGATGAACGCGAACAGACGCTGAACCAATTGCTGGTTGAGATGGACGGTTTTGAAGCGAACGAAGGTGTGATCATCATCGCCGCGACAAACCGTAAGGATGTTTTGGACCCTGCCTTGCTGCGCCCAGGTCGTTTTGACCGTCAGGTGACTGTTGGCAATCCAGACATCAAAGGCCGTGAGAAAATCTTGGGTGTGCACGCGCGCAAAACGCCGCTTGGCCCTGATGTTGATTTGCGCATCATTGCACGCGGCACACCGGGGTTCTCTGGTGCTGACCTTGCCAACCTTGTGAACGAGGCGGCGCTGACCGCTGCGCGTGTTGGCCGTCGCTTTGTTGCGATGCTGGATTTCGAAATGGCCAAAGACAAGATCATGATGGGCGCCGAGCGCCGCTCGATGGTGTTGACCCAAGACCAGAAAGAAAAGACCGCCTATCACGAGGCAGGCCACGCAATTGTTGGTATCAAGCTGCCGAAATGTGACCCCGTCTATAAGGCGACAATCATCCCTCGAGGTGGCGCCTTGGGGATGGTGATGAGCCTGCCTGAAATGGACAAGCTGCAGATGTTCAAAGACGAAGCCGAAGAGCGGATCGCCATGACAATGGCGGGCAAAGCGGCTGAAATCTGGAAATACGGCGCTGACAGCGTTTCATCAGGCCCAGTGGGCGACATCATGCAGGCGAGCTCCTTGGCGCGCGCGATGGTGATGCGTTACGGTATGTCCGACAAGGTTGGTAACATTGACTACCAAGAA